>JACRPC010000014.1 GCA_016214125.1 Rhodospirillales bacterium | reverse complement strand
TGGCGGCCAGGGGCCAAAGCGCCCGTTTCCGACATCCGTTGCGCCACACGCACCCCGGTGCTGGCGCTGACGCCATAACGCCGCGCCGCCGCCCGGCAGGATTGACCTTTGGAGATATCGCCGTAAATCCGGCTGCGAAGCTCGTTCGAATAGGCTCGTCCCATGATCCACCTCCAATCAAGATGAATCACAAATTCGTAACCAATCCCTTAAGCCGATTCCGATTAAACGCACGACGCTCTAGCCGCCGTTGGCGGCGGCCATCACCATTTTCGAGCCATCCCAAATCATCACCAGCGACACGTAGAGGATGATCACCAGCCCGACATAGGCAATCCAGTGATAGCGGTGCAACAGCTTGGCGATCACATTGGCGGCCAGCCCCATCAACACCACCGAAAGCCCAAGGCCGACGATCAGCACCCACATATGGTCGCGGGCCGCTCCCGCCACCGCCAGCACGTTGTCGAGCGACATCGACACGTCGGCGACGATGATCTGGGTTACCGCCTGGGAAAGAGTTTTGGTGGGCGGGCCGTTGCCGTTCTTATCTTCCAGCGCCGCTTCGGCGGCCTCTTCCTCTTTGCGGCTGGTGCGGATCTCGCGCCACAGCTTCCAGGATACCCAGAGAAGCAGAATGCCGCCCGCCACCATCAGGCCGACGATCTTCAAAAGCTGGACGGTGAAAATCGAAAAAATGATGCGCAAAACGGCGGCGGCAAGGATGCCGATCAGGATCGCCCGGCGCCGTTGCAAGAGCGGCAGCCCGGCCGCCGCCATGCCGACGACGATGGCGTTGTCGCCCGCCAGGGCAACGTCGATCATCACCACCTGAAAGAGGGCGCTCAGTTCGTCGACGCTGACAAAATCGAACATGCGGCTCCTGCCCGGAGAATTCCCTTATCGACCAGGATGGGATATAACATAAGAACATCGAAACGTAACCAAGATGTTCGGAGGTTTTCCAAATTGGCGTTAGCGCTTTTGATCCTGGCGATCGTGGTCACCTTCGGCTGGCTGCTGACGGCGGCGCTCTATGTCGACGGCCGCATCGGTTGGGTCAATCTCCTCAGTCAGCATCCTAGCGAGTTGGCCGCCTTGCTCGCCGGCATCTTCGCGCCCCTGGCGGTGGCCTGGCTGGTCATCGCCTATTTGCGCCAAGGGGCGGCCCAGCGCGAACTGGCCTTTGCGCTGCGTCAGCTTCATTGGCAGGCGCGCAAATCGACCGAGCAGACTGAAACCATCGTTCGTACCCTGGCGGAAGCCCAGTCCCGCTCGCGGCGCGATTCCGCCCTCGATCTGGCGATGCCGGCGCTGTCCGATCTCACGGCGCTGGCGGCGCAGCTTGCCCTGGCGTTCGAGCGGGTGGCGCATCGCGATCTGGCCGACCGCTGGGCGATGACCCAAGACGGCGATCGCTGGGCCTTCTTCCGGCTGTTTCTCAACGCCGACGAAAGCGAAGGCGAACGCATCGCCGATCTTGCCGATCGTCTGGCGGGAGCGCCGCATTTGCGGCCGGTGATCGCCGATTACCTTCGGCAACACGATAAACTCACCGAATTCCTGCGCACCAACGAGATCGACGCCCTGTTGCGCGACCGCATCGAGGATGGACCGCCCGGTGCGCTTTACGCCTTGTTGCTGTCGGTCCTTCGTCACGATCCGGTGGTCAGCAGCGCGGTGCCGCCACCGGCCGAGAGCGCCGATCCAGGCGCTGCCCGGCTGGCCAGCCAAGTCGCCAAGGTGTTGTGGCCGGGCGGTGCGGCGGCCTTGGCGTCCGCTCCGCCACCGTCGCCGGCGCCGCAGCCGGCCAACGTCGCGTCGCTCGCCTCGGTGCGCGCCGCAAACCCACCGGCTTCCCCAAGCGCCGTGGACGTGCCCGCGCGCGACTCCGCCCGCGTGGCCCCTTTCAGTCCGCTCTCGCCGGAATTCCCGCCCGACCCGGCCAATCCCGACAAGGGCGCCGCCAAAAGGTGACGCCCGAGCCGTCCGTTCCGCGATTGCAAAGACCGGGCACGACGCTCCGCATCCTGCTTCCCCATTTGTGGCCGCGCGCCATGCCGGGCCTGCGCCTGCGCGTTCTGGCGGCGATCCTGTTTCTGGTCCTAGCCAAGCTCGCCAATGTCGGCGTACCGGTGATCTACAAGCAGGCGGTCGATCACATGAACGCGCCGGCGGTGGCCGTGGTGCCGATCGCGCTGCTCGTCGCCTACGGCCTGGCCCGCATTCTCGCCGGCACCTTCGCCGAATTGCGCGACATCGTCTTTGCCCGGGTCGGCCAGCGGGCGATCCGCAGTCTGGCGCTGACCACCTTCCGCCATCTGCATGGCCTGTCGCTCAAATTCCACCTCGACCGCCAGACCGGCGGCCTCAACCGGGCGATCGAGCGCGGCACCAAGGGCATCGAGTTCCTGCTCTCCTTCATGCTCTTCAACGTCCTGCCGACCATCTTGGAAATTTTTCTGGTGTGCGGCGTGCTCTGGCGTTTCTACGACGCCCGCTTCGCGCTCATCACCGGCGGCACCATCGGGCTCTACGTTCTTTTCACCTTCGGCGTTACCGAATGGCGGATCAAATACCGCCGGGCGATGAACGAGACCGACAGCGAGGCGGCGGGCAAGGCCACCGATTCGCTCTTGAATTTCGAGACCGTCAAATATTTCGGCAACGAGGAGCACGAGGCCCGTCGCTTCGATCACGCGCTGGCGCGCTACGAACAGGCGGCGATCATGAGCAAGGTGACGCTCTCGGTCCTCAACATCGGCCAAAATTTCACCATCGCCGCCGGGTTGGTGGCGGTGATGGGATTGGCGGGGCAGGGGGTGGTGGCGGGCACGCTCACCTTGGGCGATTTCGTTCTGGTCAACAGCTTCCTGATTCAGCTTTACCTGCCGCTCAACTTCCTCGGCATGGTCTACCGCGAGATCAAGCAATCGCTGGTCGATATGGAAACGATGTTCGCTCTTCTCGACGAGGAGCGCGACATCAAGGACGCGCCCGACGCCAAGCCCTTGGTCGTACGGGGTGGCGCGGTCGAATTCGACGGCGTCGCCTTCGCCTACCGGCCCGATCGGCCCTTGCTTGAGGACGTGCATTTCACGGTGCCGGCGGGCGGCTCGCTTGCCATCGTCGGGGCGAGCGGAGGGGGCAAGTCGACCATCGGCCGCCTGCTCTTCCGCTTCTACGACGTTACCGCGGGCGCCATCCGCATCGACGGCCAGGATTTGCGCGCCGTCACCCAGGAATCGCTGCGAAGCGCGATCGGCATCGTGCCCCAGGATACGGTGCTCTTCAACGACACCATCTATTACAACATCGCCTACGGCCGGCCGGGTGCCGGCACGGCCGAAGTCGAAGCGGCGGCCAAACTGGCCCAAGTTCATGATTTCGTCGTTCGCCTGCCCGAGGGCTACCAGACGCGAGTCGGCGAGCGCGGCCTGAAATTGTCGGGCGGCGAGAAGCAGCGGGTCGCCATCGCTCGCACCATCCTCAAGAGTCCGGCGATCCTGTTGTTCGACGAGGCAACCTCGGCGCTCGACACCCATACCGAACGGGAAATTCAGACCGCGCTCAAGGCGGTGTCGCGCGACCGGACCACGCTGATGATCGCGCATCGCCTCTCCACGGTGGTCGAGGCCGACGCCATCATCGTGCTCGACCAGGGCCGGATCGTCGAACGCGGCACCCATGCCGAGCTTCTCGCCAAGGACGGCGCCTACGCCGCCATGTGGCGCCGCCAGCAGCAAGAGGCGTTGGCGGCCGAGGAATCGCTTGCCAAGATCATGGCGGCGGATTGAGGCCCTCGGTTATGATGGTCCCATGTTCGAGTTCCTGAAGGCCAAGAAGCCCGCGCCGAAGCCGGCGGCCAAGCCGCCGGTCAAGGCACGGCTTGCGAACGGCGCCAAGCCGAAGCCGGTGGTGGCGCTGCCGCCGGAGGGCGAGGCTGCCGGCCGCAGCGAAGAGGACCGGCGCCGCTCGATGTTGGTGCGCCAGCTTCGCCTGTCGCTGATCAAGAGTTTGGACAAGCCCGAAGGGCGCAAGGCCATCGTCAAAGCGCTGCAGCGCATGATGCACCAGGATGAAAAGACCGCGCCATGAGCGACGCCGCGACTCCCGATTCGGACCATCTGGCGGCGGCGCTTCTGGCGGGAGACCGGCGCGCCTTGGCGCGCGCCATCACCTTGGTCGAATCGAGTCGGACCGATCATCGCCGTCAGGCCGCCGCGCTGCTCGAGCGCCTGCTGCCCAAGGCCGGCGGCGCGGTGCGCATCGGCATCACCGGCGTTCCCGGCGCCGGCAAATCCACCTTCATCGAATCCTTCGGCCTTTCCCTGATTGCGAAGGGGCATCGGCTGGCGGTGCTGGCGGTCGACCCCTCCAGCCCGGTATCGGGCGGCTCGATCCTGGGCGACAAGACCCGCATGGAAGGGCTGGCCCGCCACCCCAAGGCCTTCATCCGGCCCTCGCCTTCGGGCGGCACGCTGGGCGGCGTGGCGCGGCGGACCCGCGAAGCGCTCCTGGTCTGCGAGGCAGCGGGTTTTGATGTGGTGATCGTCGAAACGGTGGGCGTCGGCCAATCGGAAACGGCGGTCGCCGATATGGTCGATGTCTTCTTGCTGCTTCTGGTCCCGGGCGGCGGCGACGAATTGCAGGGCCTGAAAAAGGGCATCGTCGAACTGGCCGATCTGGTGATCGTCAACAAGGCCGACGGCGATCTGAAGCCGGCGGCCGAGCGGGCAAGGCGCGATTACGAAAACGCGCTTCATCTGCTGAGGCCCGCTCATCCCGATTGGCGGGTGCCCGTGCTGCTGGCCTCGGCCTTGGAGGGACTCGGCATCGACGCGGTTTGGCAGGCGGTGGGCCATCATCGCCAGGCGATCGGCACAGCCGAGCGGGCGCGCCGGCGCGCCCATCAGGCACGGGCCTGGATGTGGAACGAAATCGAGGAAATTCTGGCCGAACGCTTTCGGGCCCATGCCGGGGTTTCCGCCCGCCTCGCCCAGCTCGAAGCCGAGGTCGAAGCCGGGCGCCTGGCGCCGACTGCCGCAGCGCGCGCCTTGCTGGACGCTTTCTTTGCCGGGGCTTCCCAGGAGGGCGTTTAGTCGCTAGTCTCCGAAGCGGAAATTCCAAGCGGAGCCGCGAATGCCCCTGAACAGCGAAGGCGCGATCCTCAAGGCCGAATTTTTGCGCCTATTCGGTCATATCCAGCGCATCCGCAAGGAATTGGCGGCGATCGGACCCTCGACCGGCGAGGACCATTTCACCAGCATGTCCGACCAGCTCGACGCCATCGTCCAGGCGACCGAGGAAGCCACCAACGCCATCATGGAATCGATGGAGGGCGTCGAGGCCATCTTGTCCGAGGTCAAGGGAGCGGTCGCCGATCCGGCTTTGAAAGCGCGGCTGGGCGAATGCGAGGATCGGGTCGGCGCCGTTTACGAGGCCTGCTCGTTTCAGGACATCACCGGCCAGCGGATCAATAAGGTTGTTAAATCATTGAAATTTATTGAAGAAAGGGTGATGGCGCTGATCGGCATGTGGCGCCCCGACGAGCTTAAGGAGGCCGCCGGCAACCTGAAGAAGGAGCTGACCGAAGAGCAAAAACTTCTCAACGGTCCCCAGCTCAAGGGCAAAGGGGTCTCGCAAAGCGAGGTCGACAAGCTCTTTTCCCAAGACGATATCGACAAGCTGTTCGGGTAAATTCCCTTGACCCGGACCGCCCGGGGCCGTAAATAACCGCGTTCCCGGGGCGCAGTCCCGTTTGGCAAGAGGATTTGGTCATGTCGCGTCGTTGCGTCGTCACCGGCAAGGGCGTTCTCACCGGCAATAATGTCAGCCACGCCAACAACAAGACACGGCGGCGGTTCCTGCCCAATTTGCAGGACGTGTCGAGCTGGAGCGAGACTCTGAGTGCCATGGTCCGGCTGCGGGTCTCGACCAACGGCCTGAAGACCATCGAGCACAATGGCGGCATCGACGCCTTCTTGCTCGGCACCTCGGACGTCAAGCTCACCGACGCGGCCAAGCGCATCAAGCGCCGCATCGTCAAGGCCAAGGCGAAGAAGGCGGCGGCCTAGATCTTGAGCCGATCGCGGATGCGGTCGTAGCTTTCCAAGCCATCGAGCGGCCCCAGCGCCGTCAGGGTCAGCGGCGATCCAAGCAGGCGCTTGGCGGCGCGCCGAACCGCCTGCGCATCCACCGCCTCGATGTGCGCCACCGATTCCGAAGGCGGGATCGGGCGGCGGAAAACCTGCATCTGGCGCGCCAGTTGCTCGCAGCGGGCCGACGTGCTCTCCAACGACATCAGGACGCTGGCCTTAAGCTGGGCGCGGGCGCGAGCCAGTTCCTCGGCGCCGACCGTCTCGGTCACCTTTAGGATTTCGTCGCACAGCACGGGCACCAGCTCGGCCACCTCCTTCTCGCCGGTTCCGGCGTAGACGCCGAACAGCCCGGAATCCTGATAGAAGGAGCTGAACGAATATACCGAATAGGCCAGGCCGCGCTTTTCCCGCACCTCTTGAAACAGCCGCGACGACATGCCGCCGCCCAAGAGCGAGGAGAGCACGGACAGCGGATAATAATCGTCGTCGGTGTAGGCCACGCCCTCGAAGCCCAGCAGCACATGGGTCTGCTCGATGTCGCGGCTCGTGCGGTTCTCGCCGCCCCGATAGCGGGCGGGCGGACAATCGGCGGCGGGCGCCGCCGGCAGTTCGACGAACAAGCCCCGCGACCGCTCGACCAGCCAGTCATGGGCGATCTTGCCGGCGGCCGACACCACCAGCCGCTTGGGGCCGTAATGGCGGGCGAGGTAGGCGTTCAGGGTCTCGCGCGTCAGGCCCTTGACGATGGCGCCGGTGCCCAAGACCGGCCGGCCGATCGGCTGGTCGGGGAAGGCGGCGGCCTGGAAATAGTCGAAGACGATGTCGTCGGGCGTGTCGTCGGCCTGGGCGATCTCTTGCAGAATCACCGTCTGCTCGCGCCCCAGTTCGACGGGGTCGAAGGTCGAATGCTGGAGAATGTCAGCCAGAATGGTAAGCGCCAGGCCGGCGTCCTCCTTCAGCACCTTGGCGTAATAGGCGGTGTTCTCGCGCGAGGTGTAGGCGTTCAAATGCCCGCCCACCGCCTCGATCTCCTCGGCGATCGCCTGGGCCGAGCGGCTAGGGGTGCCTTTGAAAGCCATGTGTTCCAGAAGATGCGAAATGCCGTTCTGGGCGGCGGTCTCGTAGCGGGTACCTGCCTCGACCCAGACGCCCACCGACACCGTCTCGACGGTGTCCATGGCGTCGCTGACCACGGTCAGGCCGTTGTCGAGATGGGTGACCGAAACGGTCATCGGCGCACCGTGTCGCGGATAAAGGACTGAACCGCTCCCAGATCGTTGGGCAGCGCCGTCACCCGCTCGGGCCGGGTCATCAGATCGGCCAGCCGGGGTGGCAAGGCCGGGCGGATGCCCGTGGCGGCAAAGACCGCGTCGGGGAACTTGGCCGGGTGGGCGGTGGCCAGCGCCACCAGCGTCGAACGCTTGTAATCGTGCGATTCCAGACCCGCCGCCACCCCGATCGCCGAATGGGGATCAAGCACCAAGCCGGTCAGGCGGTGCAGGCCGCGGATGGCCGCCTTGGTTGCCGCGTCATCGAAGCGATGCCCGATGAATTGCTTGGCGATCATCGCCATCGCGGCCTTGGACAGGGCGAAGCGTCCGGTGGCGCGGAACGCGGTCATCAGATGCGCGACCTTGGCGCCGTCGCCCTTCATGACGGCGAACAGCAGGCGCTCGAAATTGGACGACACCTGAATATCCATGCTGGGGCTCAAGGTTGGCACCACGGGCGCCATCTGCATGGCGCCGCTTTCCAAGAAGCGGGTGAGGATGTCGTTGCTGTTCGAGCCCACCACCAGTTTGTCGATCGGCAGACCGAGTTTGCCGGCCACCCAGCCGGCGAAGACGTTGCCGAAATTGCCGGTCGGCACCGCGAAGGTGAAGGAGCGATGGGGGGCGCCCAACGCCACCCCAGCGGCGACGTAATAGGCGGTCTGGGCCAGGATGCGGGCCCAGTTGATCGAATTGACCGCCGACAGGTTCATCCGGTCGCGAAAGGCGGTGTCGTTGAACATCGCCTTCACCAAATCCTGGCAATCGTCGAAGCTGCCCGCGATGGCAAGGTTGTGGACGTTGGCGGACGGCACGGTGGTCATTTGGCGGCGCTGGACTTCGGAAACGCGTCCCTTCGGATGCAGAATGACGATGTCGAGGCCGGGCCGGTCGCGGAAGGCCTCGATGGCCGCCGAACCGGTATCGCCCGATGTCGCGCCGACGATGCAAATTTTCTCGCCCCGTTTGGCCATCACTTTAGCGAACAGGCGGCCCAACAGTTGAAGCGCGTAATCCTTGAAGGCCAAGGTCGGACCATGAAAGAGCTCAAGGACCCATTGATTGCGGCCGATCTGCACCAGCGGCGCGACGGCGGCGTGATCGAAGCCGGCATAACTCTCGGCCACTAGGGCTTGAAGGTCGCCGTCCTTGAAGGACCGCCCAACGAAAGGCTTCATCACCCGATGCACGATCTCGGCATAGGCCAAGCCCTGGAAGGCGCCGAAATCGGCTTTGGTGAAGCGGGGCCAGCTTTCGGGCACATAGAGACCGCCGTCCCGGGCCAAGCCAGCCAGCAGGGCGTCTTCGAAGGACAGACGAGGGGCCAGGCCCCGAGTGCTCACATAACGCACGTCCTACCTCGATCCCGAAGAAAGGGGGCGTACCTTAGCGCGCCATCCCAAGGGATGCCAGAGCGCCGCTCGGCGGACGCCGAAAAAAGGACACATTTTCGATGTAATTATGCTATGGAAACAAAACAACCGCCCACCCTCGGTCAAGAGCGAACCCTTGCGAAAAGCGGTGCCGAAACTGTTCCTGTTCTGTCTGGTGATCCTGGCGATCCCCGCCTGGGCGCAGGATACTCGTTTCTTTAGGTTGGGTACCGGCCCAGTGGATGGCGCCTATTTTCCGATCGGCGGCCTGATCGCCAACGCGATCAGCAAGCCTCCCGGTTCGCGCGACTGTGAAAAGGGCGGCAGTTGCGGCGTGCCGGGGCTGGTTGCGGTGGCGCAATCGACGAGCGGCTCGGTCGCCAATGTCGAGGCGCTCTACAAAAAGCGTCTCGATGCCGCCATCGTCCAGGCCGACATCGCTTACTGGGCCTATAACGGCTCCGGCGTGTTTGCCGGCAAAGGCGCCTACACCAACCTGCGCGGGATTGCCGTGCTTTATCCCGACACCGTGCATGTCGCGGTGCGCAAGGGCGTCAAGATCCGCAATGTGGCCGACCTCAAGGGCAAGCGGGTGGCGCTGGGCGAACCGGGGTCGGGCACGCTGGTGACGGCGCGCACGATTCTGCGCGCCCACAATCTCAAGGATTCCGACCTCAAGGCGCATTATCTCAAACCCGGCGCTTCGGCCGACCAGATGGCGGCCGGCGAGCTTGACGCGCTGTTCGTCGTCGATGGGGCGCCTTCGGCGATTATCGGCGATCTCGCCACCCGCACCGCCATCGAGCTTCTGCCCTTCCCGGCCGCCGAGGCCGAGCGGTTGCGCAAGGCTTCGCCCTTCTTCATCAAGGGCGTTTTGGATGCCCGGACCTATGCCGGCCAGGATGCGGCCCTGCCGGTGATGCAGGTGGGCGTCGTTCTATTGGCCGGGTCGGAAGTGCCCGAGACCTTGGTCTATGGCATCACCAAGGCGCTTTGGCACGAAAGCACCTTGAAGCTTTTGGCCAGCGGCCATCCAAACGGCAAGCTGATCAAACCCGAAAAGGCGATCGAGGGACTGGCGATCCAATTGCACGCCGGCGCCGCCAGCTATTATTTCGACGCGGGCCTTATCAAATAGCGCCGCCTTAGCCGCTGGGCGAGATTCCCTGGGCCACTTCCGCCTTGGCCTCCTCGTCCCATTCCTTCATGGCTGGCAGGGACCCGATCGCCTCGGCATAGGCGTGGGCGATGCCGTCCATCGCCACCCCGTAGGTGACGAAGCGGGTAACGACCGGCGCGTACATGGCGTCGGCGATCGAGAACGCGCCGAACAGAAACGGTCCGCCCGACCCGAATCGGTTGCGGCATGCGGCCCACAAATCCTGGATGCGCCTTATATCGCCCTGGGCATCCGGGGGAATGGGCTTTTGCAGGCGTGCCGCAATGTCCATCGGCAAATTCTGGCGCAACGCCTGGAAACCCGAATGCATTTCGGCCGCGGCGCTGCGGGCGATCGCGCGGGCCTGGGGATCGGCCGGCCACAAATGCGCCTCGGGATGGCGTTCGGCCAGGAATTCCAGGATCGCCAGCGAATCCCAGACCACCAACTCGTGCAGCTTCAAGACGGGCACCTTGCCCGAGGGCGAGAGCGCCCGCAGCCTTTCACCGCTGTCGGGCCGGCGCAGCGGCACCAGGACCTCATCGAACGCCAGATGCGCCTGCTTCATCGCCAGCCAGGGGCGCAGCGACCAACTCGACCAGTTCTTGTTGCCGATGACCAGCGTGTAGCGCGACATGACTCACCATCCCCCTTTTCGCCCAGGCTTGACCCGGGCATTCTGGCCGCCGACCCGATGCTTAGGAGCCTAACTCATGACCCAGCCGCTCGCCAATCCCGACCGCCGCGCCATCCCGCTGACGGCGCTGGCGGAGGCGGATTTTTCCCGCTGGCGGGCCCGCCAGAACCCGGGCGTCAGAGCCTGGACCGAGGCCTGCGGCTTTGCCGCCAAACCGGGCAGCCTGCTTCTCATCCAGGACGGAAAGGGGCGATTGTCGCGTGTCGTGGCGGGCATCGAACCGATTCCGGCCGTTTGGGCGTTGGCCGGCTTGCCGTCGAGCCTGCCGAAAGGCACCTATCGCCTCGATCCGACGCCCGGCCCCGAGAAAGCCGCCGATTGGGCGCTTGGCTGGGCCTTGGGTGGCTATGCTTTCGATCGCTACAAGGAGGCGAAGCCCGCCGCGGCCCGATTGGTATGGCCCGGGGGTGTCGATCATGATCGCCTGCGGGCGCACCAGCAGGCCATACGGCTGGTGCGCGATCTGGTCAACACGCCGGCCGGCGATTTGGGACCAGGCGAGTTGGCGAAAGTCGCCCAGGCGATCGGGCACGAGTTCGGCGCCAAGGTGAGGCGGATCGAGGGCGCCCATCTTCTCAAGGCCAATTATCCGGCCATCCACGCGGTGGGTCGCGGAAGCGCCCGTCCGCCCGCTCTCATCGATCTCGTCTGGGGCGATCCCAAAGCCCCCAAGGTGACGTTGGTGGGCAAGGGCGTCTGTTTCGATTCCGGCGGCCTCGATCTCAAGAATTCGTCGGCGATGAAGTTGATGAAAAAGGATATGGGCGGCGCCGCGCACGCGCTGGCCTTGGCCCGACTGGTGATGGCCCGCAAGTTGCGGGTGCGCCTGCGCGTGCTCATCCCGGCGGTCGAGAACATGCCGGGCGCCAACGCCCTTCGCCCGCTCGACGTCATCCGCATGCGCAACGGGCTCACGGTCGAAGTGGGCAACACCGACGCCGAAGGCCGCCTGATTCTCGCCGATGCCTTGGCCGAGGCTTCGGCCGAGCGGCCCGAGCTGTTGATCGATTTTGCCACCCTGACCGGCGCGGCGCGTTCGGCCTTGGGTCCGGATCTGCCGGCTCTTTTCACTCCCGACGACCGCCTGGCCGGGCGCATCGAAAATCATGCCGCGAAGGTCGCCGATCCGGTTTGGCGGCTGCCGCTCTGGCCTGGTTATCGCACGATGCTGGACAGCAAGCTGGCCGACTTGAACAGCGCCCCGGACAGCCCTTTTGCCGGGGCGATCACTGCCGCCCTGTTTCTCGAACGGTTCGTCGAGTCGGGGGTATCCTGGGCCCATTTCGACCTATACGCCTGGAATTCCGAGTCGCGCCCCGGCCGACCCTCCGGCGGCGAGGCGATGACGATTAGAGCTTTGTTTCATATGCTGGAATCAGAATATCCGCCGCGTCGCGCCCGCAAGCTTGGCCGAGGTCCCTTAAAGCCTTCTTAACTTCCAACGTGGTTAGTGAATAAGGGTTGCCCTCCGCTCTGCGGTCGGCTACACAATTCGCTGGCGGAACGATACGGTCGCGACATGGGAATCCAATTAAAGCCGGTGCAGGCCCTCGATTTGTGGCGCGGGGCCATCGTCGAGAGTGTGCGCCGCGATGCCCCCGACCTCTCCGCCCGCCAAATGGCCCTTCTGCTCACCGTCTATCTCACCCAGCCGGCGCACACGGTGCGGGGACTGGCGCAAACCCTCAACGTCTCCAAGCCGGCGATCAGCCGGGCGCTCGACCGGTTGGGCGAGCTTGGCCTGGTCAAGCGCAAGGTCGATGAGAACGATCGGCGCAGCGTGCTTGTTCAGCGCACCGTCAAAGGCTCGGTTTTCCTGCGCGAATTCGGCGATATCGTGGTTGCCGCGGCCCTTGAATCGCACAAGGATACCTTCGAACAGCCCTAACGGGCAGCTCCGGCTAAACTCCAAGGCCTGACCTCGGTACGGGTTTCGTTTGATTGTTGGGTGAGGTGAAGATCAGGCTTCGCCGATCTCAAGACGTCGTTCCACACGGGCCAACCGATCGCTCAAGCGATCCATGCGGGCGTTCAAAAGAGCCGCATTCTCGGAATGAACCGCGTTATCGCGATGCAGGCCGCCGATGGCGTGTTCGATCTGCGACAGACGCGACTTGATTTCACGAAACTCGGCCGAATGCTCGCGCAAGCTGTCGAGTACGCGTTGCAGCATCGCTTGAATCAGTTCGAGTGTCGGTTCAACCATAAGAAAAATCTAGGCTCTGGTAAGGTCTTTTGCAAGTTGAGAAGATATCCTATAAGTTTCATCATTTTCTGGAATGGCTGTGATGCGGATCGATCTGAAACGAATCTCCCCAAATTTTCCGGATTGGCCTTCGGAACTTGATGTTGCAAAGGGCGCATCAAACTGGGCGTTTCTGGCGCAGCAATTTTACTGCGCAGCGCAGGTCTTACGAGAGGAGGCCGACAGAGTTAAGGAAGAGATTCACGAACAGGATCAGCAAGTGGAGCATACGGAATGGCGCTTATGGCGCATGAATCTTGGAAGACCTGCGGCGTTTTGCATCGCTTTCAGTCTTGAGCTTGCAGTTAAGGCCGCTTATGTGAGCCAGCATCCAGACGAAATAAAGGATGGCAGTCTCGGAGGATTGAAAGGCCATTCTTTGATCGAAAAATGCAAAAGAATATCCCGATTCGATTTTACTGACGAAAGAATGAAGTATGTCAAAATGGCAGAAGAAATAATACTTGATGGAAAATACCCTGTTACTTTGAAGCCAATCGCAGAAATAACAGCACCATATTACAATGCGAATGACGTATATTACGATAGCTTAATCGATATGTATCATGAGCTTATGAAAATTGCTTCTACCGCTCCAAATCCCTTGGCCTGACGAAGCCAATCAGCCGGCAGGAGGCCGGTTCCAGGGCTTGCCAGGAGCGGGCGGGCAGTTCCAGGATCGCCAGCCCGGCGGTGGGGAATTTGCCCTTCATCCGCTCCAGAGCCTCGGAATCGGTGCCCTTGGCCCGAGGATCGGTCAGACGGAAGGCCAGCATCTCCAGCCCAGGATTGTGGCCGATCACCAGCACCGAAGCGACGGCATCGGGCAGTCGCTTCAAGCGCTTCTCCAGATTGGCCAAGGCGGCCAAATAAAGCCCGTTTTCGATCTTGAGGACCGCCCCATCGAGATCGGCTTTTAACGCCGCCAGGGTCTCGCAGGTCCGCCTTGCGGCCGAGCACAGCACCAAGGCCGGGCGGGGCCTAAGGCCTTTAAGATATTTGGCTATTGTCTTGGCCGCCGACCGGCCCCGGGGCGCGAGCGGCCGGTCGAAATCGGCCAGGCCAGGGTCATCGCGGACCGATTTGGCGTGGCGGAGCAGGTAAATCGTCTTCTTGGCCGTCATGACATCCCCCTTCGACGGCATTATACTACCCGTTCCGGCCGGCCGGGGAAGGCCGGTCCCAAACTCGAAGAAAGGTGCTCGCGTGAACGAGGCGGCCATTATCGATGTCAGCGTCCCGGCGGCGCCGGTTCTACCGACCCTGCCGGCGGTCATAACCCCCAAATCGAAGGAACGGTTCATCAATCGCGAACTGTCCTGGCTCGCTTTCAACACCCGCGTGTTGGAAGAGGCCGACAATCGCCGCCATCCCCTGTTGGAGCGGCTTCGCTTTCTGTCGATTTCGGCGGCCAACCTTGACGAATTCTACATGGTGCGGGTGGCGGGTCTGAAGGGACAGGTCGAGGCCGGCGTCACCACCGAAAGCCAGGAGGGTCTTACCCCGGCCCAGCAGTTGCTGGCGATCAACGGGCAGGCCGGCGAATTGCTGCGCAAGCAACAGGCATGCTGGCTGGGTCTTCGGGACGAGATGCGCGAGGCGGGCATCGCGGTGGTCGAGACCGAGGAACTCTCCAAAGCCGACCGGCGTTGGTTGGAAGGCTATTTCCAGGAAAACATTTTCCCGGTGTTGACGCCGCTGGCGATCGATCCGGCCCATCCCTTTCCCTTCCTGCCCAATCTGGGCTTCGCCATGATCATGAACCTCACCCGCCCGGGCGAGACCGAGATCATGCGCGCCCTGGTGCCGTTGCCCCATCAGGTCGAGCGCTTCATCCGCCTGCCGGGCGAGGCGATCCGCTTCCTGCCCTTGGAGGCGGTGGTGGAACTCAATCTCGATCGCCTGTTCCCCGGCTTCGATTCCCTGGGCGGCGGCGTCTTCCGCGTCATCCGCGACAGCGAAATGGAAATCGACGACGAGGCCGAGGATTTGGTGCGTGTCTTCGAAAGCGCGCTCAAACGCCGCCGACGCGGCAATTGCATCCGTCTGTCGGTGAGCGCCGGCATGCCGCAAGACCTGCTCGATCTGGTGGTCGACGAGATGAACGCCGACCATTCCGACATCTTCGTCATGGATGGGCTGATCGGCACCGTCGATCTCAAGCAATTGATTGTCGACGAACGCCCCGATCTCAAATTCAAGCCCTACAACGCCCGCTTCCCCGAGCGCATCCGCGATTTCGGCGGCGATTGCTTCGCCGCCATCAAGAAGAAGGACATCGTCGTCCACCACCCCTTCGAAAGTTTCGACGTGGTGGTGCAGTTCCTGCGCCAGGCGGCGCGCGATCCCAACGTGGTGGCGATCAAGCAGACGCTCTACCGCACCAGCCACGATTCCCAGATCATCAAGGCGCTGATCGAAGCCGCCGAGGCGGGCAAGTCGGTCACCTGCATGGTCGAGCTGAAGGCCCGTTTCGACGAAGAGGCCAACATCCGCTGGGCCCGCGATCTCGAGCGCGCCGGTGCCCAGGTGGTGTATGGGTTCCTCGAACTCAAAACTCACGCCAAGATTTCGATGGTGGTGCGGCGCGAGGGCAAGGCGCTTCACACCTACACCCATTTCGGCACCGGCAACTACCATCCGATCACCGCCAAGATCTACACCGACCTGTCCTTTTTCACCACCGACCCCGAACTGTGCCGCGATGCCGCCCGGGCCTTCAACTACATGACCGGCTACGCCAAGCCCGAGATCATGGAAAAGCTGGCGATCGCGCCTTTGGGCCTGCGCGCCAAAATTCTCAAATTGATCGAGGACGAGGTGGCGCACGCCAAGGCCGGCCGCCCGGCCGCCATTTGGGTCAAGATGAATTCGTTGGTCGACGCCAAGCTGATCGACGCCCTTTACGCCGCCTCGGGCGCCGGGGTGCAGATCGATCTGGTCGTGCGTGGCATCTGCTGCCTGCGCCCCGGCGTGCCCGGCCTGTCCGAGAACATCCGGGTAAAAAGCATCGTCGGCCGCTTCCTTGAACATGCCCGCATCATCTGTTTCGGCAACGGCCACAAGCTGCCTTCCCGTCAGGCCAAGGTGTTCATTTCCTCGGCCGATTGGATGCAGCGGAACATGGATTGGCGGGTGGAAACCTTCGTGCCGGTCGAGAATCCCACCGTGCACCGCCAGATTCTCGATCAGATCATGATCGCCAATCTGAAGGACGTCGCCCAAAGCTGGGTCTTGGGGCCGGACGGCACCTACACGCGTCTCAAAGCCGGCGAGGGCGCCTTCTCGGCCCACACCTATTTCATGACCAATCCCAGCCTGTCGGGGCGCGGCAGCGCGCTCGAGCGCAGCAAGCCGGCGCGAAAGCTCGTTCTCGGCGAATGAGCGGTTCGAACCCGATGCCGGCGGGGGCGAAGCGACGCCCCTACGCTTTGATCGACATCGGTTCGAACTCGATTCGGTTGGTGATCTACGATTTGGCCGGCCGCATGCCGGTGCCGCTGTTCAATGAAAAAGTGCTGTGCGCCCTGGGCGAGACCCTGGGCACCAGCGGACGCCTCAATCCCACGGGTGTGCCGATGGCCCTAACGGCGCTTGGCCGCTTTGCCGAATTGGCCAAGCGGATGAAGGTGGCGAAAACCGACGCCCTGGCCACCGCGGCCGTGCGCGACGCCGCCGATGGGCCCGAATTCGTCCGGCGGGCCAAGCAGGAACTGGGCCTTTCGCTTCGTGTGCTTTCGGGCGTCGAGGAAGCGAAATTGGCGGCCCAAGGCGTTCTTTGCGCTCGGCCCAAGGCCACCGGCTTGGTGGCCGATTTGGGCGGCGGCAGCCTGGATTTGATGGTGCTGAAGAACGGCCGATTTGGCGCCAACGCCTCGCTGCCTTTGGGCGTTCTGCGTCTCTTCGGCCAAGCGGGCGAAGATCGCGGCCAGGCCCTGGCGACCGTCAACGATCATCTTGCCCAGCTTGATTGGCTTAATCAGGGCAAGGGCCAGCCGTTCTACGCCATTGGGGGCTCCTGGCGGTCGCTGGCCCGCCTCTTCATCGCCCAGACCGGCTATCCGCTTCAGGTTATCGACCAATTCAGCCTGCGCCGATCCCAGGCCGAGGCGCTGTGCGATCTGGTTTCGCGGCAAAGCCGCCGTTCCTTGGAAAAGTTCGGCGCGGTGTCGCGCAAGCGGCTTTCCGCGCTGCCCTTCGCCGCCTTGGTGTTACTTCGCCTGTTGCAGAAGGCCAAGCCCGACCGGCTGATTTTCTCGGTGCATGGCGTGCGCGAGGGCCAGTTCTATCAGCGCTTGGCCCCAGCCAAGCGGCGCGAGGACGCGCTTCTGTCCGCCGCCCGCGATCTGGCGGTGGCGCGGGGGCGCTTCGGCCCGCATGCCGAGGAAGTCCTGGCCTGGCTTGATCCGCTTTTTCCGGTCGCAGGCGCCAAGGAGAGGCGCTTGCGCCAGGCCGCCGTGCTGCTGTCCGATCTTTTCTGGCACGAGCATCCCGATTACCGGGCCGAGCAAGCCTATCTTGGCGTGCTGCGCCTGCCCTTCATGGGGCTCGATCACGAGGAACGGATCTTCTTGGCCCTGGTGCAGCATTTTCGCTACCAAGGCACTGCCGAAGCACCCTTGATCCAACCGGTCCTGGCCCTGTTGCCCGACGAACGCTGGCGCGAGGCCGAGGCGCTGGGCTTGGCGCTTCGGTTGGGCCATGTCGTCTCGGGCGGAGCGCCCCGAATCCTCGGCACCAGCCGGTTGGGTTTGGTGGATGGTATTCTGGCCTTGACCGCGCCGCCCGATCACGATGCCTTCACGCCTGAGGTGGTGGACAAGCCCTTGGAGCGCCTGGCCCGGGCGCTGGGGATCAAAGAATCGGTGCTGCTCTATTCGTGAGACCTTTAACGGTTCGCTCGGTTCGACAGCAGGAACAACCCATGCTCGCCCAGCAGGTTCGCCCAGGCATCGCCCGGCGCGAAGGGCCGCACGCGGCCCTCTTGGGTGAGCGAAACGGCCTTTTCGATCGACAGGCCCAATTCGCCGGCCAGCGCGGTGAAATCGCGGATGGTGCATAGATGGATATTGGGGGTGTCGTACCAGTTGGCGTCGAGCGCCGCGGTCACCGGCATGCGGCCGAAGGCCAGCAGGTTGAGGCGAATCCGCCAATGGCCGAAATTGGGAAAAGAGACGATGGCGCGCCGTCCGATCCGCAGCAGATGGGCCAGAACCTCGCGCGGGTTGCGGGTCGCCTGCAAGGTCTGCGACAGGATGACGGTGTCGAAGGCGCCCGAAGGATAATCCTTGAGGTCGGTGTCGGCGTCGCCCTGGATCACCGCCAGACCGCGGCGCACGGCGGCCGAAACGCCGGCCATGCTGAGTTCGATGCCGCGACCATCGACGTTCTTTTCGTGCGCCAGATGGCGCAGCAATTCGCCATCGCCGCAGCCGACATCAAGCACCCGGCTCTTGGGCTCCACCCAATCGGCAATCAGCTTGAGGTCGACGCGCAGCGTGCCGCTGTTCATTCCGCCGCCTTGGCCGTCAGGCCCCGGTGCGTCGCCTGACCGTCAAGGAAGCCGGCCAGCGTCTTGTGGAATTCCGGTTCATCGAGCAGGAAGGCGTCGTGGCCCTTGTCGGATTCGACCTCGACGAAGCTCACCTTGGCCGCCACGGCGTTGAGCGCGTGCACGATGGCCCGGCTTTCGCGGGTCGGGAACAGCCAATCGCTGGTGAAGGAGACGACGCAGAAGCGTACCGGCGTGGCCTTGAAGGCGTTGGCCAGCACCCCGCCATGCTGGGCGGCGAGATCGAAATAATCCATCGCCCGGGTGATGTAGAGATAGGAATTGGCGTCGAAGCGGTCGACGAAGGTCGAGCCCTGGTGGCGCAGATAGCTTTCCACCTGGAAATCGGCCTCGAAGCCGTAGGTGACCTGGGTGCGGTCCTGAAGTTTGCGTCCGAATTTGCGGTGCAAAGCGGTTTCCGACAGATAGGTGATGTGCGCCGCCATCCGCGCCACCGCCAGGCCCCGGTGCGGATTGGTGCCGGCCAGCAGATAATCGCCGCCCATCCAATCGGGATCGGCCATGATCGCCTGGCGTCCGACCTCGTGAAAGGCGATGTTCTGCGCCGAATGGCGGGCGGCTGCCGCGATCGGCACTGCCGCATAGACCCGTTCGGGGAAACTTGAGGCCCATTCCAGAACCTGCATGCCGCCCATCGAGCCGCCGATGACGCAAAAGAGCTGATCGATGCCCAAATGGTCGATCAGCAACGCCTGGGCGGCGACGATGTCGCCCACCGTGATGACCGGAAAAGACAGTCCCCAAGGCTTGCCGCTGGCGGGATTGACCTCGCGCGGACCGGTCGAACCCATGCAGCCGCCCAGGATGTTGGCGCAGATAAGCTGATAGCGGCTGGTGTCGAACAGATTGCCTGGCCCCACCAGCATGTGCCACCAGCCGGGCTTGCCGGTGACCGGATGGGCGTCGGCGACATACTGGTCGCCGGTGAGCGCATGGCAGATCAGGATGGCGTTCGACTTGGCGGCGTTCAGCCGGCCGTAGGTTTGATAAGCCACCGTGAAACGCTCCAGCACCACGCCGCTGTCAAGCTTCAGCGGCCCCAACTCGACCGTGTGGCAACGGGAGGTGCGGGGATCGACGGCCTGGCTGCTGATCGGGGGAAGGACCATCCCCTTGGGCTCCTTGCGATACCGAACTGGATAGCTAGGGTTGGGGGGCGAGTCTGTCAATGATTTCTTCGTCCCACCCGGCAAGGTTCCCTTTGCTTTCTAGGGCTATGAAGGCTAGATGTTGGGGCATTGTCGAACCAGTCCGGCCTCCATGAAACCGCCCGCCAACCTCGCCAAGCTTCGCCAAACCATCGACGGCATCGACGATCGGATTCACGATCTGATCTTGAAGCGCGCCGCGATCGTCGAATCGATCGCCGAGGTCAAGAAGGAAACCGGCGGTCCGGTCTTCCGGCCCGGCCGTGAGGCTTCGGTGCTGGCTAGGCTTCTGGCCCGCCACACGGGTCCGTTGCCGCCCGAGACCCTGGTGCGGATCTGGCGCGAACTGATGGGCGGGCTGGTCAAGGTGCAGGCGCCCGATTTCACGGTGGCCTTGCTGGCCGCCGGCCGCTCGCGCATCGGCTACGATCTGGCCCGCGATCATTTCGGCGCCGCCATCGATCTCGAGCCCCTGCCCAGCGCCAAGCGGGTGATCGGGGCGGTTGCCGCCGGTCAGGCGGCGCTCGGCCTCTTGCCGCCCGCCGCCGAGAACGAGCCCGAGCCCTGGTGGCCGATCCTGATGGAGGAGGCCCAGGCCGGCTTGAACATTGTCGCCCGCCTGCCGATCCTGGCCGGGCACGAGCGCGAACCCTCGGCCCTTGTGGTGGCGGCGGCGTCGCCCGAACCCTCGGGCGACGATCTCTTCCTGCTTGGCCTCGAAACCGAGAGCGAGATCAGCCGCGCCGCCCTCAAGGCCGATCTGGCCAAGGCCGGGCTGGTCGCCCAGCCGGTTGCCGTGGCGGCCGGAAAAGGCCATCATCTGGCCCTTGTTCAGGGGGAGGGGGCGTTGGTGGCCGACGATGAGCGGCTGGCACGCCTATCCGCCCTCTACCGACGTCGGCGGGTGCTGGGTTTCTTCGCCCGGCCGCTGGCGCCTATGCCTTCGAAAACGACGACCGCGACCAAAACGAGCCAAAGAACCGACAGGAGAGGTGCCCGATGAGTTTGCCCACGCCCCGCCCCGGCATCATGGACATTGCCCCCTATATCGGCGGCGATTCGAAAATTCCCGGTGTCACGCGAGTGATCAAGCTGGCCTCGAACGAAGGCGCGCTTGGCCCAAGCCCACGAGCCCAGGCTGCCTACGCCAAGATGGCGTCCGAGCTGCACCGCTACCCGGACGGCTCCTGCGCCGAATTGCGCCAGGCAATCGGGGCCAAGTATGGGCTCGATCCTGCCCGCATCGTCTGCGGCGCCGGCTCCGACGAACTGTTGGGCCTGTTGTGTCGCGCCTATTGCGGGCCGGGCGACGAGGTGCTTTACAGCCAGCACGGCTTCCTCATGTACGCGATCGCCGCCAAGTCGGCCGGCGCCACCCCGGTGACCGCGCCGGAAACCAACCTCACCACCAGCGTCGACGCGCTGCTGGCCAAGGTGACGGCCAAGACCAAGATCGTTTTCGTCGCCAACCCCAACAACCCAACCGGCACCTACATCTCGGCCGACGAGATGAAGCGCCTGCGCCAGGGCCTGCCCGAGCATGTGCCGCTCGTCATCGATGCCGCCTACGCCGAATACGTCACCCGCAACGATTACAGCGCCGGTGTCGAGCTGGTCGATGCCGGACAGAACACCGTGATGTGCCGCACCTTCTCGAAAATCTATGCTTTGGGCGGCGTGCGACTGGGTTGGGCCTACGCGCCCGCCAACATCGCCGACGTACTCAACCGGGTGCGCAATCCCTTCAACGTGCCGGCGCCGGCCCAGGCGGCGGGCGTGGCGGCCTTGGCCGACGATGAATTCCTCAATCTTTGCCGCGCCCACAACGACATGTGGCTGCCTTGGCTTACCAACGAGCTGCGCGGGCTGGGTCTTGAGGTGGTGCCCAGCGTCGGCAACTTCATCCTGGTCCGCTTTGCCAAGGAACCGGCGAAGAACGCCGATGCCGCCGACAAGTTCTTGATCTCGAAAGGCATCATCGCCCGCAAGATGGTTCCCTACGGTCTGGGCGATTGCCTGCGCATCACCATCGGCACCGACGAGGAGAACAAGGCGGTGGTCGCCGCGCTCAAGGAGTTCGTGACCAAGAAATGAGCGGCCCCCGCTTCCAGCGTCTGGCGATCATCGGCATCGGGCTCATGGGCTCGTCCTTGGCGCGCGCCGTCAAGCGGGCGGGCCTTGCGCGTACGGTGGTGGCGGCCGATCACAACCCGGCCCATTGCGATCAGGCCCGCGCCTTGGGGCTGGTCGACGACATGGTTGCCGATCCGCGCCAGGCCGCCAAGGATGCCGATCTGGTGATGATCTGCACCCCAGTCAGCACCTACGCCGAGATCGGCGAGCGGATGGCGCCGGCCCTGAAGCCGGGCGCCATCGTCTCCGATATCGGCTCGGTCAAGCAGGCGGTGATTCGCGATCTGGGACCGATCCTGCCCGAAGGCGTCCATCTGGTGCCCGGCCATCCGGTGGCCGGCACCGAGAAGTCGGGGCCCGAGGCCGGGTTCGCCGAGCTGTTCGACGGGCGTTGGTGCATTCTCACGCCGCCACCCGGCACCGATCCCGCCGCCACCGACGCCACCCGCGCGCTGTGGGAAGGGGTGGGCATGACGGTCGAGATCATGGACCCCGGCCATCACGACATGGTGCTGGCGATCACCTCGCACCTGCCGCACCTGATCGCCTACACCATCGTCGGCACCGCCACCAATCTTGAGGAATCGCTGAAGGGCGAGGTGATCAAATATTCGGCCGGCGGCTTCCGCGATTTCACGCGCATCGCCGCCTCCGATCCGATCATGTGGCGCGACGTCTTTCTCAACAACCGGGAAGCGGTGCTGGAAATGCTCCAGCGCTTCAACGAGGACCTGACCGCCCTGCAGCGCGCCATCCGCTGGGGCGAGGGTCAGGTGCTGGAAGATCTGTTCCGGCGCACCCGCGACATTCGTCGCGGCATCATCGACGCCAAACAGGCGTGATCACACCCCGATCAGCCGCCGCGCGGTCTGGTGCAGCACGTGATCGGGCTCGATCAACGCGTCCAAGGCGGTGAAATGGTCGCGACCGGGCAGGTCGAGCACCTCGATCGCCGAACCGCGCCCCTGCCAGGCTTTCGCCAGATCCTCGGACTGGCGATGGAACTCCGCCCCTTCCAATCCGCCCACCGCCAGCACCAAGGGCGGCACCCGCTTGGGCGTAAGGAACATCGGGCTTTGCCGTTTGGCCTCGGCAGCGTCCAAACCCAGCGCATCGTTGACATACATGTGGCGCAATGGCTCGAGATCGAACAGGCCGCTCACCGAAAGGCCGGAACGGACCAGATCGGCGGGAAGGTCGCCGGCCCAGGCCGGCCAATCGACGGCGGCCAGCATGGCGGTCAGATGGCCGCCCGCCGAATGGCCTATGACATCGAGCGGCGTTTTGAATTCGCGGTAAAGCCAGGCGGCGGCCTGGCGGATTTCCTCGACCAGCCCGGCCATGGCAATGGCGGGGCAAAGCGTGTGGTTGACCACCGCGACACGTGCCCCCAGGCGGGTAAAAGGGGGCGCTATGAAGGCGAAATCCGCCTTGTCGAGCATCTGCCAATAGCCGCCATGAATGAAAAGTATAAGGGGACGATCCTTGCCGCCCTCGGGCTCGTAGAGATCGATACGATGCGTGGCGGCCGGGCCGTAGGCCAGATCGAGCCGGGCCGGGCGATGGTCGGTGCGCGCCGGGGCGCTGGACCGTTTCCAGCCTTCGATGATGGCGCCGGCATTCGGCACTCGGCGCCGGTTGTTGTATTCCCAGTCGTAATCGATGCCGGTCATCGTGCCTCCAGGGGCGGCAGGCGAAGCGACGCGGGGCGGCCGGGCGCCAAGGCTTCCAGATGGTCGACAAGCGGTCTTACCAGTGCCGCCAAGCGCGCCGCGCCTTCCAGGCCAAAGGGCAGGCCGCCCCGCCCGGCGGCGGCCATCAGCTTTTCGATCAGGCTTTTCGGCTTGGGGAAAGGAACGAGCTGCACCGGCTCTTCGGAGCCGATCTTTGCCGCTTGGCGAAGCGCCGCCAGCGCGGTCTCCAGCCCGCCCAGTTCATCGACCAGCCCGACCGCGACGCCCTGGGAGCCCGTGAAGACCCGCCCGCGCGCCGCCCGGTCGAGCGCCGCGCCTTCCAAATGGCGGGCCTTGCCGGCCTTGGCGGTGAAGTCGGCATAGATGCGATCGAGCGTGGCGTCGAACTTGCGTTTGGCCGCCGGGCTGAAATCGCGGTTGGGACTCCACAGATCGGCGTTGGCGCCGATATGGGTTTCGTCCCAGGTGACGCCGAAGCGGGCCCAGAACTTGTCCAGCACCGGCTTGCCGGCAAAGACGCCGATCGAGCCGACGATGCTGGCCGGCTGGGCGATGATGCGTTCGGCGGCCATGGCGATGAAATAGCCCCCCGAAGCGGCCATGGTGCCGACCGAGGCGACCACCGGCTTGCCCTGGGCGCGGGCGCGGAGGACGGCGCGCCAGATGGTGTCCGAAGCGACATAGGAGCCGCCGGGGCTATCGATGCGCAGCAGAATCGCCGCCACCGCCTTGTCGTCGACGGCATCCTCGAGCGCACCCACGATGTCGTCGGCGGCGATCGATTTGCCATCGCCGAAGGGACCATCCTCGCGCGACCCCGAAACCACCGGCCCTGAAGCGTGGATGAAGGCAATCTTGCGGCCCTTGGCGTGCGGTCGCCCGGCCTGGTCCAGGTACTCCTCGGCCTCGACGCGCTCGGCTTCCTTGGCACGGTCCTTGAGGCCGTCGTCGAATTCGTCGCGGTAGCCCAGGCGATCGACCAGGCCGACGGCCCGCGCCGCCTCGGCGTCGAAGGGGGCCTCATCGACCAGCGCCGTCACCCGCTCGGGCGCAAGCCTTCGGCCCTTGGCGATGCCGGACACCGTCTGCTCGAACCACGAGGCCAGCAAGCCAGACAGCGATTCCCGCATTTCTCGGCTCATGGCGGTTTCGGTGAAATTCTCGGGCGCGCTCTTGTATTCGTGACGCCGCCCGACGCGGGCGGTGATGTCGAGCTTGTCGAGCGTGCCCTTGAAGAAGGGCATCTCGATCTGGAAGCCGGTGAGGCCGACATCGCCCGAGGGCTGCAACCAGATTTCGTCGAAGGCGGCGGCCAAATAGGTTTCGCCGGTGGCGTTGCCGAATTCGCCCAGGCTCTCGGCGAAAGCCATGGCGAATTTGCCCTTGGCGCGGAACTGGGCCAGCGCGTCGCGCAATTCCTGAACATGCGCCAGGGCCAGATGGGCGCGGCCCAGCCGGACCGCGACGCCAAGCACGCGGGAATCGGTGCCGCCGCGCTCCAGGCTCTCCACCAGATCGCGCAGAGCCGGCCGCTCGGGTCTGGCGAAGCGCGCCAGGCCGTCGCCCGGCGGGTGATCGTCAAGCCCGCGATCGAGATCGATATCGAGCACGATCTTGTCGGGCAGGCTGGGGCGATGATGATGATCGGCCAGACGACTGGCCAGAATGCCGGCCGCGACGCCAAGCCCGATCGTCAAAAGACCCAGCAGGGCCAGAAGGGTCACCAGAATTCGCCAAATCCGTCGCACACCCATCTCCTCGATTGAAGGCGCCAGTCTCAGGCGTCGGGCACCAGCCAGTCAAGCCGTGTCGCGCCGCCGCCCTGGTCGAGCCGGGCCAGAAGCCAGGGCAGCAGCAGGGCCAGCGTCTCGGCGATCCGCCAGGGCGGGTTGACCAGAACAAGGCCCGAGCCGTTCAGACGGTCGGCGGCATCGTCGGGGCGAGTGAGCAATTCCATCGCCATCGTCGGCGCACCGATTGCCGCGCCCAAACGGCCTTTGAAGGCAGCGATGTTTTCCCGGTCCTTGATCGGATACCAGGCCAGCAGCACACCATTCGGCCAGCGCGCCCTTGTTTTCGTCAGCGCCCCAACCAGCCGTTCCAGCTCGTCGGGCTGCTCGTAGGGCGGATCGATCAGCGCCAGGCCGCGTTTTTCCCTGGGCGGCAGGAAGGCCTTGAGCGCTTCCCAGCCGTCGCGATGATGCACGGCGACCCGCGCATCGCCGGCGAATTCCGCTTTCAGGCAGGCGGCGTCGTCGGGATGCAGTTCGGCCAGGATCAGCCGGTCCTGGGGCCGGAGCAACGCCTGGGCCAAAGCCGGCGAGCCCGGATAAAAGCGCAAAAGCTTGCCGTTCAGCGCCCGCACCACGCCAAGGTAGGGTTCGAGCGCCGCCGGCGGATCGGGCGCTTCCCAAAGGCGACCGATGCCGTCCAGATACTCGTGGGTCTTGTTGGGCCATTCGGTCCACAGATCGTAGCGGCCGATGCCGGCATGGGTATCAAGCAGGGCAAAGGCGGTGTCCTTGCGCTTCAGACTTTCGATCACCAGGGCCAAGACCGCGTGCTTGACCACATCGGCCGCGTTGCCGGCGTGATAGGCGTGGCGGTAGTTCACCCTCGCCTCGCCGCCTGGTCCAAGAGCGCCACCAAGCCGGAGAGCAGGGCCGTCGGCGTCGGCGGGCAGCCGGGAATCACCAAATCGACGGGAAGAATCGCCGAAACGCCACCGGCCACGGCGTAGCTGCCGGCGAAGCAGCCGCCATCCTTGGCGCAATCGCCGGCCGCCACCACCCATTTGGGCGCCGGCGTGGCGTCGTAGGTGCGTTTGAGCGCTTCGGCCATGTTGAGGGCGACGGGGCCGGTGACCAGGAGCACGTCGGCATGGCGGGGCGAGGCGGCGAAGCGGATGCCGAAGCGGTCGATGTCGTAAAGCGGGTTGCCAAGAGCGTGGATTTCCAATTCGCAGCCGTTGCAGGACCCGGCATCGACCTCGCGGATCACCAGGCTGCGTCCCAGGCGTCCGCGCGCCGTTTCGGCCACGCGCTGCGCCAGATCGGCCAACGCCGCCCGATCCGGATCGGGGGGCGCCTCGGTGATCGGCCCCTTGAGAAGCGCGCGGGCAAGAAGACGCAGCAGACTCATAGATCATGTCCCGAATAGGAACAGTTGAACGATTTGTTGCAGAGCGGGAAGTCGGCGACGATGTTGCCCTCGATCGCCGCTTCCAGAAGCGGCCATTGGAACCATGACGGATCGCGCGGGAAACACCGCGCCACCCGGCCCTTCTCGTCAAGCCGCACCCAGGTGAGAATCTCGCCCCGAAAGCCCTCGACCAGCGCCAGACCTTCGCCGGCTTGTTCCGGCACCGGCCGAATGAGGGGACCCGCGGGCAGGCCGTCGACGATCTTCTCGACCAGGGCCAAGCTCTCCTTGATCTCCGCCAGTCGAACCAGGAGCCGGGCGTGGACGTCGCCATCGGCTTCCAGCGGCACCTGGAAATCGAGATCGTCATAAGGCGGATAGCCGGGCATGCGCCGCCCATCGAGGGCACGGCCCGCCGCGCGACCGACGACACCGCCGGCCGCGTAGCGATGCACCAGCGAGGCCAGGGTGACACCGGTGCCGACGGTGCGATCGAGCAGCGACGGCGTGGCGTCGTACAGCGCCTCCAGTTCGGCGAAGCGGGGACGAAGGCGGCGGACCAGGGTGCGCAGGGTTTCGGCCTGGGCGCGGTCGAGATCGACCGTCACGCCGCCCGGCACCACCCGATCCATCATCAGGCGATGGCCGAAGACGTCGCGTGCGGCGCGCAGCACGCCTTCCTTGAGAGCGAGGGCATGGGCAAGCATGATGACGAAGGCGGCGTCGTTGCAGACGGCGCCGAAATCGCCCAGATGGTTGGCGATCCGCTCCAACTCGGCCATCAGGGCGCGCAGCCAGTGGGCCCGGGGCGGCGCCTCGATGCCGGCGGCGGCCTCGACGGCGCGGGCAAAGGCCAAGGCGTGCGCCACCGTGCTGTCGCCCGATATCCGCCCGGCCAGCCTCGCCGCTTCCTGGGGCGTCTTGCCGGCCATCAAGGATTCGATGCCCTTGTGGACATAGCCCAGCCGCTCCTCCAACCGCACCACGGTCTCGCCGTTGGCGTGGAAGCGGAAATGGCCGGGCTCGATGATGCCGGCATGCACCGGCCCGACCGGAATCTGGTGGATGCCGTCGCCCTCGGCCGTCTGGAAGGCGTAGGGGAGACGTTCGGGTTGGCGGGGGGCGGCCACGCCAAGCGGGGTGGCGACGGGCCAGCGGCCGTGATCGAGCCAGGGGCGCTGGTCGGCGGCGCCTTCGGCCTCCAGACCCCAAAGATCGCGGATCATCCGCTCAAGCCGAATGGCGCCCGGCCGCACGCCCGACAGGGCGGGGTAGCGGCCCATCGGACAGGCAAGCGACGCCACAACGACCGCGGCGTTTTCGCTTTCGCGCAGCGCCGCGTGAACCTCGCCCGCCGTCGCCCACAGTCCCAGCAAGTCCCAATCGCTCACCGCCACGATGTCGATCATCGTTCGCCAGTCGGCTTCCTCCAGCCGATAGCGCGGCCAGGGGCGGTGGTTCGGCGCCGAGGGCCGGTAGCGGAAGAAATCGAGAAGGACGGTGGTGTTGGTCATCGCCTACCCCAACAACCGGGCGACAATCTGAAACCAGCGCAGCAGCGGCTCGGGCAACCAGATGCCCGCCACGGCCACCAGCGCCACATGGCCGAACAAGGGGGCCAGCGCCAGCGGATGGTAGCGTTGGCTGGCGCCGATGCTGGGAGGGCCGAAAGCCAGCCCGGTGAGCTTGAGGATCAAAGCGCCGAAGGCGACCAAGAGCCCGATCAGAAGAGGCACCGCCAGCCAGGGTTGGCGGGCGAAGGTCGAGCTGACCACCAGAAACTCGCTCATGAAGATGCCGAGCGGCGGCAGGCCGGCGATGGCCGCCACCGCCACCAGAAAGCTCCAGCCCAAGAGCGGATGGCTGACCGTGAGCCCTCGGATGTCGGCGATCTTCTTGGTGCCGGCAATCTGGCTGATGATGCCGACGGCGAAGAAGATCGCCGATTTCGCCAAGCTGTGCATGGTCATGTGCAGGAGGCCGGCGAAATTGGCAACCGCGCCGCCCATGCCGAAGGCGAAGGTGATGATGCCCATATGCTCGATCGAGGAATAGGCGAACAGGCGCTTGATGTCGTTGCGCCGGTACAGCATGAAGCCGGCCAGCAGAAGCGAGGTTAACCCCATGCCGATCAATAGCGGACCGGGATCGAGCGCGGCACCGTTGGCGGTCAGAATCATCTTGAAGCGCAGGAGGGCGTAAAGCGCGACGTTGAGAAGCAGGCCCGACAGCACGGCGGAAATCGGCGTCGGGCCTTCGGCATGGGCGTCGGGCAGCCAGGCGTGCAACGGGGCGAGGCCGGCCTTGGTTCCGTAGCCGACCAAGAGAAAGACGAAGGCCAGGCTCATCAGAGCCGGCTCGAAGCGCCCGGCGGCGCGCAGAACCTCGGTCCAGGCCATCGCCTCGGGTCCCGGTCCCATCGCCGGCTGGGCGGCGAGATAAATGAGGATGATGCCGAACAGCGCCAGCGCGATGCCGACGCTGCAGAGGATGAAATATTTCCAGGCCGCCTCGATCGATTCCCGCGTCCGATAAAGGCTCACCATCAGGACGGTGGTCAGCGTCGCGCCCTCGATCGCCACCCACATCACGCCCAGATTGTTGGCAAGCAAGGCCAAGAGCATGGTGAAGAGGAAGCCCTGATACATGGCGTGATAGAAGCGCAGGTGACGGGCGGTGAGATGCCCTTCGGCCTTCTCGCGGGCAATGTAGCCGACGGAAAAAAGGCTGGTGGTGAGGCCGACGAAGGCGGTCAGCACCACCAGGTAGATGTTGAAATCGTCGACGAACAGCCACAGCGAATCGGGAATGCGGACGCCGAACAGGAACAGCGAGGCGCCGAAGGTGATCAGCGAGGCCAACAGATTAAGGGCGCTCGACAGTCGGTAATCGGTGATCCAGGCCAGGACCAGGGCGGCCAGCAGCGGCGTTCCCAGAATGAGACCCACCGGCGTCATCGCTCGCCCCGGAAGGATTCGAGATAGTGAAGGTCGAGCGAATCGAAACGCTCGCGGATGCGGTAGAAGAA
The DNA here is from genome assembly GCA_016214125.1 of Rhodospirillales bacterium. Classification (GTDB taxonomy): domain Bacteria; phylum Pseudomonadota; class Alphaproteobacteria; order Rhodospirillales; family WMHbin7; genus JACRPC01. The sequence continues at coordinate 118,440 of JACRPC010000014.1, read as the reverse complement.
GATGCCGAACAGAATCATCGCCACCAGCACCGAAAAGGCGATCGACATCTCGACCACCAGCGGCATGCCCTTGACGCCCACCGCCGCCAGGATCAGGCCGTTCTCGAGCGCCATGAAGCCCACCACCTGGCTTACCGCGTTGCGCCTCGTGATCATCATCAGAAGGCCCAGAAGAACCACCGACATCGCCAGCGCCAGATTCTCGCGCGTCAGCGCGCTGGCGTTCTGGGTCACCGGCAGCACCAGGACGATCGACAGCGCCACCAGCGCCACGCCGATCATCATGGTGGGACCGATGCCCAGGGCGGTCTCCACGGTCTTGTGGATGCCCAGCCGCACCACCAGCCAGTTGAGGGCGAAGGGCACGATCATCGCCTTGAAGACCAGGGCGATGGCGGCGGTGATGTAAAGATGCGGCGAATCTTGAATGTAGGCCTGCCAGGCCGCCGCCAGGGCCAGCGCGGCGGCCTGCACCGCGAAGGAGCGGATGACCGCGGCGATGCGGCGCTGATAAAGAAGCTGGAATCCGAGGAGGAGGACCAGGGCGCCGATCAGATGGGCCGCGCTGTAATGGAAATTCATCACACCGCCTCGGAGACGTAGAGAACGATGGTGGCGAGCACGGCAAGCAGCAGGGCGCCGCCCAGGAAGTCGGCGTAGCGGAACACCCGCATCTTGGCGATGGCGGTCTCGAAGACGCCCAGGGCCACCGCGCCCAGCGCGATCTTGGCGCCGTAGCTGGCCAGGCCGATCAGGATGCCGATCTCGCCCTTGCCCGATTGGCTGATTCCCCAGGGCGCGAAGATGCAGGCCAAGAGCGAGACGTAGAGCAGCAGACGCACCATCGACGCCGCCTCGATCAAGGCCAGATGGCGGCCGCTGTATTCCAGCACCATCGCCTCATGCACCATGGTGAGTTCGAGATGGGTGGCTGGGTTGTCGATGGGAATGCGGCCGTTTTCGGCGATCGCCACCAGGATCAGCGCGATCAAGGCCATACCCATCGAGACCTCCAGACCGATACCGCCGGCCAGTACATGATCGACGATACGGGCCGGCGCGGTGGTGCCCGCCAACAGCGAAAGGGTGAAGACGATCATCAGCATGGCCGGCTCGGCCAAGGAGGCGATCATCATCTCGCGCGAGGTGCCGATGCCGCCGAAACTGGTGCCGACGTCGAGCCCGGCCAAGGCCAGGAAGAAGCGCGCCGCGCCCAACAGCGCCACCAGGGTGATGAGATCGGCGGCCGGGATCAGCAGCAAATTGGTGGTGAAGGCCGGCACCATCGCCGCCGCCAGCCAGGTGAGGCTGAAGACCAAGTAGGGGGCGGCGCGGAACAACCAGCTCGCGTCCTGGGCCAGCACCAATTCCTTGCGCAACAGGCGGATGAGGTCGCGGTAGGGCTGGATCGGCGAGGCGCCGCGCCGCCCCACCAGACGGGCCTTGACCCAGCGGACGATGCCGGTCAAGAGCGGCGCCAAGGCAACGCAGAGCAGGGCCTGCAGGATTTGCCAGACGGCGCTCATGTCAGCATCCGCCTAATCGCCGCCAACACCAGCATCACCATCAGGGTGAGGAACATCAAGAGCAAATGGCGGCGCACCGTCAGGCTTTGCAAGCGGTTGATGCGGTTGGCAAGCCAGTCAACGGCGCGGATGGCGGGCGCGTAAAGCCCCTGCCAGACCGGATCGATCACCCGGACGCTCAAGCGCGCTGGGGCGATTTCGTCCGGCATCGGCATCTCCACCTGCTCGCGGGCGGCGAACAGGCTGGTGCCGAACACCCGGCGCAACGGCTGCGCCAAGCTTGAAGCGGTGTATTGGGTGGCCGGATTGTCTTCGACATGACCGCAATCCCAGGCCGGGGCTCGGCGAATCTTGCGGGTCCCGAAGCCCTTGATGACGATGGCGGTGACGAGAATCATCAGCAGGCCCGACGCCACCACCACCGTGCCGCTGTAGGAGCCGCGCGCCGCGCTCACCGGAGCCAGCCACGGCCAACCTTGAATGATCGATTCCGAAAGATCGACGCCGATCAGGCTTTGACTGACGTCGGACAGCATCGAGGTCACGGTGACCGGCAGGATGCCCAACAGCAGGCACAGCCCCGCCGTCAGGATCAGGGCGGCGCGCATCCAGGGGTCGGGATCGCGGGCATCAAGGGTCGCCGGGCTGCGGGCGCGGCCGAGAAAGACGATGCCGAAGGCGCGCACGAAACAGGCCGCTGCCAGCGCCGCCGACAGCGCCAGAAGCGCCCCCGCCACCGGCGCGCCGAATTTCATCGTCCACATCGGCAGCGAAGGAGCCTTGAACAGCGTCTGCAGAATCAGCCATTCCGAGACGAAGCCGTTCAGGGGCGGCAAGGCCGAGATCGCCGCCGATCCGATCAGGAAAGTGACGGCGGTCACCGGCATCAGGCGGATGAGGCCGCCCAGGCGCTCAATATTCCGCTCGGCGGTCGTCGCCGCCACGGCGCCGGCGCCCAGGAACAAGAGCGTTTTCATCGCGGCGTGATTAAGCACATGGTAGAAGCCGGCGGCCAGCGCCAGGGCCGCCAGGGCGGGCTCGTTGGAGGCGCGGAAGGCCAGGGCCAGCCCCAGCCCCAGCAGGACCACGCCGACATTCTCGACCGTTGAATAGGCCAAAATGCGTTTGATGTCGGTCTGCATGAGGGCGTAAAGGATGCCCAGCACCGCGGTGGCGGCGCCCAGCAGCATCAAGAGCGCGCCCCATTCCCAATCGGCCTGGCGGTTCAAGTCGAACAGGATGCGCACCAGGCCGTAGAGCGCCACTTTCGTCATCACCCCGCTCATCAGCGCCGAGACATGGCTGGGCGCCGCCGGATGGGCCAAAGGCAGCCAGGCGTGCAGCGGCACCACGCCGGCCTTCGAGCCGGCGCCGATCAGCACCAGCCCGACCAGCAGTGTCACCTCGACGGTGTCGAGCACCGCGCCGCGCATGGCGGCGAAGCTGTAATCCTCGCCGTTCATCGCCAAGACGCCGAACGCTCCCAACAGGCAGAAGCTGCCCAACACCGCCATCACCAGATAGGTGGTGGCGGCCTCGCGGTTCTCCGGCTTCTCGTGATCGGCCAGCACCAAGAGCCAGGAGGAGACCGACATGAACTCCCAGCCGATCAGGAAGACGAAGGCGTCGTCGGCCAAGAGCGTCAGGTTGAGGCCGGCCAGAAACAGGGGGTAAATCGGCGTCACCCGATTGGGGTGGGCGAGGTGGCCGCCATAGCCGATGCCGTAAAGGCTGGCCGCCGTGGTGCCGAGATTGACCACCACCAGGAACAGGGCGGAAAGCGCATCGAAGCGGAAATGCGCCCGAAGCCAAGGCAGGCCGATCGGCAAGGTCACGCCGGCAGAGCCGATCGCGTCGCCGTCCAACAAGCCCATCACGCCAAGCCCAGCCAGATGGATGCTGATCAGGGTCGCGGCGCCATAGACCAGGGCATGAATGGCCTTCAACCGGTGTCCCAGGATCGCCAGCGGACACAGGACCAGCAACAAGGCGATGGCGATCAAGGCTTGGGCCGCCAGCGTTTTCATCCTCCCTTGGCGAGGCTTCGACGCATGATAGGCCCCGCTTGGTCGACGATGCAAGAAAGGGCCTGAAAATGGCCCCGATTTCCCGAGTCGCGGGCCTTTGGCGCGGAGTCGCACCCTCGCCATTGGCGCGACTCCGCGAATTCCGTGGCCTTTTTTCAAACGGCTTGACCGGGTGCGGTCGACCATTAGGATGACCCTGCCTAACGAACCCCGCCCGGGAGAGACCGGATCCGTCCGGCGCCGAAGGAGCAACCGCCCCCGGAAACTCTCAGGCCAAAGGACCGCGCGGGAGCGGGCATCTGGAAAGTAGGCCGCCCGTTCCATGGGCCGCCTCACCGACGAGGTAAGCCGGGCACGCCCTGGTGAATCTTTCAGGTCGCAAGACAGAGGGGGGCAGCCGGCGGCTTGGCCGCCCCGGATGGACTCTGTCGTTTGCGAGGTACGCCATGAACGCTCTGACCGCCGATCTGCCTTTAAGGCGCACGCCGCTCTTCGCGCTCAATCGCGAACTGGGCGGCAACATGGTTCCCTTTGCCGGCTGGGAAATGCCGGTTCACTACCGAGCCGGCATCCTGGCCGAGCATCGCCAGTGCCGGAACGCGGCGGCGCTGTTCGATGTCTCGCACATGGGCGCCATTTCGCTGGTGGGCGCCGATCCGGCCAAGGCCCTGGAACGGCTGGTACCCGGCGACATCCTGGGTCTGGCCGAAGGTCGAGTCCGCTACACGATGTTCACCAACGAGCAGGGCGGCATCGAAGACGATCTTCTGGTCACCCGCGATGGCGACCGTCTCTTCTTGGTGGTCAACGCCTCACGGCGGCCCGAGGATTTGGCGCTTTTGAAGGCGGGATTGACCGGCAGCGGCACCGAGGCGGTGTTTCATCCCGAGTTGGCGCAGGTGGCGCTGCAAGGTCCGGCGGCCGCGCCGGCTTTGGCGGCGTTGGCGCCCGAAACGGCCTCCATGCCCTTCATGAGTGGGCGGGCGGTGGCGATCAAGGGGATCGCCTGTTTCGTCACCCGCTCCGGCTATACCGGCGAGGACGGTTTCGAAATCGCGATGCCGGTCGATCGGGCCGAGGAACTGGCGCGTCTGCTGCTGGCCCAGCCGGGCGTGATGCCGGTGGGGCTGGGGGCGCGCGATTCCCTAAGACTGGAGGCCGGTCTCTGCCTTTATGGGTCCGATCTCGATTCGACGACCACGCCCATCGAAGCGGGCCTGGCCTGGACGATCGGCAAGCGTCGGCGCGAAGAGGGCGGCTTTCCCGGTGCCGCTATCATCGGTGCGCAATTGGCCAACGGCCCGGCGCGCCGGCGCGTCGGCATCCGGCCGGATGGCAAGGCGCCCGCCCGCGCCCACACCCCGATCCTGGCCGGCGGCCGCGCGGTGGGCGAGATCACCAGCGGCGGCTTTGCGCCATCGCTCGACGCCCCGATCGCCATGGGCTATGTGGCGACGGACCATGCGGCCGAGGGCACCACGCTCGATCTCATGGTGCGTGGCACCGCCCGCCCGGCCAAGGTGGCGAAGTTGCCTTTCGTCGCCCATCGCTATTTTAAGGGTTAACACGATCAACCGCTACCAGGGGGAGCACTCGGCATGACCGTCTTGCGTTTTACCGGCGAACACGAATGGGCCAGCTTTGACATGGGCACGGCCATGGTCGGCATCAGCGCCTACGCCGCCCAGAAGCTGGGCGATATCGTTTTCGTCGAATTGCCCCAGGTCGGCGCCGTTTTCGCCAAGGGCGCCCAGGCGGCGGTGGTGGAATCGGTCAAGGCGGCCAGCGAGATCTATGCCCCGATCGGCGGCGAAGTGATTGAAGTGAATCAGGCGATCGCCGACAAGCCGGGCCTGGTCAACGAATCGCCCGAGGGCGGCGGCTGGTTCTTCAAGCTTCGGGTCGCCATGCCGGGCGAGATGTCGGGACTGATGGACAAGGACGCCTACGACGCCTATGTGAAGAGCCTGGAATAGGCGGGCCGCTTCCATGCGCTACCTGCCGCTCACCGAAGCCGAGCGGGCGGCGATGCGGGCGGCGATCGGTGTCGCCTCCATCGACGACCTGTTCATCGACGTTCCCCAAGCGGCGCGGCTTGATCGGCCGCTGCCCTTACCCGGCCATCGATCGGAACTTGAGGTCGAGAGGATTCTGTCGGCCCTGGCGGCCAAGAATCTTCCCGCCGGTCGCGCCGCCTGCTTCCTGGGCGGCGGTTTCTACCGCCACCACATTCCGGCGGCGCTCGATCAGCTTCTGCTTCGGGGGGAATTCCTCACCTCCTACACGCCCTATCAGCCGGAAGTGAGCCAGGGCACGCTGCAAGCTCTGTTCGAATTTCAGTCGCAAGTGGCGCTGATCACCGGCATGGAGGTGGCCAACGCCTCGCTTTATGACGGCGCCACCGCCACCGCCGAGGCGGTGCTGATGGCGGGGCGGATCACCAAGAGGCCCAAGATCGTGCTGTCGGGCGGCCTGCATCCCCATTTCGCCAAGGTGGCGGCCACCCAGGCCCGCTATGTCGGGCTTGCCATCGAGGCGCGGGCGCCCGATCCCACCGGCGGCGAAAATTTGCTGGGCGCCATCGACGCCAAAACCGCCTGCGTGGTGGTGCAAAATCCCAGCGTCTTCGGCGCCATTAGCGATCTTCGTCCGCTCGCCAAGGCCTGTCAGGCGGCGGGCGCGCTGCTGGTGGTGGTTGTCACCGAGCCCCTGGCTCTGGGCCTGATCGAATCGCCCGGTGCCATGGGCGCCGACATCGTGGTCGCCGAAGGCACCTCGCTCGGCGTCGGCCTCAATTTCGGCGGGCCGGGGCTCGGCCTATTCGCCACCCGAGAAAAATACGTGCGCCAGATGCCGGGCCGGCTGGTGGGCGAAACCGTCGATGTCGAAGGTCAGCGCGGCTGGGTGCTGACGCTTTCAACCCGCGAGCAGCACATCCGGCGCGAGAAGGCGACCAGCAACATCTGCACCAATTCCGGCCTCTGCGCGCTCGCCTTCAGCATGCATTTGACCTTTTTGGGCGAGGCCGGGTTCGTCGGGCTGGCCGAACTCAATCACGCCCGCGCCGTGGCGACCGCCGAGCGCTTGGCGGCGATTCCGGGGGTGACGGTGCTGACCGACGGCTTCTTCAACGAATTCGCCATCCGCCTTGCCAAGCCGGCCCATCAGGTGGTGGAAAGGCTGGCGGCCAAGGGCATTCTGGCCGGCGTGCCGGGATCGCGCCTGTGGCCGGCGCATCCTGAATTGGCCGATCTCCTTCTGGTGGCGGCAACCGAAACGGTCGAGCCCGCCGACATCGACGCTTTGGCGAACGGATTGGCGGAGGCGCTGCGATGAGCGACACCATCACCGGCAACCGCGCCCTCCTGATCGAGGAGCCTTTGATCTTCGAGCAGGACTCGCCCGGCCGCTCCGGCATCGATCTGCCCGCTTTTCAGCCGGCGGCCCAGCGCCTGAACGGTTTGCGCCGCCAAGGCCCGATCGGGCTGCCCGGCCTGTCCGAGCCGCAAGTCGTGCGCCATTACACCCGCCTGTCGCAGAAGAATTTCGGCATCGACACCGGCTTCTATCCGCTCGGCTCTTGCACCATGAAGCACAATCCCCGGCTGGGCGAGAAGATGGCGCGGCTGGCCGGTTTTGGCGATCTGCATCCCTTGCAGCCGGCCAGCACCGTGCAGGGGGCGCTGGAGCTGATCGACAGCCTGGCTGGCTGGCTCAAGGATCTCACGGGTCTTCCGGCGGTGGCGATGTCGCCGGCCGCCGGCGCGCATGGCGAACTGTGCGGGTTGATGACCATTCGCGCCGCCCACGAGGCCAAGGGCAATCCGCGCCAGATCGTGCTGGTGCCGGAATCGGCGCATGGCACCAATCCGGCCACCGCGGCGCTGTGCGGCTATCAGGTGGTGGCGGTGCCGGCCAACGCGCGCGGTCGGGTCGATCTGGCGGCGCTCGAGGCCAAGCTCGACGGCAAGGTCGCCGCCTTCATGCTCACCAACCCCAACACCTGCGGCCTGTTCGAAGACCAAATACTGGAGATCGCCAAGGCCGTGCACCAGGTCGGCGCCTATTTCTATTGCGACGGCGCCAATTTCAACGCCCTGGTCGGGCGGGTGCGCATGGCCGATCTCGGCATCGATTGCATGCACATCAATCTGCACAAGACCTTCGCCACGCCGCATGGCGGCGGCGGGCCGGGCGCCGGCCCCACCGTGCTCTCGGCGGCCCTGGCGCCTTTCGCGCCGGTGCCCTTCGTCGTGCATGGGCCGAACGGCTTCGAATTGGTGGAAGAGGCCGGGCAGGGGCCGGCCAAGCAAAGCCTGGGGCGCCTGAAGGGGTTCCACGGTCAGTTCGGGGTTTTCGTGCGCGCCCTGGCCTACATCCTGTCGATGGGATCGGATGGGCTGCGCCAGGCCTCGTCCGACGCCGTCTTGAACGCCAACTACCTCTTGGCGCGCTTGAAGGACGTGCTGTCGCTTTCCTTCGAAGGGCCCTGCATGCACGAGGTGCTGTTCGACGACCGCTTCTTGAGAGATACCGGCGTCACCACCCTCGATGTCGCCAAGGCGCTGATCGACGAAGGCTTCCACCCGATGACTATGTATTTCCCGCTCGTCGTGCATGGCGCGCTCCTGATGGAGCCGACCGAGACCGAAAGCAAGGACGGGCTCGACCGCTTCATCGCCGTGGTGCGGGCCTTGGCCGCGCGGGCCAAGGCGGGCGACCAGGCCTTCTTTCACGCCGCGCCCCACCACACGCCGCGCCGGCGCTTGGACGAAACCCAGGCCGCCCGCGCCCCGGTGCTGCGGTGGCGGAAGGCGGACTAAGGGCACCGAGACCCGTCAATCCCGGTCGACATCCGCCAGCGGCGGGCATGAAGGTGACGGCGAAGAACGCTGATCGGCCGGCTGGCCGAAGCCGCCGCCATCACGCCGGCTTATCTGTCGCAGATCGAGACCGGCGAGCGGTTGGGCACCGTTGCCACCTTGAAAATCCTGGACAAGGCCTTGTCGGTCGATCTCGACCTGCTGGCGTAAACCCTACCGCCTAGCGGCGATCATCTGCTTGATCGAGCCGATCGCCTGACCGGGATTCAAGCCCTTGGGGCAGGTGTTGGTGCAGTTGAGAATGGTGTGGCAGCGATAGAGCCGGTAGGGATCGTCAAGCTCGTCCAGGCGCTCGCCGGTCAATTCGTCGCGCGAATCAACCAGCCAGCGATAGGCCTGAAGCAGGATCGAGGGCCCCAGATAGCGATCGCCGTTCCACCAGTAGCTGGGGCACGAGGTCTGGCAGCAGAAGCAGAGGATGCATTCCCAAAGGCCATCCAGCTTCTCGCGCTCCTTGGGGCTTTGCCGGCGTTCGCCGTCGGGCGGCGGCGCGCTGTCGGCCTGCAGCCAGGGCTTGATCGCCGTGTATTGGGCGTAGGGCACGCTCAGATCGGCCACCAGATCCTTGATCACCGGCATGTGCGGCAGCGGGTAGATCTTGGCCTCGCCCTTGATCTCCTCGATCGGCTTCAGGCAGGCCAGCGTGTTGGTGCCGTCGATGTTCATGGCGCACGAGCCGCAAATGCCCTCGCGGCAGGAGCGGCGGAAGGTGACGGTGGGGTCGATCTCGTTCTTGATCTTGATCAGCGCGTCCAGAACCATCGGCCCGCAGGCCTCGAGATCGATCTCGTAGCGATCGAGCCTTGGGTTCTTGCCCGAATCGGGATCGAAGCGGTAGAGCGCGAAGGTCTTCACCTTCTTGGCTCCCGCCGGCGCCTTGTGGGTTTTTCCCGGCAGGACCTTGGAATTCGCAGGCAGCGAGAATTCGACCATGGCGGCGACCTTCTAGTAAACCCGCGCCTTGGGCGCGATGTATTCGACCTCGTCGGTGAGCGTGTAGGCATGCACCGGCCGGTAATCGAGACGGATCTTGTAATCGGGCGCCACCCAGGCCAGCGAGTGCTTCATCCAAGTGGCGTCGTCGCGGTTGGGGAAATCCTCGTGCGCGTGGGCGCCGCGGCTTTCCTTGCGCGCCTCGGCCGAGACGATGGTGGTGAGCGCGCAGGCCATCAGGTTTTCCAGCTCCAGGGCCTCGACCAGATCGCTGTTCCAGATCAGCGAGGAATCGGCCAATTGGATGTTGGCCAGGCTGGCCGCAACCTCGGCCATCTTGGCGCAGCCCTCGGCCAGGGTCTTGGCGGTGCGGAAGACGGCGGCGTCGTTCTGCATGGTCCTTTGCATCTCCAGCCGGATTTCGGCGGTCTTGCGCCCGCCCTTGGCGGTGCGCAGCCGTTCCAGCCTAGCCAGCCCCAGATCGGCCGCATCCTTGGGCAGCGGCTTGTGGGCGGTGCCGGCCTTGACGGTCTCGGCGGCGCGAAGCGCGGCGGCGCGGCCAAAGACCACGATGTCCAAGAGCGAGTTGGTGCCCAGCCGGTTGGCGCCATGCACCGACACGCAGGCGGCCTCGCCGATCGCCATCAGGCCCGGGCAGACGGCGTCGGGGTCCTTGGCCGTTGGGCGCAGAACCTCGCCGTGATAATTGGTGGGAATGCCGCCCATATTGTAGTGCACGGTCGGCAGCACCGGGATCGGCTGGCGGGTGGCGTCGACGCCGGCGAAGATCTTCGCCGTCTCGGTGATGCCGGGCAGGCGCAGATGCAGCACCTCGGGCCCCAGATGCTCGAGATGAAGGAAGATGTGGTCGTGGCCCTGGCCGACGCCCCGGCCCTCGCGGATTTCCACTGTCATTGCCCGGCTGACCACATCGCGGCTGGCCAGGTCCTTGGCGGTGGGGGCGTAGCGCTCCATGAAGCGCTCGCCGGCCGAATTGGTGAGGTAGCCGCCCTCGCCGCGCGCCCCTTCGGTGATCAGGCAGCCCGAGCCGTAGATGCCGGTCGGGTGGAACTGGACGAACTCCATGTCCTGGAGCGGCAGGCCGGCGCGCGCCACCATGCCGTTGCCGTCGCCAGTGCAGGTGTGGGCCGAGGTGCAGGAGAAATAGGCCCGGCCATAGCCGCCGGTCGCCAGCACCGTCTGATGGGCGCGGAAGCGGTGCAGCGTGCCGTCGGCCAGGTTCCAGGCCACCACGCCCCGGCAGGTGCCGTCGGAATCCATCATCAGATCGAGCGCGAAATACTCGACGAAGAACTCGGCGTTGTGCTTCAGGCACTGCTGGTAAAGGGTGTGCAGGATGGCGTGGCCGGTGCGGTCGGCGGCCGCGCAGGCGCGCTGCACCGGGGCCTCGCCGAAATTGCGCATATGGCCGCCGAAGGGGCGTTGATAGATGCGGCCGTCCTCGGTGCGGGAAAAGGGCACCCCGAAATGCTCAAGCTCGTAGACCGCCGGAATGGCGCTGCGGCACATGTATTCGATGGCGTCCTGGTCGCCCAACCAGTCCGAGCCCTTGACGGTGTCGTACATGTGCCAGCGCCAATTGTCCTCGGCCATGTTGCCCAACGCGGCGCCGATGCCGCCTTGCGCCGCCACCGTGTGGCTGCGGGTGGGGAAGACCTTGGTGATGCAGGCGGTGCGCAGCCCGGCCGCCGTCATGCCCAGCGTGGCGCGCAGGCCGGCGCCGCCGGCGCCCACCACCACCACGTCGTAGCTGTGATCGATGATCTCTATGCTCATGCGCCTAAACTCCGAACCCGATCTTGATCACCGACAGCACCAGGAACACCGCCAAGACGGCCGCCAGGAACTTGACGGCGACGATGCCCACGATCTTCTTGGCCTCGCAATGGACGTAATCCTCGATCACCACCTGCAGGCCAAGCTGGGCGTGGTGGAAGACCGCGAGGATCAGCAGCACCATCAAGGCGGCGTTGCCGGGCGAAGCCAGCCAGCCCTGGAGAACCGGCAGATCGGCGCCGGCCAGGCGGATCACCGAAATCACGAACCACAGGCAAAGCGGCACCAGGGCCACGGCGGTCAGGCGCTGAGCCCACCAATGGGCGACGCCCTCCTTGGCGGAACCAAGGCCGCGGGCGTGGCCCAGGGGAGAACGAAGGCTGGTCATCCTTGGATACCCCCTTCCTAGCGGGTCAGGCCCACCGCCCAGGCGATCGCGGTCAGCGCGATCGCGGCGACGAGGACCATGTAGCCGGTGGAATAGATCTTCTTGATCTCGAAGTTCTTGCCGGCATCCCAAGCCAGATGGCGGATGCCGTTGCACAGATGATAGAAAAGGGCGAAGGTCCAGCCCAGCAGCAACAGCCGGCCCAGTATGGAGCCCAGGAAGCCTTGGGCGCGGGCATAGGCCTCGGGGCCATAGGCGGCGGCGCCCAGCCACCAGGCCAGCAAAAGCGTGCCCACCGCCAGGGCCACACCGGTCATCCGGTGGGTGATCGACAGGAATGTGGTGAGCTGCGGGCGGTAAATCGACAGATGGGGCGAAAGCGGCCGGTTGGGTGCGGTCATGGCGCGGGCCTCGGACGATGGAAATTCGCCGGTCGAACAGGGCTCTTCGGCGGTGCAGCGCTGGTTTAGCGCCTCGGGGCGGTGCTGTCAACGCGCTCCCCACCCGAATTCAGGTGGTTTCAGCTACCCGTTTTCCTACCCGCCCGCACAACCCGCCCTCCCGTCATCGGCCCCGGCGCGCCGGTAGTGGTGGGGAGCGTCAACGGCAGGCCTTTGAGCGCCCTAACAGCAAGAAATCCAAAGGCTTGCGCCTCCAGCGCGTCGCCATCCCAGCCTTGGCGCTCGACCGGCTCGACCGGGATTCCCAATTTCGTTTCCAAACCCGCCATCAGGAAGGGATTTCGCCGCCCGCCGCCGCAAACCACCCAGCGCCGTGGTCGTTCGGGCAGATGGCGAAGAGCAAGCGCCACCGCCTTGATGGTCAAGGCCGCCAGGGTGGCGGCGCCGTCAGCGGGATTCTTTCCGGCCACCAGCGAGCCGGCCAATTGGGCGAATTCGTCGCGGTCGAGCGATTTCGGTCCCGGTTGGGCGAAATAGGGGTGGGCGGCAAAACGGTCGAGTGCTTGGGCATCGACAATTCCGGAACTTGCCAGTCGGCCGTCTTGGTCGAAGGGCTGGCCGGTTTGCGCCAGCATCCAATCATCAAGAAGCGCGTTGCCGGGGCCGGTATCGAAGGCCAGGATCGACCCGTCGGAGCCCAGATAGGTGAGGTTGGCGACGCCGCCGATATTGAGCACGGCCAAGGGCTTGTCGAGATTACAGGCCAGCGCGGCGTGATAGAGCGGCACCAAGGGCGCACCTTGGCCGCCGGCGGCCACATCGGCCTGGCGGAAATCCGCCACCACGTCGATTCCCAACTCTCGGGCCAGAAGCGCGCCATCGCCGATCTGCCAAGTGCGCCGTTCCTGGGGCCGATGCAGGATGGTTTGGCCGTGGAATCCGACCAGATCGACCGTGCCGCCGCTCTCGGCCAACAAGGCGCGCACCGCCTGGGCGTGGCGAAGGGTAAGATCGCGCTCGACCTCGGCCACCGGCCCCACGCCGCCCAGAATGGCGCGCAGGCGGTCGCGGAAATCCTCGTCATAGGGCAGGGTCAAGCTGGGGCCGAAGGCCTGGATCGTTTCGCCATCGGTGTCGATCCGGGCGGCATCGATGCCGTCCAGCGACGTTCCGCTCATCAATCCGATGACCCGCATCGCCCGAATACCCATTCATCGCCCTTGGGCGCGTTGTCGTGCCCGTCTCTTTGTGCTAAGAGCGCGCGGTCCGAAATGCAAGCGGGTTCGCGGTCATGACCACCTATCGCTCCGATTTCCTCAACCAGGCGCTGGCGCGCGGCTATGTGCATCAATGCACCGATTTCGCCGCCTTGGACGCGCGGATGATGCGGGGCGTGCTGCCGGCCTATATCGGCTTCGATTGCACGGCGCCCAGCCTGCATGTCGGCTCGCTGGTCTCGATCATGCTCTTGCGTCTCTTGCAGAAGACCGGCCACAAGCCGATCGTGCTGATGGGTGGCGGCACCACCAAGGTGGGCGATCCCTCGGGCAAGGACGAAAGCCGCAAGCTGCTCACCGACGCCGACATCGCCGAGAACATGAAGGGCATCAAGGGCGTCTTCTCGCGCTACATGGATTTCGGCAACGGCGCCACCGATGCCGTGATGCCCAACAACGCCGACTGGTTGGACGGACTGGCCTACATAGCCTTCTTGCGCGATTTTGGCCGTCATTTCACGGTCAACCGCATGCTCACCTTCGATTCGGTGAAGATGCGGCTTGAGCGCGAGCAGCCGCTCACCTTCCTCGAATTCAACTACATGATCCTCCAGGCCTACGATTTCCTCGAGCTGGCGCGCCGCTATGCGTGCCACCTGCAAATGGGCGGCTCGGATCAGTGGGGCAACATCGTCAACGGGGTCGAGCTGGGCCGGCGCGTCGATAATCTCGAGCTGTTCGGGCTGACCACGCCGCTCATCACCACCGCCTCGGGCGCCAAGATGGGCAAGACCGCCCAGGGCGCGGTCTGGCTCAACGCCGACAAGATGTCGCCCTACGATTTTTGGCAGTTCTGGCGCAACACCGAAGACGCCGATGTCGGCCGGTTCCTCAAGCTGTTCACCGAACTGCCCTTGGACGAGATCGCCCGGCTGGAGGCGCTGGGCGGAGCCGAGATCAACGAGGCCAAGAAGATCCTCGCCAACGAAGCGACCAAGCTGGCCCATGGCGACGAAGCAGCACATGCTTCCGCGACGACCGCGTACAAAACCTTTACGGAAGGTGGGGCTGGCGACGATCTGCCGGTCGCCACCGTCAGCCAGGCCGAGATCGACGCCGGCGTCGCGCTTTACGAGGTAATCCGCCGGGCGGGTCTGGCCGCCTCCAACGGCGGGGCGCGCCGGCTGATCAAGGGCGGCGGCGCCAAGCTCAACGACCGCACCATCGACGACGAGCACTATCCCTTGACGATCAAGGATCTGCCGGGCGGCCAGGGCAAGATTTCCGCCGGCAAGAAGCGCCACGCCCTCATCCGGGTGGCTTAGGCGGCGCGGGGGCGGCGTCGGGCGGCGGCGTATCGAAAATGCCGAACAGATTGCGCAGGAATCCCGGCGCCAATGCGGCCAAGGGATTGACGGAGACCGAGGGATCGTCGACCGGTCCCTTCATCGTGTAGGTGAAGGCCAGAAGCCCGCCGCCTTTGTCGCCCCCCGTGAAGATGTTGCCCAGCACGGGAATGTTGCCGAGCAGGCTGTTGACCAGATAGGCCGGCACGATGGTGCCCTCCAGCGCCAATTGGTCGGCGGCAAGGTCGATGTTGCCCTTGGCGGTCAGCCCCAGCGCCAAGCCGGCGGTGCGCATGTCGCGCACCGTGATCTTGTTGGCGGCCATCACGAAGGGCGCTTCCAGCTTGGAAAAGCCGACCCCCTGGCCGCTCAAGAGATCGACGATGCCGGTGAGCGCCGCCACGGTGAGCAGCCGGGTGAGAACCGGCGCGCGGATCACATGGTAATCCTCGATGCGAAGCGTGCCGGCAAGGGGGCGGTCGGGCTTGGCATCGTCGAATTTCCCATCAAGCGCCAGCGTACCCCCGACCATGTTCTCGTAAAGCGCCAGGCTGCGCAGCGCCGCACCGGCGTCGGGCGAGGCGACGGACAAGGTCCGGCCCTTGCCCTCGGGCCGAATGGTGAAGGTGAAAGGCTTGCCGCCATCGACTTCGGCCTTGAGATCGACGTCGGTCCAGCGTTCGCCCTGACGGCGCATGGCGCCTTTGACCCGGTCGAGTCCGCCCTTCTCGGAAATCCACAACCGCTCGACGTCGAGCGCCACCCGAAGGGGCAGCGGCTTGGCCGATGGGTCCGATTTGTCTTCGATCAGGCGCTGGAGATCGAAACTCTTGCCCTTGGCCTCGACCGCCAAGCCACCGTCCTCGACCACCGTCAGGCTGCCTTCCAAATCGGCGCGGTCCAGCCGGAAGCGGAAAAAATCGATTCGGCTCAAAGGGCCGCCTTCGCGGGCAAAGGCGGCGCTCCCGCGCGCATCCAATCCTTCGGCCCGGACACGGATGCGCGGCAAGGCGGCAACGCCTTTGAGGCCGACGGTCAAGGTGACGTCGGCCGCGCCGCCGGCTCCCGCCTTCTTGGTCCAGGCGAAGGGCGGCAGCGCCATCGCGGCGGCCGTAAGATCGAGCTTGACCGCCGCCTCGCCCTTGCCCTCGGCGTTGAGCGATACCATGACGTCGGTGCCAACCGGACCTTCGAGATAGGGCGGATCGAAAGGCGGACCGGACAGGCCCAACTCCTTGCGTCCCTGCGCGTCGACGGCGCCGCTTAAGCGGTAACGGCTTTTCGGGGTGCCGGGTGCGGGTTGGAACGCTTCATGCCAATCGATGTCGGCTGCGATGGTGCCCAAACGAATGGTGCCGCGCGCATCCATGGTCGCGGCGTCGACCCGAAGATCGAGCTCGCCCTCGGCGACATCCATGCCGAACAGGACCTTGGGCAGGGCGACTCCGGTCAGATGCGAGGTCGCCAGCACCTTCACCTGCTTGGGCTTCAGGGCCTTCTCGACCGGAAAATCGATCTTAAGCCGGGTGCGCGCCTGACCCTTGGCGGTTTCCGGCCGAATGCCGATCGCTTGGGAAAATTCCAGGGGCTTTGACTCCAGAACCCTGAGGGCGTCGGCAAACGGCCCTTCGATATCGAGATCGAGGGCGGCGACAAAGTCCTGCGTCTCAAAGCCGGTGAAGATCAGCGTCCCCGATTTGGCGCGCAGATCGTGAATCCGTCCGTCGGTGATGTCCAAGCGGATGAATTTGGGATCGAAGGTCAGTTTGGCGGCGGCGCCCCGCACCTTCGGCATCGGCGGCAGGTAATCGACGGTGATGTTTTCGACGGTGCCGCCGCCGGAGAGGGAGACAAGCTCGGTCTTGCCCTTGTCGTCGGTGCGGGTGGTGAAACGGACGTTGGCCTCGTGCACGATACCATCGGTCAGGTTGAAGGCCACCCAGGACCGAGGGTCGGCGGCAAGCGTGGCCGGCCAAAGATGGCGCAGCGAATTGGCGGGCACCTTTTGGGCGCGGGCCTCCACCGCCAGACGGAGAGGCCCGCCCAATCCGTCAGCCAGCGCCTGGATTTGCGCGGTGGGACCGCCCAAATCGACAAAGAACTCCTCGATCGCCAGACGGGTGAACGACCTTTCGATCGTGCCCTTGAGAAACAGGCTGCTGACCGCGTAGTCGGCGGCGATCGGTTTGGGCAGCTTGAGGCGACCCTTGCCGCCGGTCAGTTCGAACGCCACCCGTTCGACGCCGTGGGTGAAGTCGTAGACAAGGTTGACCATCCCGCCCAGGGGCATGTCGATGGCGGCGAGCATGTCGAGTTCGGGCAGGCGGCGGGCGATCTTGCCGGGATCGATTTCGGCGAAATTCGCCACCAGATCGGCGACCCGCGCCGAGGCGCGATAGCGTCCCTGGACCGCCAGGCCGGCGGTGACCCCGTCGAGTTCCAAGAGCAGCGTGCCGCCGCCGGCGATGCCTTCGGGATCGCGATGCAGTTCGAGATCGGCGGCCGGCGCGTGCCAGGTGACGCTGGTCTTGCGGTCGATCAGAGTGATTCGGGCATCACGCACCTCGACCTGATTGAGGGCGCCGCTCGGCCGCGTGGAATCGGGCGGCCCCAACAGTTCGGCCAAGAGACGTTCGATGACGACGTTGCGTTCGGCGGTCGCCGCTTCGTCGCGGGCCGTCACGCCGATGTCGATGCGACCGTTGGTCTCGCGGATCAAGCTCAGGCTGGGGCGCCAGATGCGCACCGCGCGCACGCCGACCACGCCGCCCAGCAGCGCCCGCGCGCTTAAGGACACCGAGATTTCCGGCACCGCCGCCACCAGGCGTCCGTCCGGACCCAGCGCCCGCACGCCTTTGGCGCGAATGTCGAGTATACGCTCGCGCCCGGCCAGGGAGAGCACGGTGTCGTCGAGCTTGACGGCGAAGGACCCGTCCGGCGCCCGCAAGGCCTCTTCGATATAGGGCGTAAGAACCGAAAGGCTCAGCGGCCCTTCGCTCAGCCGCCACACCAAAAACGGCACCGCCACCAGCACGATCAGGAACATCGCCCCGATTAGCTGGAACAACCCTCGCACCGTGCCGTGAACCACGCGTCCGTTCCCTGTCTTGACCCTTCCCCCCGCTTCGCGCAGTCTGCGGGAAAAGCGCGGCTTTGAAAATGGAACATTTGCCCCTTCTGGCCGAAATTTCCAGCCTGCCCAAGCCGGCTCGCGCCGATCGCTTGGTCCATGGCTATGAGGATTGGACGGAATGTCTCGACGGCATCGAGGATGCCGAGCTGGCAACCTATCTTCGCGGCTTTGCCGCCAGTTCTCCCGGCAAGGCGTTGCTCGATGCCGTGTTCGGCAATTCGCCCTTCCTTGCCAACGCCTTGGTGCGCGAGCCGGCGCTCTTGGCCGATCTGGCGCAACGTGGCCCCGACGAGGCCTGGCTGGATCTTCTCACCGTCACATCGGCCACTCTGTCGGCCGAGAATGACGGCTCGGTGGTGGCCGGCGGCCTGCGCCGCGCCAAACGTCAGGCGGCCTTGTTGATCGCGCTGGCCGATCTGGCGCAGGCGTGGGATCTCGAGCGGGTGACCGGCGCGCTGTCGGAATTCGCCGACCGTGCCGTCGATCTGGCGCTTGGCCATCTGCTGCGTCAGGCGCAGCAGACGGGTGATCTGGCGCTTGTCCATTCCGATGATCCGGGCCGCGACAGCGGCGTCATCATCATCGGCATGGGCAAGCTCGGCGCCCGCGAGCTTAATTATTCAAGCGACATCGATCTCATTGTCCTTTACGACGAAGAGAAGCTGGCCTACCGGGGATCGGGCAGTCTCGGCGGCTTCATGGTTCGCTTGGCGCGCAATCTGGTGAAGCTGCTTGAGGAGCGCACCGCCGAGGGCTATGTCTTTCGTACCGATCTGCGTCTGCGGCCCGATCCGGGTTCGACGCCCTTGGCGATCGCCTTGGCGGCCGCCGAGACCTATTACGAGGCCTTCGGCCAGAACTGGGAACGCGCCGCCATGATCAAGGCCCGTGCGGTGGCCGGCGACCGGATGGCGGGCGAGGGATTCCTGAAGACGCTTCGCCCGTTCGTCTGGCGGCGCAATCTCGATTTCGCCGCCATTCAGGATATCCATTCGATCAAACGCCAGATCAACGCCCATCGTGGCGGCGCCCGCATCGCCGTCGAGGGCCACAACATCAAGCTGGGCCGGGGCGGCATCCGCGAAATCGAGTTCTTTGCCCAGACCCAGCAATTGATCTGGGGCGGGCGCGTGCCGGCGTTGCGCCGGTCGGGCACCTGCGCGGCGCTCGATGCGCTGGCCGATGCGGGCCAGGTGTCGCTTGAGGCCAAGCGCGATCTCCAGGACAGCTACCGCTTCCTGCGCACGCTCGAACACCGTTTGCAGATGATCGAGGACGCCCAGACCCAGACCTTGCCGGCGGAACCCGAAAAGCTGAACGAGCTGGCGGTCTTCCTGGGATGCGACAATCCCGACACCTTCCGCGAAACGCTGCTCGGCCATCTCGGCCGCGTCGAGGGCCATTACGCCCGCCTGTTCGAGGACGCGCCCGATTTGGGCAGCGCCGACGGCAGCCTGATCTTCACCGGCATCGAGAACGATCCCGAGACTCTGGCCACGCTGACGCGCATGGGTTTCGCCAACGCCGAGGCGGTTTGTTCGACCATTCGCGGTTGGCATCATGGCCGCATCCGCGCCACCCGCTCGACCCGGGCGCGCGAGCTGCTGACCGAACTGACGCCGGCGCTTCTGGCGGCGCTGGCCCGCACCGACAATCCCGACGCCGCCTTCGTCAAGCTCGACGATTTCCTGGCCCGTCTGCCGGCCGGGGTGCAATTGTTCTCGCTGTTCGCCAACAACCCCTCGCTGCTCGATCTTCTGGTCGAGATCATGGGCAACGCGCCCCGGCTGGCCGAGCAGTTGGCCCGCCACACCGCTCTTCTCGACAGCGTGCTTTCGCAAAGCTTTTTCGAGCCGCCGCCGCCGGCGGCGCAATGGGCCGAGGAATTGGACGGCCTGCTTGCCCACGAAACCGGCTTCGAGGAATCGCTCGATCGGCTGCGCCGCTGGACCAACGATCAGAAATTCCGGGTGGGGGTTCTCACCTTGAAGGGGCGTCTCGACGCCCTGGCCAGCGCCGGGGCTTTCACCGCCCTGGCCGATGTCGCGTTGGCGCGCCTCGTGCCGCTGGTCGAGGCCGAACAGGTCCGCGCGCATGGCGGCTTCCCGGGCTCCGAACTGGCGGTGCTGGCGCTGGGCAAGATGGGCGGCGTCGAGATGACCGCCACCTCCGATCTCGATCTCATCTTGGTCTACGAAACGCCGCCCGAGGCCGAGCAGTCGGATGGCGCGCGCCCGCTTGCGCCGTCCACCTATTACGGCCGCCTCACGCAAAGGCTGATGAACGCGCTCACCGCGCTCACACCCGAGGGCTGCCTGTACGAGGTCGACATGCGGCTTAGGCCCTCGGGCCGCGCCGGGCCCCTGGCGGTCAGCCTGGAATCCTTCGCCCGCTATCACGCGGAATCGGCCTGGACCTGGGAGTACCAAGCCCTCACCCGCGCTCGGGTGATTACGCCACCCGGCCCCTTGCGGGACAAGGTGGAGGCGGCGATCAAAGCGGCGTTGGGCCGGGCGCGCGATCCCCAGGCGCTGTTGCGTGACGTGGCCGACATGCGCAAGCGGATGGCGAAGGAGCATCCCGGCCGTTCGTTCTGGGACATCAAGCATCGAGGGGGCGGTCTGGTCGATCTCGAATTCATCGCCCAGTATCTGATGCTGCGCGAAGCCCACGCCGATCCCTCGGTGCTGTCGGCCAACACCGGCGACGCGCTCGCCAATTTGGCGCGGGCGGGAAAGCTGGAGGCGGCGGCGGCGCAGGATCTGCAGGCCGCCTTTCGTCTGTGGTCGGCGGTGCAGGCGATGCTCCGGGTGACCGTCGATGTCAATTTCCGCGAGGAAACCGCCGCCCAGGGCTTGAAGGCCTGCCTGGCGCGCGGCGCCGGCGCGGTTGATTTCGACGGCCTCAAGCACCAGATGGAAGAAACGGCCCAGCGCGTGCGGGGATGGTACGAGGCGTTGATCGATGCCCCGGCCGCGGCCTTGCAACCCGGAGATTCCGCATGACCCTTGCCGCCGGTTCGCCCGCCCCCGATTTCACCTTGATGGCCGACGATGGCAAGCCGCTCACCCTTTCCGGCCTCAAGGGTCGGCCGGTCGTGCTGTATTTCTATCCCAAGGACGACACGCCCGGCTGCACCCGCGAGGCCTGCGCCTTCCAGGAAAACAAGGCCAAATTCGCCAAGGCCAAGGCGCAGGTGATCGGCGTTTCGCGCGATAGCACCGAGCGCCACGCCCGCTTCAAGCAGAAATACGGTCTCGAATTCCCGCTGGTCTCCGATCCCGAGGCCCAGCTTTGCAAGTCCTATGGGGTGTGGAAGGAAAAAGTGCTTTACGGCAAGAAGAGCCTGGGCATCGAGCGCTCGACCTTTCTCATCGACGCCAAGGGCGTGGTCCGCAAGGTCTGGCGCAAGGTCAAGGTCGAGGGCCACGAGGCCGAAATTCTGGCGGCGCTAAACGATCTTTGATCGCCTCGCCCTTGATATTTGTTAACGGGTTGCCAGCAAATTTATAAACGGATTATCATGCGCCTCCAATTTATGGGGGCGCAAAATCATGAGCGAGGCGGACGGCAGCGTCGAGGTCATGGACCGGCAGGTCGAGTCGGAATTCCTCGAAGAAGTTCAAGACATTCTTTCCGCTCTTGACGTACTGCTTGGCAATCTGCGCTCGCGCACCGTCAAGGTCGAGGAGGGCTTGGCCCGTCTGCGGCGCGACATGCTTACCATCGCCACCCGCGGCTCGACCCTCGATCAGCCGCTGGTCACCATCATCGCCCATCGCCTGAGCGAGTATCTGGCCGACCTCAAGGAGCTTGACGAGCGGCGGATCGACGACATCCAGGCCTTTCTCGACCAGATTCGCCGGGTGCTCGAGGGCGAGGCACCGGTCAGCACCGCGGAAAGCGCCAAGCTGGTGCGTACTTTGCCGGCCCGCCAGGTGGCCGAATTCGATCCCGCCAGCGTCAAGATCAGCAACGTCGAGGTTCTCCTTGTGGTGCCCGACAAGGCGATGGGGCGCATCGTCGAACGCGAATTGGCGGCCTGCGGCTACCGGGTGTCGAACGTGCGCTCGCCCTTCCAGGCCTTCGAGACCGCGATCCGCACCAGGCCCGATCTGGTCATCGCCTCGGCGGTGATCGACGATCTCTCCGGCGTCGATCTGGCGTGCGCGCTGGCGGCGATGCCGGCCACCCGCAATCTGCCGGTGGCGCTGCTCACCAGCTTCACCTGGGGCCATCCCTCACTCGAAGGCCTGCCGCCACGGGTGCCGCTGATCCGCAAGGGGACGCATTTCGGCGACGATCTGGCCGAAGCCCTGTCGCGGCTGCACATTACCTAAGGGCTCGGGCTCGGGCCCGTTGACGGCCCGTTCGATTTCGCACCGTCCCATCCCCAAATCGGCCAAACCGCGGTCATCGAGGCTGGCGAGTTGCTGGTGGGCACGTCGGCACTCGCCGGCCCGTTCCAGACGATCGAAGACTTTGGCCAGCCAAAGGCCGATGGCGCGCAAGGGAAACCTCATTGTCATAAATAAAACTTATTAACGATGGCAAATGATCCTCCACCTTTCTTGACCAATCAAACGAGATCGCTTAGGGTTTCTCATAAGTACAACTTATTAATAAAGCCATGCCGCGCCCGCTGCCGCCGCTCCACACCCTGCGCGTTTTCGAGGCCGCCGCCCGTCACCGCAGCTTCACCCGCGCCGCCCAGGAACTGGCGGTCACCCAGGCGGCGGTGAGCCAGCAGATCAAGGGTCTGGAGGCGGATTTGGGCCGGCTGCTGTTTCGCCGTCTGCCGCGCCGTCTGGTGTTGACCGAGGCCGGGTTGGAGCTGGCCGATGGCGTTGCCGAAGCTTTGAACGGCTTGCGGCAAACGGTGGCCAAGGTGCGCCGCCGCGAACTGGCCGGTCGGCTGACGCTCACCGCCATGCCGTCCTTCGCCGCTTGTTGGCTGGTGCCAAGGCTGGGGCGCTTCTTTGCCAAGCGGCCCGAGATCGAATTGGGTCTGCACACCGGTGCCGAAGTGATCGACCTGCGCCAAGGCGCCATCGACGTCGCCATCCGTCACGGTGCCGGCCATTATCCGGGTCTGGCGGTGGAAAAGCTGGCGCTGGAAGAGGTGTTCCCGGTCTGCGCCCCGGCTTTGGCAAGGCGCCTCAACCGTCCGGCGGACATCCTCAATCACGTCGTCATCCAGGACCAGGGGCTCGACTGGGAGCCATGGCTTAAGGCGGCCGGGCTCGAAGGCGCGCGCCTGCCGCCCGGCCCAACCTTCCACGACACCACGTTGGCCCTGCGCGCCGCCGCCGACGGCCAGGGCATCACGTTCGGCCGCACCCTGGTGGCGCTTGATTTGATGAAGACCGGCGCCTTGGTCCGGCCCTTTGCGCCAGCGGTGCCGGCGCCGCACGGTTATCACTTCGTCTGCCTCCCCGATCGGGCCGGCGAGCCGCGGGTCAAGGCGTTTGGCGATTGGCTGAAGGCGGAAATCGCCGCCAGCCTCGCGGAGGCGCGGGAGCTTGAACGCCACGACAAGCAAAACCCCGCCCGGGGGCGAACCCGGACGGGGCGATAGCGGCGAAAACTCGGAACGGTGGGCTTACTTCACGCCCTTGCTGTTGAGGAACGGCGCGTATTTCTTGTCGGTGCCTTGGATGTGCTTGACCAGCCAGTTCTTGAGGAAGTTCATCACCTCCATGCTGAGCGACGCCGAAACGTCGGTGTGGAATTTCTTCTGAACCTCGATCACCTGCTTGGTCAGGTCGTCATGTTCCTTCTTATGGGCGGCGTATTCCTGGTAACCATGCGTGCTCATCGCCGCTTCCTCGCGGCCGAAATGGGTCTTGGTGTAGTCGACCAGCCCATCGAGAATCTTGCCCAGAACGTCCTTGGCCTTGCCCGCCTGCATGCCGTCGAAGAGGTCGTTGAGCATGGTAATCAGCTTCTTGTGGTCTTCGTCATATTGCGCGACGCCGACACTCATCCGGTCATTCCATTGCATGAGCGGCATGGCGACACCTCCTCGTTCCCCTTGAAAAAACCTCCGGGATAATACCCAATCCGGTAATGATCGCCACACAATTTGAAGGTTTTGACTTATATCAAAGGCCTGAGACCCAATTGACACTACGTTCATGACCGATTCGGGCCGCGTTCGGAACGGACGCCAATAAGCAGGTGAACCCGCTATGAGAGAATCGGTTATCCGATGAACGATACAAGCCACATCCTGATCGTCGAGGACGACCTTTTTGTCCAATCCTTGCTTGCCGCCTTCCTCGAAAAGGAAGGGTTTCGGACCTCGCGCGCCTCAAGCGGCAAGGAAATGCTGGCCATGCTCGATCAGGTTCCGGTCGATCTGGTGTTGCTCGACCTCAACCTTCCCGACGAGGACGGGCTTACCTTGGCGCGCCTGATCCGGGCGCGGTCGCGCTTGCCGATCGTCGTGCTGACGGCGCGCGAGGGGCGCGATTCCCGCTTGGCCGCCCTGGAGATCGGCGCCGACGATTATCTGGTCAAGCCCTTCGATCCCGAGGAATTGGCGCTTCGGCTGCGCAATCTGCTGTCGCGGACCAAGGGCGGTGGTCCGGCGGAGCGGCCAGGCGCGGATTCGAAAGCGGTTCGGTTCGAGGGCTTCACCCTTGATCTCGCCAATCGATCCCTAACGGCGCCCGATGGTCAGGCCATCGCCCTTTCGCCCGGCGAATACAATCTGATGGCCGCCTTGGCGCGGGCGCCCGGGCGGGTGCTGTCGCGCGGCCATCTGCTCGACGCGGTGAGTCGCAGCGAGGAATCGCCCACCGAGCGGCTGATCGACGTGTTGGTAAGCCGTCTGCGCAAAAAGACGAACCGGCGCCATCTGATCGCCACCGTGCCGGGCCTTGGCTACCGTTTCGGCGCCCGACTCGAAGGCTAACCGGCGCTTCGCCGATTGGCCAAGAGAAGGATCAGCAGACCCGCCAGGCCGCACAGGCTTGCCGACACCAGATTGACGGCGGGCGAGACGAGCCACAAACCGGCACCGCCAAAGGCGGCAACGGAAACGAACAAGTCGCGGATCAAATAATAAAGCCCGAACACCGCCGGCTTGTGGCCGGCGGGCGCCAGATCGAGGATCAAGGCCTTGCGTGCCGGCTCGCCGAACTCCTTGAGGCCGCGCAGCATGAACACCGGCAGCAGCGCCAGGAAGGACTGGGCGGCCAGCAAGGCCAGGGGAAAGGCGGTGAAGAAGGCGAAGGTAACGACGACGAAGGGCGTTTTGCCCCAGCGATCGGCGAAATGGGCGGCGGGCAGGTAGATCAGCATCGCCGTCGCCATCTCGATCGCCGTCAGTACGCCGAATTCCGGCGCGCTCACCGGCTGGGCAATCGTCTTCAGGCACCAGACGACGACGAAGGCATAGGGAATCTGCTCGCAAAACCGGATCAGAATGTCCGAGAGCAGCAAGGTCCGCAGCGGTCGCGTCATCAGCCGGAAGGTGCCGGCCAGACCCAAGGGCAGGGCCTCGGCGCCGATCGCCTTCGTATCGGGCACCCAACGCCATTGCAGGGCGGCGCCCACCAAGGTCAGCGCCAAGGCCGCCGCGAAGCCAAGCCGCACGCCCTCCGTTTCGCCCGCCCAAGCGATCAGCCCGCCGCCCAAGAGCGGCCCCAACGCCATGGGAACGCGCCGGACCAGGGCATACAGGCCAACCCCGGTCGTCCGTCGCTCGGGGGGCAGAAGCCGCGCGATCAGTCCCAGGGTGGCCGGAAGCGACACCGCATTCCAGGCGACGAACAAGGCCGCTCCCGCCAGCACCCCTTCCCAACGCGGCACCAGGATCACCAGCACATAACCTCCGGCCGCCAGCAGATTGACGGCCAGAAGGGTCCGTCTGGCGCCAAAGCGTTGCGCCAGCCAGCCGCCGGGAAAGGCGTAGAGGGCCCCCAGCAGATTCTCCAAAGCCTGAAGAAGGCCGATCGCCAATGTGCCGCCGCCGATCGCCAGGATGTAGATCGGCAGGAACCGTTCGGCCAGCCGCTCGCCCAGTCCGACCAGGACGGTCATCACCAGCAGGCCGGCGAGCCCCGAGCGCAAACCGAGAATCAGGGCCGGGCCGCCGCCAGTCACTTGGATTTCGCCGCCGTCAGCACGCACCAGGCATAGAGGGAATCGTAGAGATCGAACTGGTGGAGCAGATTGGCTTTGTCGTCGGGATAACGCAGGGCAAAGCCCACCGCCAGGGCCTCCAGGCCGGCGGCGATCGGGTCGCGCTCCAGGCGATCGGTGTCGGCGGCGTTGACGATGGCGGCCAGGCGCAAGAGGGCCGGGTCGGTCAAGCCATAGGCGCGGATCAGCACGTCGAAGGTGCAAAGATCGCCGTCATGGTCGTAGCGCGCCCCCTTGCAGTCGAAGGAAATGGCGCCTTCGCGCTCGGCGGTTTCCAGCACCTGGGTGCGCGGCACGAACAGGAATTGGGCCTCGGAATCGATGAAGCGGGCGATCAGCCAGGGGCAGGCCACCCGATCGACGTGAACGTGGGAACGCGTTACCCATTTCATGGCGGGTCTCCCGGCGGCGAGTTGATTAAAAGCCGCCGCCGAATTCTACGCCGTTTCGCCGCCCAGTCGATGGGCGAGCGAGGCCGCCATGAAGCGGTCCAGATCGCCGTCGAGCACGCCCTGGGTGTCCGACGTCTCCACGCCGGTGCGCAAATCCTTGACCATCTGGTAGGGTTGCAGCACGTAAGAACGGATCTGGTGGCCCCAGCCGATGTCGGTCTTGGCGTCGGCCTGAGCCTGGGCTTGGGCCTCGCGTTTTTGCAATTCCATCTCGTAGATGCGGGCGCGCAGCATGTCCCAGGCCATGGCGCGGTTGCGATGCTGCGAGCGGTCGGTCTGGCAGGACACCACGATGCCGGTCGGCATGTGGGTGATGCGGATCGCCGAATCGGTCTTGTTGACGTGCTGGCCGCCGGCCCCCGAGGCGCGGTAGGTGTCGATCCGGCAGTCCTTTTCCAAGATGTTGACCTCGATGGTGTCGTCGATCACCGGGTAAACCCAGATCGAGGCGAAGCTGGTGTGGCGCCGAGCGTTGGAATCGAAGGGCGAGATGCGCACCAGCCGGTGCACGCCGCTTTCGGTCTTGAGCCAGCCATAGGCGTTGGCGCCGAGAATGCGCAAGGTCGCCGATTTGATGCCCGCCTCCTCGCCGCCGCTTTCCTCCAGCCACTCGACCTTGTAGCCATGCGCCTCGGCCCAGCGGCCATACATGCGGGCCAGGATTTCGGCCCAATCCTGGGCCTCGGTGCCGCCGGCGCCGGCATGAACTTCGAGAAAGCAATCGTTGCCGTCAGCCTCGCCCGACAGCAGGGCCTCCAGCTCGCGCGCCCGGGCGCGCCCCTTGAGGGCCGCCAGTTGCGCCTCGGCGTCGGCCTGAACGGCGCCGTCCCCCTCGGCTTCGGCCAGTTCGATCAGGCCCAGGAGATCGGCCAACTCGCGTTCGATCGCCCGACAGCCGCCGATGGCGCTGTCCAGCCGGGTGCGCTCGCGCATCACCTTTTGGGCGCGGGCCGGATCGTTCCAAAGCGCGGGGTCTTCAGCCGAGGCGTTCAGTTCGTCCAGGCGGACAAGCGCGCGATCCCAGTCAAAGATGCCTCCTCAGCAGCGCCATCGACTGCTGGATGCTTTGCGCGGCGGCCAGGGTTTCGGCCTTCATCGGGAACTCCAAAGGATTGGGGCGATGCGTCTTATCGCACTTCGGGGTTCAATACAACCCGCCGGCAACCGGGGCGCCGTCGGGACGGTCCTCGGCGGCCAGGCCGATACCTTGCAAAACGGGGCCTTCGCCCGGGGTCTGGTTCGGCTTGAAGGCTTCGAGGATGATGTCGCGGTCGCCCGGCTTGGCCAATTGGCCGCTTTTCACGCTGACCCGGACCAGATGGATGCCGGCGGGTATGCGGAAGGGGATGGCCGGCTTGTCCTTCAGGGCTTCCTTCATGAAATCGCGGAAGATGGGCGCCGCCACGGCGCCGCCGGTTTCGCGACTGCCCAAGGTGAGCGGATCATCGAAACCCACGAACACGCCAACCGCCAGATCGGGAGAAAAGCCCAGGAACCAAGCGTCGCGGAAATCGTTGCTGGTCCCGGTTTTGCCGGCCAGCGGTTTGCCCACCTGGGCGATGGCGGTGCCGGTGCCGCGTTCGACCACGCCCTGCAGCATCGACACCATCTGATAGGCGCTCAAGGGGTCGGTAACGAACTCGCGGTTGTCGGGGATGTGCGGCACCGGTTGGTTGGTCCAGAACGAGGCCAGGCAGCCCTCGCAGGGGCGCTGGTCGTGCCGGTAGATGGTCTTGCCGCGCCGGTCCTGGATGCGGTCGATCAGGGTGGGGGTGATCTTGCGCCCGCCATTGACCAGCATGGCGTAGGCGGTGGTCAGGCTGAGGGGGGCGGTTTCGCCGGCGCCCAGCGACATCGACAGCACCTGCTGCAGGTCCTTGGTGATGCCGAAGCGGTTGGCGTATTCGGCCACCTTGTCCATGCCGATGGTCTGCGCCAGCCGCACCGTCATCAGATTGCGGCTCTTCTCGATGCCCAGCCGCATGGTCGAGGGGCCGAAAAATTCGTTCGAATAGTTCTGCGGCCGCCATTTCGGCAGGCCCGGCCCCTGGTCGAGCACGAAGGGGGCGTCGAGGATCAGGGTCGACGGCGCGTAGCCTTGGTCGAGCGCCGCTTGGTAGATGAAGGGCTTGAAGGAGGAGCCGGGCTGGCGCGCCGCTTGGGTGGCGCGGTTGAATTGGCTTTTCGCGTAGGCGTAGCCGCCCGAAAGCGCCAGCACGCGGCCGGTGTGCGGATCGAGCGCCACCAGCGCGCCTTCGACCTTGGGAATCTGGCGAAGCGCGAAGCTGCGGGACGGGTAGGGCTTGCCCTCGGCATCGGCGGCCACCGGCTCGACCGCCACCACGTCGCCCACCGCCAGCACCTCGGCCGGAGTCTTGGGCGGCGGTCCGACCAATTGATCGTCGAGCGTCGGGCGCGCCCAGCGCATTTCGACAAAGGGAATGCGGCCCCGGCTGGCATCGACAAAGCCGATTTCGGCGGCCTGATCGGAAACCGCCAGCACCACCGCCGGCTCCCAAGGATCGAGACCGCCCGGCCTGGGGGCGTGGGCCAGACGGTTTGGCCAATCGGCCTGGCGAACGTCGATCCTGGCCAGGGGGCCCCGCCAGCCATGGCGGCGATCGTAAGCGATCAGGCCGGCGCGCAGCGCCCGGTCGGCGATGTCTTGCAACCGCGGATCGAGGCTGGTGCGGACCGAGAGCCCGCCCTTGTAGAGAGCGTCCTCGCCATAGCGCTTGGCCAATTGGCGGCGCACTTCCTCGGCGAAATAGTCGGCGCCCTTGGCGTAGATGGTCTCCGGTCGGGCGCGCATGCGGATCGACTCGGCCTTGGCCTGGTCGGCCTCGGCCTGGGTGATGGCGCCGTCCTCGCGCATGCGATCGACCGCCCAGTCGCGGCGGACCTTGGCCGCCTCGGGGAAGCGCTGGGGATGGTAGTTGTTGGGCGCCTTGGGCAGGGCGGCCAGGAAGGCGGCTTCGCCGATGGTGAGTTCGTCGAGCGATTTGTCGAAGTAGTTGAGCGCGGCCGAGGCAACGCCGTACGAGCCGATGCCGAGATAGATTTCATTCAGATAGAGTTCAAGGATGTGCTCCTTGGAAAAGGCACGCTCGATGCGGAAGGCCAGGATCATCTCGCGCACCTTGCGCGCCAGACTCACCTCGTTGCCCAAAAGAAAGTTCTTCGCCACCTGCTGGGTGATGGTCGAGGCGCCGACCGGACGGCGGTTGGCTCCCCAATTGCGCAGATTGACGACCACGGCCCGCACCACCCCCACCGGATCGACGCCGTAATGGCTGTAGAAATTCTTGTCCTCGGCCGACAGGAAGGCATCGAGGACGTGCTGCGGCATCGAGGTGACCGGCACGAAGACCCGCTTCTCGGTGGCGTATTCGGCCACCAGCCGACCGTCGCCGGCATGCACGCGGGTGGTCACCGGCGGCTGATAATCGGCAAGCTGGTGATAATCGGGCAGGCCGCGGCCGAAATGATAGAAGAGAACGAGGCCGCCCGCGCCGGCGGCGATGGCGCCCAGCACGCCCAGGCTAAGAAGAACGATGAGAACGCGGCCCAAGCGGCGCACCATCAGCGGGCCCCTGTCTTGCGGCGGGCCTCGAAATAGCGATCGATGGCACGAGCCAGGCCGGTGGCCAGCTTGGCGCGGTAGTCGTGGCCGCGCAGCAAGCGCTCTTCCTGGGCGTTGGACAGATAACCCATCTCGATCAGCACCGAGGGCACGTCGGGGGCTTTCAAGACCGCGAAGCCGGCGAAACGGTGGCTGTTGGACAGCAGCCGCACCTGGCGGCCCAGTTCCTCGACCGCCCCGGCGGCGAAGACGGCCGACAGGTTCATGGTTTCGCGCTGGGCGAGGTCGATCAGGATGTTGGCGACCTCCGGAGCCTCGTGCGACAGATCGATGCCGGCGATCAGGTCGGCCTTGTTTTCCTTTTCCGCCAACAGTTGGGCCTCGGAATCCGACGCCGTTTCCGAAAGCGTGTAGACCGACAGGCCCTGAATGGCCGGATTGGGCAGGGCGTCGGCGTGCAGCGAGATGAACAGGTCGGCGCCGGCGGCGCGCGCCTTGGCCGAACGCTCGCGCAGGCGAAGGAAGACATCGCGGTCCCGCGTCAGCACCACGGTGTAGCGTCCCTGGGCCTCAAGCTTGTCCTTAAGGTCGCGCGCCATCGCCAGGGTGATGTTCTTTTCGTAGGCGCCGCTGGCGCCGATGGCGCCGGGATCGGCGCCGCCATGTCCGGGATCGATGGCGATCACCGGTTTCTTGGCCGGCGGCTTGCGATCGGTGAGCGGGGCGGGTGCCGGCGCGGTCTTGGCGGCGGCCGGCGGGGGGGGCGTTTGGGTCGGGGCGGCTTGCGTGGGGGCGGACTTCGCCTTGGCGGCAGGGGAAGCCGCAGGGGGCGGCGGCGAGGCATCGGCCGCCACCAGATCGATCACGAACCGCCAACCGAACTGCTCGTTGGGCTCGATCAGGAAAACCTTGCTCACCTGCGCCGGGCGCGCCGTTTCCAGGATCAGGCGGGCCGGCGGCTCGAATTGGACTTTGCGGATCAGGCCGGTCGGGCGGCGAAAGGCGGCTGGGGGCACGGCCCAGTCGATGTCGCCGAAATCCACCACCACCTTTGGCGGGTCGGCCTGGACAGTCGTTGCGAAGGCGGCCTTGGCGGACAGGTCGAGGACCAGACGGGTGCGTTGCTCATGTTCGGCCACGCGCAACCCTTGCGCCGCCGGCTTGGCGAAAGCCGGGGCGGCCAGCAGCCCCAGAATCAGGGCGGCAAAAATCGATACCAGCAATTTCAACGACTTAAGGCCCATCGAGACTCTGACGAACTCTGTGGCGCTACATATACAAGCCGATTGGTGTCTTCACAACCCTGTTGAAATTATTCGGTTGTCGAAACCGGTTCCGGCCATTATGTTAGCGAATCGTCATTCGCGGTTCCCCCGGGGCCGGGACGTTCGCCCACCGGCGGGTGTCCTTTCGCGCTTCCCAGGAGTTTCGGCCCGCGACGGACGGTGTATTTATCGCATGAATTTCGAGGCCGGGTGTGCAGCCCTTCCCCCTAAACGCCATTTCCGAACGGACGCGGATCGCGGGAGCGATCGGTGGCGCCGCTGGCCTCGCCCTGACATCCGCTGGTGCCGCCCATGGGCGCGGCCCGGCTACACGGAGACTGTTGCTGAATGACCAGACGTATGTTGATCGACGCCACCCACCCGGAGGAAACCCGGGTGGTGGTGGTCAGTGGAACTCGGCTTGAGGAATTCGACGTCGAGACCTCCACCAAGAAACAAATCAAGGGAAACATCTATCTTGCCAAAGTCGTAAGAGTCGAACCGTCGCTCCAGGCCGCCTTTGTCGAATATGGCGGCAACCGGCACGGCTTTCTGGCCTTCGGCGAGATCCATCCCGACTACTATCAGATTCCGGTCGCCGACCGCGAACGCCTGCTGGCCGAGCAGAACGCCGAATCCGAGAGCGGCGAAGGCGGCGAAGGGGGTGCTCGGGGCGAGGGCGACGAGGAAGGCGCGGCGCCCGAGGTGATGGGCGGCGACGATGGCGTCGAAGAGTCCGAGCGCCGCCGACGCCTGCGGCCCACCCGCCAGTACAAGATTCAAGAAGTCATCAAGCGCCGTCAGATTCTCCTGATCCAGGTGGTCAAGGAGGAGCGGGGCGGCAAGGGCGCGGCGCTCACCACCTACCTGTCGCTGGCCGGGCGCTATTGCGTGCTGATGCCCAACTCGCCGCGCGGCGGCGGCGTCTCGCGCAAGATCACCAGCGCCAACGACCGCAAGCGCCTGAAATCGATCGTCGGCGATCTCGACATTCCCGAGGGCATGGCGGTGATTGTGCGCACGGCGGGTTCGCAGCGCTCGAAGGCCGAGATCAAGCGCGATTACGAATATCTGCTGCGCACCTGGGACAGCGTGCGCGAACTCACCCTGAAATCGAGCGCCCCGGCGCTCATCTACGAAGAAGGCAATCTGATCAAGCGGGCGATCCGCGATCTCTACGCGCGCGACATCGACGAGGTGCTGGTCGAGGGCGACGACGGCTACCGCGCGGCCAAGGACTTCATGCGCATGCTGATGCCCAGCCATGCCAAGCGGGTCCAGCCTTACAAGGACCCCGGCATCCCGCTTCTGCAGCGCTTCCAGATCGAGGGTCAGCTCGACGCCATGCACAGCCCGACCGTGCAATTGCGCTCGGGCGGCTACATCGTCATCAACCCGACCGAAGCGCTGGTCTCGATCGACGTCAATTCCGGGCGCTCGACCCGCGAGCGCAACATCGAGGAAACGGCGCTCAAGACCAACCTCGAGGCCGCCGACGAATTGGCCCGCCAACTGCGCCTGCGCGACATGGCCGGCCTGATCGTCATCGACTTCATCGACATGGACGACAAGCGCAACAACCACGCGGTCGAGCGCCGCCTGAAGGAAGCGCTGCGCCACGACCGGGCGCGCATCCAGATCGGCAAGATCAGCGCCTTCGGCCTTCTGGAGATGTCGCGCCAGCGTCTGCGGCCCAGCCTGGTCGAGACCAGCAACTTGCCGTGCCCGCATTGCGGCGGCACCGGCCATATCCGCTCGGTCGAATCGACCGCCATCCATGTCCTGCGCGCCATCGAGGAAGAAGGCATGCGCCGCCGGGCAAGCGAGATCACCGTCGCGGTGGCCGGCCAGGTGGCGCTTTACATCCTCAATCACAAGCGCGCCATTCTCGCCGACATCGAAGCCCGCTATCAGTTCCGGGTGTTGATGGTCGCCGACGACAGCCTGATCCCGCCCAACCACCGCATCGAGCGCACCAAGACCGCGTCCAAGCCGGACGAGACCGGCCCGGTCCGGCCGATTCAGCCCGAGACCATTCAAGCCGCCGACGAGGCCGACGAGGCGATCGACGAGGAGACGGAGGAGGAGGAATCCGGCGAGGAGGAGGAGCACGGCGAACAGCCGCGTTCCGACGAGGCGCGCGAAGGGCGTGAGCGTCCGGAAGGTGGCGAGGAAAGCGAAGGCGCCAAGCGCAAGCGTCGTCGTCGGCGCCGTCGGCGGGGCGGTCGCGAGCGCGGTGAGGAGGGTTCGGCCGGTCCGACGGGACCCGTTTCGGCCGAGGGCGAGGCGGTGGTCGAAGGTGATCGGGAAGCCGTGGATCGTGAGGAACGGACCTCTTCCCACCCCCGCGACGATCGCGAGCGGCCGGAAGGCGGCGGCGAGGAAGGCGGCCATCGGCGTCGGCGTGGCCGGCGGGGCGGTCGGCGGCGGCGGCGTGACGGCGCGCCCGAGGAGGGCGGCGGCGAACGGTCGGAGGGCCAGCCCGTCCATCCGGCCCCTGCCTATCAGACCGAGGAATGGCCGCCCCAGCCCCAGGCGCCGGAAGGATCGTCTTCGGTG
This sequence comes from Rhodospirillales bacterium, assembly GCA_016214125.1. Taxonomy (GTDB): domain Bacteria; phylum Pseudomonadota; class Alphaproteobacteria; order Rhodospirillales; family WMHbin7; genus JACRPC01. Next base: position 84,779 of record JACRPC010000014.1, on the reverse strand, counting down.
ACGGCGCCGGTTGCCGAAGCGCCGGTTGCGGAACGTCAGCCGGATGATCGGCCCGAACCCCGGCCCGAACCCCGGCCCGAGCCGAAAATTCATTTCCATCCCGAGCCGGTGGTGCCGCCGATGCCGGCGCCCGAACCGCCTCCGGCACCGGTTGCACCCAAAGCCCCCAGCGAGCCGGCGCAGCCGCCGCGCAAGGGCTGGTGGAAGCGCTTTACCGAATAGGACGAAGGCGGATCAATGAACGGCGCCGGCTTCCGCCATGAGGCGGGGCACCGGCGAGTTCGACTTGAGATCGAGAATGATGTCGGCCGTCACCGGCGGGCTTAACAGATAGCCCTGAATCTCGTCGCATTCGAGGGTGTTGAGCAGGCCCAACTGGGCCACCGTCTCCACGCCTTCCGCCACCACGCGCCGGTTCAACGCGTGGCCGAGGGTGACGATGGTGCGCACGATTTCCGAATCGTCGCGGTTGTTGGTCATCTCCTGGATGAAGGACCGGTCGATCTTGATGGTGTCGAGCGGGAACTTGCGCAGATGGCTCAAGCTCGAATAGCCGGTGCCGAAATCGTCCATCGACAGTCGGATGCCCATTTCCGAAAGCTGGCGCAGCAAGCTCACCGCCATCTCGGCGTCGTTCATGATCAGGCTTTCGGTGATCTCGATCTCCAGACCCTTGGGATCGATGCCGGTCCGGCGCAGGATGTTGTCGATGGTGGCGACGATGCCGGGCCGCAATTGGCGGGCCGACAGGTTGACGGCGATGCTGAGTTCGTCATGCCCTTCGTCCGCCCACTGCCGATACTGTCGGCACGCGGTCTCCAGCACCCATTCGCCGACCTCGACGATCATGCCGGTCTCTTCCAGGATCGGCACGAATTTCATCGGTGGCACCGGTCCCAGCCAGGGGCTTTTCCAGCGCAGAAGGGCCTCGACGCCGATGATGCGGCCGTTGCCGAGGTCGAGCTTGGGTTGATAGTTGAGCAGGAACTCGTCCCGTTCCAGGGCCTTGGTCAGACTGTTCTTGAGGGCCAGGCGTTCGTTGAAGGCTTCGGTGATTTCGGGCGTGAAATAGCCGATGCCCGCCTTGCCCTGCTCGCGGGCGCGGGTCTTGGCGGCGGTGGCGTTCTTAAGGAGCATGTGCGGGCTGTCCTCGATGCCGCCCGGAAAGAGGGCGATGCCGACATGCGCCGAGATGAAAGCCTCGTACCCGTCGAGATCGAAGGGCAGGCGAAGCGTCTCGATGATGTGCTGGGCCTGGCGCGTCGCCTCGTCGGGCCGCTCGATTTCGCTCATCAAGACCACGAATTCGTCGCCGCCCAGCCGCGCCGCCAGATCGTTGGCGCGAATGGTGTGCACCAGCCGACGGCTGGCCTCGCGCAGAAGGAGATCGCCGACATCGTGGCCGAGCGTGTCGTTGACCTGCTTGAAGCCGTCGAGATCGAGAAACAGCAACGCGCCTTGGCGCTGGTTGGTCCGCGCCCGATCGATCGCCTGGGCGAGACGGTCAAGAAACAGCGCTCGGTTCGGCAGATCGGTCAGCATGTCGTGGCTGGCCTGGTAGCGGATGCGTTCTTCGTCGAGCCGGCGCTGGGTAACGTCGCTGCTCACCACCACGTAGTGGCTGGCAAAGGTCCGCTCGTCCTGAACGGCGGTCACCGAAAGGCGCTCGGCGTAACGCTCGCCCGATTTGCGCCGGCTCCACAATTCGCCCTGCCAGCGGCCGTCGCGGGTGACGGCTCCCCACATGGCGGCAAAAAACGCCTCGTCCTGGAACGAGTTGCGCAGGAAAGGTGGCGGTTGGCCGCCGATGTCGCTCAAATCGTAACCGGTGATGGCGGTGAAGGCCGGATTGACGGTGGTGACGTGAAACCGCTCGTCGAGGATGGCGATGCCTTCGGCCGCTTGTTCGAACACCGTGGCGGCCAGGGTCAGGCGCTCCTCGGCCTTTTTGCGGGCGGTGATGTCGCGGATCACGCCGATGAATTGGCGGCTCTTGCCCTCGCCTAGCTCGCTCACATTGATTTCGACTGGGAACAGGGTGCCGTCCTTGCGCCGGCCTTCCAGTTCGCGCGTCGTGCCGATGATCCATGTGCGGCCGGTGGCGCGGTAGCGGTCGATGTAGCCGGGGTGAAGGGTGGCGTGCGGCTCGGGCATCAAGGTGGTTAGATTGCGGCCGATCACCTCGGCCTTGGCGTAGCCGAACATGGCCTCGGCGGCGGGATTGAAGGACTGAATCAGGCCGGCGCTATCGGCGGTGATGATGCCCTCTTTGATCGTTTCGAGCAGGCCGGCCAATTTCCCTTCACGATCCCGAACCCCCTCGGCGGCGCGGGTCGCCTGGGTCATGTCGCGGGCCTGCAGCAGAAGGCCGCCGCTGCCGTCGTTCAGGGCGCGCACGGTGATTTCCGCCTCGATCGGTTGGCCGTCGAGACGAAGAAGGCGCACCGGCACCGGTGCGGTTTCGGCGCACAGCGGCGCGCAGGAATCGGCCAGCAGCGGCCGGTAATCGGTATGGAGGAACCGCTCCAGCCGGCGGCCGATGATCTCGGCGGGGCTCGACGCACCGAAGATTCGGGCGCCCGAGGGGTTGACGAAAACCAGCGTTTCGTCCTGGACGATGGCGATCAGATCGCTCACCAGTTCGACCAGATGCAAACCCCAAACGCCGCCCGCCGGGCCGGTCAAAGCGTCTGCGGACATGGTGTTCGTGCGATCCTCGTTCTTGTGATGTCGCTTGCCCCCGAACCGGCAATCTATAGTAAGATAGGGGAACGAGAAAGCCGATAATAACGGCGGACGATCCAAAACCGACCCCAGGCCCGTTCGGGCGTTTGGGAAGGCGAGGAGGGGGATGCGGGGATCGGATTTTGTAGCGCGGGTTTCGACGCGGGTCTGGGTGCATGGCATCTGGGCGGTGATCGCCATGCTGCTCGTGTTGGCGGCGGCGGCAAGCCAAATTGCCCTGCGCAACGATCTGTTGGTCCGCGCCGAGGAACGCGTCCAGTCGCTGGCCAAGCTGTCGGCCGAGAACGCCACCCGGATTTTCGAGGGTGCCGAGCTGGCCCTGGAATTGATGGCGCACCGCGTCGGCCCCTCGCCCGATTGGGACCGCATCGGTCAGTCGAAGGACGATTGGGATTGGCTGAATTGGCTGGTTGATCAATTGGACGCCGCGCCCCGCGCCCTGCTGGTCGATGAGCAGGGCGTCATTCGTCTTTATTCCGAACGCTTCCCGATCCCGCCGGTTTCGCTCGCGGACCGCGACCATTTTCAGCATCACCGAACGAATCCCGACCGACGGGGCCGCATCAACGCCCCCCTTCATGGGCGAATCGTCAAGCAAACCATCTTTCCCGTCACCCGGCGTCTGGAGCGCGGCGACGGCACCTTTGCCGGCGAGGCCATTCTTAACCTGTCGCCGGAATTGATCGAGGAGTTCTATCGGTCGCTGGGGCTCGAGGCCAACGGCGTCCTCGTCTTGCAGCGGCGCGACGGCACCATCCTCGCCCGCTTTCCCCACCGCGAAGGGGTGGTCGGCACCCGAGTCGACAACGACCGGCTGTTCCCCGAGATCGCCGAAGGCAAGCCATACGCCACCCGGGTCACCACCTCGCCGGTCGATGGGGTGACCCGGATCACCGGCTTTCACGCCTTGGCCCAGCACGAGGCCCAGGTCCTGGTGGGTATGAGCCACAGCGACATCCTGGCCGGTTGGCAACGCACGGTCGGTCTGGTGGCGGGCGTGCTGCTCACCGGCCTGCTCGTCGTCACGCTGTTGATCGAAATCCTCTTGCGCCAGCATCTGCGCATCCGGGCCAGCGAAAACCGCTACGACATGTTCTTCCGCCAGTCCTTGGACGGCATTTCGATCATGGAAGCCGACCGACCGTTCGATTGGGCGGGCAGCGCCGATCGTCAGGCGCTGATCGACGAGGCGGGCCGGTCCTTCAAGGTGGTCAAGGTCAACGACGCCAAGCTGGCGCAATACGGCGCCCGCCGCGACGAGTTTCTGGGTCGCCCCTTCAACGCCTTCTTCGCCCACAATCCGGACGCCGGACGCAAGGCGCTCGCCGATTTTCTGGCCGCCGGCCATTTGCGGATGGAGAGCGAGGAGCGGCGTCTCGACGGCACGCCGATCTGGATCGAGGGCGATTACAGCGCCATCTATGATCCTCAGGGTCGGATCGTCGGCATCTTCGGCATTCAGCGCGACGTCACCGCCAAGCGGGCCGCCGAGCAGGAACTTCGGCGAACCCAGTTCGCCATCGACCAGAGTGCCGAGATGGTCTTCCTGGTTGCCGCCGATGCCCGCTACCTCTACGCCAACGAGGCCGCCGCCAAGGTCCTGGGCTTCACCCGCCAGGAACTGACGCAAAAAAGGGTGTTCGACCTCGATCTGAATTTTGGTCCCCAGGTCTGGGCCGGCGCCATGGACCGGTTGCGTAAGCGTGGGACGCTGTTGTTTGAAACGAGCCTGCGGGCGAAGTCGGGCGCCAGCATTCCCATCGAGATCAACGGCACCTACCTGTCGATCGATGGGCGCGAGTACATCTACGCGTTCGCGCGCGACATCCGCGAGCGCAAAGAGGCCGAGGAGCGTCTGCTGCGCTCGAACACCGAACTCGAACAATTCGCCTACATCGCCAGCCACGATCTGCGCGAACCGTTGCGTACGGTCACCAGCTACGCCACCTTGCTCGAGCGCCGTCTGGTCGATCGCCTCGACGACGACACCCGCGACATGCTCCGGTTCGTGCGCGACGGCGCCCGACGGATGAACGCCCTGGTGCTTGACATGCTGGAATATTCGCGGATCGGCCGAGAACTTAAGATGCGCGAACCCGTTGCCATCGGCGCCGCGTTGGCCGCCGTGCGCGCCAACCTCCATTCGGCGCTGGCCGAAAGCGACGCCACCATCGTCGTCGAAACCGAGATGCCGGTGATTCGGGCCAGCGGCAGTGAGATCGAGCGCCTGTTCCAGAATCTGATCGCCAACGGCGTCAAATACCGCCGGCCCGACGTCGCGCCCGAGATCCGCCTGCGCGCCCTGCGCAAGGAGGGATTCTGGCAGTTCGAGGTCGCCGACAACGGCATCGGCATCGCCCCCGAGCACGCCGAGCGGGTGTTCCGCATCTTCCACCGTCTGCACGGCCAGAACGCTTATGGGGGCGGCACCGGAATCGGGCTCGCTATCTGCAAGAAAATTGTCGAAAATCACGGCGGGCGCATTTGGATTCGGAGCGACGCCGAGGGGCCGGGGGCAACCGTCGCTTTCACCCTGCCCGGTGACGCCGAGGTCGGGCCCTTGCAAACCGGAGTCCCATGATCGTCACTCGGGAAAGCCCGCCATGGATACGCTGATTGTCCTCACCGTCCTGGCGGTGGCGATCGTCCTTCTCTTCGATTACACCAACGGCTTTCACGATGCCGCCAACATCGTCGCCACGGTGATTGCGTCGCGCGCCATGACGCCGGCCCAGGCGGTGGTCGTGGTCGGCACCTTCGAATTTCTCGGGCCCCTTCTGGGGGGCACGGCGGTCGCCAACACCATCGGCAAATTCGTCGATCTGGGCGATCTGCCGCCCACCCTGGCGCTGGGCACGCTGGTCGCCGGCCTTCTGGGCGCCATTCTTTGGAACTTCCTCACCTGGTGGAAAGGCATTCCCTCGTCGTCCTCGCACGCCCTGGTGGGCGGGCTGGTGGGGGCGGTCGTCGTGGCGGCCGGTGCCGACCATGTCGTTTGGGGTTTCGGCCAGCTTTTCACCGCCTTCAAGTTTGTGGGGGTGACCAAGGTCCTGCTGGCGCTGGTGCTTTCGCCGCTGATCGGTTTTTGGTGCGGCTTTGCCATCCATCGCCTCGTCCACGCCCTCTTGCGCGCCGCCAAGCCTTCGGCCAACCACCAGCTTCGCCACGCCCAGTTTTTGACCTCGGCCGGCCTGGCCTTTTCCCACGGCGCCAACGACGCCCAGAAAAGCATGGGCATCCTTACCTTGGTGCTGATGCTGGGCGGATTTCAAACCAGCTTTGAGGTGCCGTTCTGGGTCATGCTCGCCTGCTCGATCGCGCTTACCCTGGGCATTCTTTCCGGCGGCTGGCGGATCGTGCGCACCCTGGGCTTCGCCATCTATCGGGTGCGTCCGGTGCACGCGCTCGAATCCCAGCTCACCTCGGCCGGCATCATTCTGGGCGCTTCGCTGTTGGGCGCGCCGGTTTCCACCACCCATGTCGTGGCAACCTCGATCATGGGCATCGGCGCCTCGGAGCGCCCGCGCGCCGTGCGCTGGGCCAAGGCCCAGGAAATCGCCAAGACCTGGGTGTACACCATCCCCGGATCGGCCCTGATGGGGGCCGTTCTGTTCGCGTTGCAGCGGGGCTTTTTCGGACTCGGATGACAGGAGCCAACGATGTCGGACGATCAACCCTCGATCTTTCGCCGCCTCTATGACCGGGTGTTTCCCAAGGCCCCCGATTTTTTCACCCTGATGGCCGAGCAGTGCGTGCAGGTCGGCCACACCGCCAATCTGCTGGTCGAATTTATGGAGACCGGCGACATGCAGGTGGGCAAGGACATCAAAAAGGACGAGCATCTGGCCGACGAGGTCAAGATTCGCAACATCCACACCTTGAACGAGGCCTTTTCGACGCCGATCGACCGCGAGGACATCTATCGCACCATCAACGATCTCGACGAGATCGTGAATTTCTGCAAGAGCACGGTGAGCGAAATGGACGTGCTGGGCGTGACGCCCGACAAGCACACCTTGGAAATGGCGATCCGCCTCAAGGAGGGCGTGGCGGCCCTGATCAACGGCTTCACCCGCCTGCAAAGGCAGCCCCTGGCCGCCGCCGACGACGCCGACCTGGCGCGCAAAGCCGAGCGGCGGGTTGAGAAGATCTATCGCCGCGCCCTGGCCGATCTCTTCGTCGGCGAGGACCACATCAACATGTTCAAGCGCCGGGAAATCTATCGCCATCTCGCCAACGCCGCCGACCGCATGGCGCACTGCGCCAACACCTTGCACGACATCGTGGTGAAGATGGTCTAGCCGGTTGGCGGCCTTTCGACGCTTTGGCAGTGGCGACGGCGACCGGCATCTTTTCCGGCTCAAATCGCCATCGGTGAACGCCGCCCGGGCATCACTCCCGAGCGCCGGCTTCCATCTTGGCGTTCGATGCGACACGGACGGAAGGGCGGTTAGGTAGGGATCGCCACGCGGTCCCGATTTCTCTCCCCAGGGATGAATTTCGCCGGCGCAATCCTCGCTGGGATGGCTACTGGATTTTGCTTACTCCGCAACGAATAGAAGGTGGTGCGGACAGGTTCGCAGATCAAAATTGCCGGCGATTTTGGCCCTTCCTTTGCCGGTCGCGTGATTTTCATCCCGAAATTGAGGGCCTTAATCGCCGGATTGAAACCATTTTGCGTCGCAATAAATTTTTAAAAATATTTATTGACTGCAAGTAAATCTAAAGACTGAAATGATGTGGCAATAAATTTTGGTATGACAACATGCCGTTGCATCGATATATGAAAGTAATACGGATTCTTACATATCGGTATTTCCCGATATGGTCCTGGGTTTGTTTTGTTATCATTCTTGTGGTGATCAAGATGCCGGCGGTCGTCGACCTCGCGAACTTCGCCACATATCTCGTAGAGATGGACGGGGCGTCCTCGCCGCGGTCGATCCAAACCGCATCCCCAGCTTTCCACGTCCGGGCCCGCATCGATCCCGCTTGGCTCCGGGATCGGCGGGGCGCCGATCGGTCCTTCGGTCCGGCTGACGAGATCGCGGCCCTTGGTGAAGGGGATTTGCCATGACCATCCGGTTCGGCGTGAAGCGCCTGATCCTATCATTGTTGCGGATACTGCCTTTGCCCTTGGCGGTCCTCGCTTGGTTTTCCTTCCACAGCTAGGCAAGGGTCATGAGCGACGCGGATCGGAACGTGCGCAAGGTTTTTTCGTCATTGCCGACGTTTGGCACGGAGATAGGGGGCGTACATGGATGATCTCTTGCGGGATTTTCTTACGGAAACTCAGGAAAGTCTGGCCGTTCTCGACACCGAGGTGGTGGCGCTGGAACAAGACCCCACCAATTCCGCCATTCTCCAGGACATCTTCCGCTTGATGCACACCATCAAAGGCACCTGCGGTTTTCTTGGCTTGGCTCGGCTCGAGCGCGTCGCTCATTCGGCCGAAGGCATCCTGGCGATGATTCGGGACGCCGAGATGACGGTATCGCCGGCGGCGGTTACGGAAATCCTCCAGGCGCTCGATCGCATCAAGTGGCTGCTTGGCCGTCTTGAGCAGAATGGCCAGGAGCCAGAGGGCGACGATTCCGACCTGCTGGCCGCGCTCGACCGCCTGAAGACGGGCGAGGCGGCGCCTTCCATCCCGCCACCGGTACCCCAAGTTCCGCAAGACGAGCCCCCGCAAGGCCCGGCCCAAACGGCTGAAATCCAGGCGGCCGAACCTCCGGCGGTGGCGCGGGTTCCCGTCGCGGCCAATAAGGAGTCGGGCGAGCCGCCCGCCCGGGAGGTCCGGCCGGGCGAAACGGCCAATCAGGCGATCCGGGTTTCCGTCGATCTCTTGGAATCGCTGATGACCTTGGTTTCCGAACTCGTGCTCACCCGCAACCAGCTTATTCAGATGGTGCGCGGCAAGGACAGCGAGTTCACCGCGCCGGTGCAACGGCTAAGCCTGATCACTTCGGACATCCAGGAAGGGGTGATGCGCACCCGGATGCAGCCGATCGGCAACGCCTGGGCGACCCTCCCCAGGCTGGTGCGCGATCTGTGCCAGGAGACCGGCAAGAAGGTCGATCTTCAGATGAGCGGCTCGGAAACCGATCTCGATCGCCAGGTGCTTGAGATGATCAAGGACCCGCTCACCCACATGGTCCGCAACGCCATCGATCACGGCATCGAGGCGCCTGCCCAACGCCTGCAGACCGGCAAGCCGGAAACCGGTCTTCTGTCGCTGACTGCCTTTCATGAGGGCGGCCACATCCTGATCCGCATCGCCGATGACGGGCAGGGGCTGATGGTCGATCGGATCAAGGCCAGGATTATGCAGCAGGAACTGGCCACCGAGACCGAATTGCGCGCCATGGCCGAGCCGCAAATTCTCCAATACATCTTCAAGCCGGGCTTCTCCACGGCCGAGCGGGTGACCAGCGTGTCCGGGCGCGGCGTCGGCATGGATGTCGTGCGCACCAACATCGAGCGCATCGGCGGCACGATCGATTTCGCCTCGACGGTGGGACGGGGCACGACCTTCACCATCAAGATCCCGCTTACCCTGGCGATCGTCTCGGCCTTGATCATCGAAGCGGCCGGCGAGCGCTTTGCGGTGCCGCAGATCAGCGTCAGCGAGCTGGTTCGGGCCTCGCCGCGGTCCGAGCAGAAGGTCGAGTGGCTGAACGATGCCCCGGTGCTGCGCCTGCGCGACCGCCTGCTGCCCCTGATTTCCCTGGCTCACATCCTGCACCGCGATCGGGGCACCGACAACGGGGCGCCGATCGCCTCCAAGGCGTCCGACGATCTGTTCATCGTGGTCTGCCAGGTCGGCGCCTTCACCTTCGGGATCATCGTCGATCGGGTCTTCGATACCGAAGAGATCGTCGTCAAGCCGGTGGCGCCCATGCTCAAGGACATTGCGCTCTTTTCCGGCAACACGATCTTGGGCGATGGCAGCGTCATCATGATCCTTGACCCCAACGGCATCGCCGCCGCGGCCAGTCAGATGGCCATCAGCCGCAGCCAGAATCAGGACGCCGCCGTCGGCGCGCCGGCGCCGCGCGCCCACGACGACCGGGCAACCTTCCTGATCTTTAGAGCCGGCGAGACCGACGAACTGAAGGCGGTGCCCCTGGCGTTGGTCGCTCGCCTGGAGGAATTCAATGTCGGCAAGATCGAGCATTCCCACGGCAAGCCGGTCTATCAGTACCGCGGACACCTGATGCCGCTCCTGCCGGTGCGGGCCGATCACGTCTGGAAGAACGCTGGCCGCCAGCCGGTCCTGGTGTTCGTCGATGGTCCGCGCAGCATGGGTCTGGTGGTCGACGAGATCGTCGACATCGTCGAGGATCGCATGCAAGTCGAGTTGTCCGCCGACCGCGAGGGGGTGCTCGGCACGGCGATCATTCGCGGCAAGGCCACCGACGTTATCGATGTCGGGTACTATCTGCGCCTCGCCTTGGCCGATTGGTTCGGTCCGGCGGGCACGCCCTACGGCGACAACGTCCCGGCTCACCCGCGGCTGCTGATCGTCGATGACAGCGCATTCTTCCGCAACCTGATCACGCCGCAATTGGTGGCCGAGGGGTGGCAGGTCATCGTGGCGAAGTCGGCCGACGAAGCCCTGAGCCTGCGCGACGAGGGGCAGATGTTCGACGCGGTCATCAGCGACATCGAGATGCCCGGCATGAACGGCTATGAGTTCGCCCGCTCGGTCCGCCAGGACGGGGTTTGGTCGACCGTGCCCCTCATCGCCCTGTCCGCTCACACCGCCGAGCGCGATCTGGCGCGGGGACGCTCCGCCGGCTTTGACGACTACGTATCCAAGTCCGATTACGGCCGGGTGTCGATTGCGCTTCAGGAGGCGATCAAACGCAAGCAGGCCGAAGGCCTGGGAGGGGTGTCATGACGGAACGAAACGCTCTGGTCGCCACCGACGCGGCCCGGCCGCCGGCCCACGGGCTTGAGCAGGAATATGTCACCATGACGGTGGGCGGGCACTGGTTCGGCGTGCCGGTCCTCAAGGTCCAGGACGTCCTTGGCCATCAGCGCGTGGCGCAGGTGCCCTTGGCCAGCCCGATCATTTCCGGTTCGATCAATCTGCGCGGCCGGATCGTCACCGTCATCGATCTCCACCGCCGCCTGAGACTTCCGCCCAGCGACAAGCCCGGCATGAATGTGGTGGTCGAATGCAAGGGCGAGCTGTACAGCCTGATGATCGACAGCGTGGGCGAAGTCACCAGCCTGTTGATGGAGCGTTTCGAGCCGCTGCCGACGACCATGGACGCCCTCTGGCGCAGCGTCGCCGACGGGGTCTTCCGCCTCGATGGAAGCCTGCTCATCATCCTCGACATCGAAAAGCTGCTTGACGGCGACGCCTTTGCGTCGGTTCACGTCACCTGATGGCCGGGGGGAAGCGTTAAGGTGGCGGCAATGGTGGGCGCGACAAGGATTGAACTTGTGACCCCCACGATGTCAACGTGGTGCTCTCCCGCTGAGCTACGCGCCCATTGCCATGGGGCCGCCCCAACCAGGCGGCGCGGATCGAGGCGGTTTTAGCCTCTTCCCCCCGCCCTTGGCAAGATGGAATGTCGCCCGTTGCCGCAGGGGCGCTGGGCGGGCGGATCAAAGGTTCGCCCCCGGCCGCCAGAGCACGTCCCCGCGGCCTTCGTCGTTCAGCAGCCGGGCCAGGACGAAGAGGTGATCGGACAGACGGTTGACGTAGCGCAACGCCTGTTCGTTGACGGCGGCCAACGCGGCCAGGGCCACGATGCGCCGTTCGGCGCGGCGGCAGATGGTGCGCGCCAGATGCAGATGCGCCGCCGCCGGCGTGCCACCCGGCAGAACGAAGGATTCAAGCGCCGCCAGGCGGACGTTCATGGCGTCGATTTCCCGTTCCAGCCGTTCGACATGAGACGCGCCCAGGCGAAGCGGCGGCGGCGTTTCGCCGTCGCGTGCCGGCTTGCACAGATCGGCCCCCAGATCGAACAAATCGTTTTGGATGCGGGCCAGCATGGCATCGGCCTCGCCGGCGGTCTGCAGGCGCGCCAGGCCGATGGCGGCGTTGGCCTCGTCGATCTCGCCATAAGCCTCGACCCGGGGGTCGGATTTCGCCACCCGCCTTCCGTCGCCCAGGCCGGTTTCGCCCTGGTCGCCGCCCCGGGTGTAGATTTTGGTCAAGCGCACCATCGCCGATCCTTTTTGCTCGCCTTTCGCCAATTCATCCCCTATCTTGCGCGCCTTGGCGGTTTCGGTCCACTCTCAAAGACATGCGCCTTTCGCCGATCCTTAGCGCCTACATCGGCCGCAACTACCTGGTGGCCTTTCTCGGGGCCCTGGCGGTGATTTGCGGCCTGGTGCTGCTGTTCGACATCATCGAGCTGATCCGGCGCGCCGCCGGCAAGACCAGCGTCTCCCTCCTTCTTCTCATCCAGATGGCGCTGCTCAAGCTGCCGCAGATGATCCAAATCCTGTTGCCCTTCGCGGTGATGATCGGCGGCATGATCGTCTTCTGGCGGCTCACCCGCAGCCGCGAGCTGGTGGTCACCCGGGCGGCCGGGGTCAGCGTCTGGCAGTTCCTGACCCCGGTGATGGGAATCGTCTTTTTCGTCGGCGTCTTGAACGTGGTCGCTTTCAATCCCCTGGCGGCCCGGCTGTTCGCCCGCTACGAGGTTTTGCAAGACAAGATGATGCTGCGCCTGTCCAACCCGCTCGCCTTTTCCGCCGGCGGAGGCCTGTGGCTGCGCGAGACGGTGCGCAACCAGCAGATCATCCTGCACGCCGTCCACGTTCGCCAGAGCGGCTTCGACCTCAACCTGCGCAACGTCAGTATCTTCGTGATCGAGGAGAACCGCTTCGCGCGCCGCTTCGACGCCAGCACCGCCGTCTTGGCCGACGGCCAAATCGACCTGCGGAACGTCTGGGTCATGGAGCCCGGCAAGCCCAGCGAGAATCTGGCAACCCTGCGTCTGCCGACGACGCTCACCCTGTCGAAGATCCAGGACAATTTCGCCTCGCCGGAAACCATTTCCTTTTGGGACTTGCCGGGCTTCATCCGCTTCACCGAATCCTCGGGCTTTTCGGCGCACAAGCACCGCATGCATTTCCAGTCGCTCCTGTCGTCGCCGCTCTTGCTGTGCGCGATGGTCATGGTGGCGGCGGTGTTCAGCCTGAGACCCAATTTGCGCGCCGGCGGCATTCTTCTTCGTCTGGCCGGCGGCGTCGGCGCCGGGTTCCTGCTCTATTTCTTCTCCAAGGTCGTGTTCGCGCTCGGGCTCTCCAACACCTTGCCGCCCGCCCTGGCGGCCTGGAGCCCGGCGGTGGTGACCCTGCTGGTGGGGCTGTCGACGCTCTTTCACCAAGAGGACGGTTAGCGGTGCGCGCGTTTGCCAATGACCGGTCCGCCGCCGGCTTCGAGTTGCGCTTGGCGCTGGCGTTGGCGCTGATCGTCAGCGCCTGGCGAATCTGGGTGCTGGCGCGCAGCGGGCTCAATTTGTCCTTCGACGAGGCCCAATACTGGTTGTGGGCGCAGACTCCGGCCTTCGGCTACTACTCGAAGCCGCCCCTGGTGGCCTGGCTGATCGGCTTGGCCGGAGCGGTATGCGGCGAGACCGAGGCCTGCGTCCGCCTGCCCTCGACCTTGGCCTATGGCGTGGGCTCGCTGTTCGTCTTTTTGATCGGACGGGCGCTTTATGGCCCGCGCCTCGGGCTTTGGGCGGGTGCCGTCTTTCTCACCCTGCCCGGCGTCTCCTATTCCGCGATGCTGGTCACCACCGATCCGCCGCTTCTGATGTTCTGGGCGCTGGCGCTGTTTGCCCTCGTCCGCGCCCTCAAGACCGGGCAAAGGGGCTGGTGGATTCTGCTCGGTCTGGCGATCGGCTTTGGCCTCCTGGCCAAATACGCGATGATCCTCTTCATCCTTTCGTTCGCCCTGCACCTTGCCTGGTCCAAGGAGGCCCGCCAAGCGGCCGGCTGGCGTCATCCCGCCTTGGCGGGCGCCATCGCCCTGCTGCTCTACGCACCCAATTTCTTCTGGAACCTCGCCAACAATTTCGCCAGCTACCGCCACACCGGCGACAACGCCAATCTCGGCGGCAGCCTATTCCATCCGGAAAAGCTGGCGGAATTCCTGGGCGCCCAGTTTGGCATCTTCGGCCCGATCTTCTTCGCCGTGCTGCTGATCGTTCTGGCCCGGATCGGCCGGGAGATCCGCGATCCGCGAACCCGCCTGCTGCTGGCCTTCATCCTGCCGCTGTTCGTCCTGATGTGCGTCCAGGGCCTGTTGTCGCGGGCCAACGCCAATTGGGCGGCGCCGATCTATGTGGCCGCCAGCCCTCTGGTGGTGGCCTGGCTGGCGGACCGCAAAGTCTTGTGGCTCGTCCGCGTTTCGGTGGTGGCGCACGTCGTCTTGGCGGGGCTGCTCTACAATTTCGATTCGCTGGCGCGAACGTTTCACGTGGAACTTTCGCCGCGCACCGACTTTCTCAAGCGCCTGCGCGGCTGGGAGGTGGTGGGGGCCCAAATTTCCGATCTGCTCGCCGCCCATCCCGGCGCCCGCCTGCTCGTCGACGAACGCAAGCTGATGGCGTCGCTGATCTATTACGTCCGCCCGCATCCCTTCGCGGCGGTAAAATGGAATCCCGACGGCAAGGTGCGCGACACCTTCGATCTCGGCATGCGGCTCGACGACAAGGCCGGCGGCGACTATCTCTTGGTGAGCGAGCGCGGCGACGTCGACGCCATGGCGGCACGGTTTGCCCGGGCGGTTCCCTTGGGGCTGGTGCGCCACCAAACCCGGTCGGGCCACGCGATCGCGCTCAAAGTGTGGCGGCTCGAGGGATTCAAGGGCTACCGCGATGCGCCCGGCGGCTAAGACGATCGGCATCCTGATCGCCGTCCTGGCGGTGGCGCTGGCCTTCTGGCCGGCGGTCGATCTCTTCGTCACCGGCCTGTTCTATTCGCCCAAGGACTGGTTCTTCTGGCGCTACGCGGCGCCGCTCGAATTCGTGCGCAAGGCGCTGCCGACCCTCATCCTGGGACTGGCGGGCTATCTCGCCCTCATCGGCTTTGCCAACATCCTTCTCAAGGACCGGCTGCTCGGTGTAACGCCCCGGGTGATGCTTTATCTGGGGTCCACACTGGCCTTGGGGCCGGGGCTGATCGTCAACGCGCTCTTCAAGGATCATTGGGGACGGGCGCGGCCGACCCAGATCGTCGAGTTCGGCGGCAAGGCGCGCTTCAGCGGGCCGTTTGTGCTCTCCGATCAATGCGCCGACAATTGTTCGTTCGCCTCCGGCCATGCGGCGGTGGCCTTCTGGACGGTGGCGCTGGCCCTGATCCTGCCGCCGCCCTGGCGCCCGCGGGCGGTCATGGCAGCGCTGATCTTTGGCTTGGCGACGGGGCTGGTGCGGGTGATCCAGGGCGCCCATTTCTACAGCGATGTTGTGATGGCGGGCCTGATCACCGTCGGCCTGGCCGTTCTCTTGCGCCGCCCGATCCTGGGCACCCAATCGCTTCAGTTCGAGGGCGAGGCCGGCACGCCGGGCAGCGAGAAATAGAAGGTGCTGCCCCGGTCCGGGGTGGAATCGACCCAGATGCGCCCGCCATGGCGCTCGACGATCTTCTTGCAGATCGCCAGGCCGACGCCGGTGCCCGGATATTCCTGGCGGGTGTGCAGACGCTGGAACAAGCGGAACAACCGGTTGAAATAGGCCGGATCGATGCCGATGCCGTTGTCGGCCACCGAAAAATGCCACTCGGCCCCATGGCGGACGGCGTCGATCAGAATCCGCGGCGTCCGTTTGGGCGAACGGTATTTCAAGGCGTTGCCGATCAGATTCTGAAACAAGCGGCCAAGTTGGTGCGGATCGGCCATCACCCAGGGCAGGCTGCCGACGGTGCAGGTGGCGCCGCTTTCCAGTGTGGCGGCCTCCAAATTGGCCAGCGCGTCGCCGAGCGCCTGGGCGGCGTCGGTGGGCTCGGGCACCCGGCCGCGCGTTTCCACCCGCGAATAATCGAGCAGATCGTTGATCATCCGGCTCAGGCGCTCGACCCCGTCGACGGCAAAATGGATGAACTCGTCGGCGTCGGAATCCAGCGCGCCCTTGTAGCGCCGGGCCAGAAGCTGCACATAGCTGCCGATCATCCGCAGCGGTTCCTGAAGATCGTGCGACACCACGTAAGCGAAGCTTTGCAGTTCCGCGTTCGAGCGCTCAAGCTCGCGGCTCTTGATGTCGGCCTCCCGCTCGGCCCGTTTGCGCCCGGAAATGTCGATGGCGGCGATCAGGCCATGCGGTTCGCCGCCGGTCGAGGAACCGGCGAGCAGGCTGCTTTCCAAGATGACGGGGATGTCCTCGATACCCCTGGAAAGGACGCTTTCACTCTTGGCACGCTGGTTGGCGAACAACTCGCGCAGGTGGGCGTCGAAGGTCTGGCGTTGGGCCGGCGCGATATAGGTTGCCAGCGCCTTGCCGGCCAAGCGGCGGCGTTCCAACCCCAGCAACTGCGCTCCGGCGTGATTGACCTCCTGGATCACGCCTTGGCTGTCGACGACGACATAGGCCATCGGCGAGTTGTCGAACAGGTCGGTGTACTTCGCCAAGGCGATTTCCTGAACGGTCCGGCCCGCCTGCAGTTCCTCGTTCTGGATGCGCAATTCCTCCTGGTGAACTTCCAGATTGCGCAACAGGTCGACGAATTTCTCGCTCGTGTCACGGTAGGCCGCTTCCTTGGCCTCCAGCTCGGCCACCCGCGCCTTCAATCCGTCGAAGGTGTCCGCGATCGCGCTGTCGGGCCGGTTGGGCAATCTCATGGGCTCCCTCGATGGTCTTGAGAACCTTCGGGCGTTCGTCGGCGGTGCGGAACGAACCGTCTTGTCGTCGGGCGCAGGCGAACGACCCGATGGCCATCCCGTACCGCACCCTTATCCGGTCTTCAGAAATACCCTTCGGTGTCGATGCTTCCTTGGAACCGGAAACCGTTCCAACGCACGGACCTCTCGGCAAATTTCCAAGCGATGACGTGAGACGAGCTGCGCCCTTTAAATTGGTCAAGCTGTAATGTTGCCTATATGCTATAGAGACGGCAAAGAGAGTTTGTCAAGAACAATGCTACCAATTGTAAAAACATCTTATCCAGGTCGCCGACGAGCCGAACATGAACGCCGATTCTTCCCATACCGATCCGCCCGCTTCCAAGACCCGCCGGCCGGCGCGGACGCACGACCAGGAATCGCGGCTCGAGCGGACGGTCGAGGATCTGGGCCGCGATCAAGACACGCTTGAGGCCCAGGGCGCGGCTCTGCGCGACGCCCGCAAGGCGTTGGAGCTGTCGCAGAAGAAATACCTCGATCTGTTCGAGATGGCGCCGGTCGGCTATTTCCAGTTCGATTCCGGCACCCACATCCTTGAGGTCAATCTGGTGGGAGCCCGCCTGTTGGGCGTCGATCGGCGGATGCTGATCGGCAAGCCGATGTTGCTCTATGTCAGCGAAGAGACGCGCGACGCGCTGGCCCAGCATTTTCGCCGCGTCTTCCAGGGCCGGCGCGCCTCGGGCGAGGTCGAGATTCGCCGCTACGACGGCGCCACCATCCCGGTGCTGATCGAAAGCGTCCTCCTGCGCGACGACCAAACCGACCGGCCGCGCTGCCTGTCGGCGCTGTTCGACATCCACGAACGCAAAGAGGCCGAGCGGCGCATCGCCCGCGCCCAGTCGGAGGCGGAAGGCGCCAGCCGGGCGAAGTCGATCTTTCTGGCCAACATGAGCCACGAGCTGCGCACGCCCCTGAACGCCATCATCGGCTTTACCGAGGTGATCCAGAACGAGGTTTTCGGCGCGCTGGGCAACGACCGCTACCGCGAGTATCTCGACGACATCCTGTTTTCGGCCCGCCATCTGCTGGGGGTGATCAACGACGTTCTTGACGTCACCAAGATCGAGGCCGAGCGCCTGGAGCTGGCGCTGGAGCCGGTTGCCGTCGGGCTGCTGATCGAGGGGGCGATGCGCATGATCCAGGAGCCGGCGGCGCGTGGCCGCATCCGCCTTGAAGCCGAGATCGGCGCCGGCTTGCCGACCCTCATGGCCGACGAGCGCCGCCTGCGTCAGGTCCTGATCAATCTGTTGTCGAACGCCGTCAAATTCACGCCGGAAGGCGGGACGGTTCGAATCGAAGCCCGGTGGGAGGCCAAGGAAGGGATGGCGATCACCGTCACCGACACTGGCATCGGCGTCGAGCCCGAACTCATTCCCCGCATCATGACACCCTTCGGGCAGATCGACAGTTCGCTGTCACGGCGCCACGACGGCACCGGGCTTGGGCTGCCGCTCTCCAAGATTCTCAGCGAACGCCAAGGCGCGACCTTCGATTTCCAGAGCGCGCCGGGCCAGGGAACCCGGGTCCGCCTGCTCTTTCCGCCCGATCGTGTGGTCGCCGCCTCTGGACAATAGCTTTCCACCCCAAGCCCGACATCAAAAGCGCCCCGGTTCCACAATCTGGAAAAACTCGGTGAAATTCCAGTGGGTTAGACAACGGAATGGGATCACGATGGCGCCTTGCCATCTGGCATATGGCTTGCGTATCCTAAGAGCCAATCAACGCGACCAGGAGGAAACCCGGATGAATCGCACTCTTGCCCTTGCCGCTCTTCTCGTCTTGGCGGCTCTGCCCGCTTCGGCGCACACGCTGGGCGCCGTCGGCGCCACCTTCGCTCATGGCTTCGTCCATCCGCTGGCCGGGCTCGATCACGTCCTGGCCATGGTGGCGGTCGGCCTTTGGGCCGCGCAACTGGGCGGTCGCGCGCTGTGGTTGGTGCCGCTGTCCTTCGTCACCCTGATGGGCGCCGGGGCGCTGGCCGGCCTCTCGGGTCTTGCCCTGCCGATGGTCGAGATCGGCATCGCCGGTTCGCTGCTGGTGCTGGGCCTGCTGGTCGGCTTCGCCGCCCGCTTGCCGGTGGCCGCCGGTATGGTTCTGGTCGGCGCGCTGGCCGTCTTCCACGGCCATGCCCATGGCGCCGAGGCGCCGATCGCCTCGTCCTTCGCGCTCTACGCGCTGGGCTTCGCCGTTGCCACCGCGCTCCTGCATGGCCTGGGCGTCGGTCTGGCGCAGGGCATGAAGCGCGGTCTGCTGGTTCGCCTGGGCGGCGCCGGCGTGGCGGCGGCCGGCCTCGTCCTTCTGATCGGCTGATCGCAAGGTCCGATTGAAACGGCGGAGCGGCGCCCCGGGGCGCCGCTCCGTTGCCGTTTGCGGTCAAGGCGCGCTAAGCTTCGGCCATGAGCGCGCCTTCCCCCTTCACGCTTCTCTGGCTTCAGGCGGCAAGCTGCGGCGGCTGTGCCAACGCCGCGCTCGATGCCGATCCGCCACTGTTTCTGCAAGGCGAACGGCTGGGGGTGCGCACCCTCTGGCATCCGATGCTGTCGGCCGAGAACGGCGCCGATCTGCAAAACCTTCTCGATCGAATCGGCGCCGGCCGCGAGCCCCTCGATGCGCTCGTGGTCGAAGGCGCGGTGTTGCGTGGGCCGGCGGGCAGCGGCCGCTTTCAAATGGCGCCCGGCCTGGAGCGGCCGATGGCCGATCTTCTGCGCGATCTGGCCGGGGTGGCGCGGCATGTGGTGGCGGTGGGAAGCTGCGCCGCCTTTGGCGGCGTGGCGGCGACGCCGGGCAGCGTCACCGAGGCCGCCGGCCTTCAATTCGACGGCGTTCGCGCCGGCGGTCTTTTGCCCGAGGATTGGCGGGGCAAGGGTGGTCTGCCGGTGATCAACATCGCCGGCTGCGCGCCGCATCCGGGCTGGATCGTCGAAACGCTCATGGCTCTGGCCGAGGGCACGCTGGCGCCCGCCGATCTCGATGCCTTCAACCGGCCGCGCTTCTTTGCCGATCATCTCGCCCATCATGGCTGCAATCGCAACGAATATTACGAGTTCAAGGCCAGCGCCCAGGCGCCCGGCCAGCAGGGCTGCCTGATGGAAAATCTAGGCTGCAAGGCCACCCAGGCGCCGGGCGATTGCAACCGGCGGCGCTGGAACGGCATCGGCTCTTGCACCAACGCCGGGTTCGCCTGCATCAACTGCACCTCGCCCGGCTTCACCGAGTCGATCGGGCCTTGGCAGGAAACGCCGAAAGTGGCGGGCATTCCGGTCGGCCTGCCGGTCGACATGCCCAAGGCCTGGTTCGTGGCGCTGGCGGCGCTTTCCAAATCGGCCACCCCCAATCGGGTGCGCAAGAACGCGCTGGCCGATCACGTCGTGGTGCCGCCGGCCAACCGACCGCCGGGCGGCTCATGAGCGGCGCCGCGCCGGCCCGGCGGATCGTCGGTCCCTTCAACCGGGTCGAGGGTGATCTCGAGGTCCATCTCGATCTCGATCGGGGCCGCATCGCCTCGGCCCGCGTCAACGCGCCGCTCTTTCGCGGCTTCGAAACCATGCTCGACGGCAAGCCGCCCAGCGACGCCCTGGTGCTGGCGCCGCGCATCTGCGGCATTTGCTCGGTCGCCCAGTCGCAGGCCACCGCCAAGGCCCTGGCCGCCGCGATGGGGCTGGCGATCCCCGACAACGGACGGCGCGCCTTCCATTTGCTGCTGGGCGCCGAGAACGCCGCCGACCATCTGGTCCATTTCCACCTGTTCTTCATGCCCGACTTCACCCACGCCGCCTATGCCGGCCGGCCCTGGCATGGGCGCGCCCTCCAGCGCTTCCAGCCCGGCGCCGGCCAGGCCCTTGTCGCGGCGGCCCGGTTGCGGGCCCGCTTCTTCCAGGTCATGGGCATCCTGGCCGGGAAATGGCCGCACAGTTTGGCCCTTCAACCGGGTGGGTCCTCGAAACCGGTCGATCGCGGCGAGCGCAGCCGGCTTCGGGCGCTGGTGGCGGAATTCCGCGCCCATGTCGAAGAGCATCTCTTCACCGCGCCTCTGGAGGCCTTTGCCGATCTCGCCGATCGGTCGGATCTCGCGCGCTTCGCCGCCCGTCATGCCGGCGGTGACGCCGCCCTGTTTCTGACGATCGCCGCCGATCTCGGCCTTGCGGAACTGGGCCGCGCGCCCGGTCCGGCCCTCAGCTACGGCGCCTATGCCGAGGCCGAGGGCGCGCTCCTTCCCGCCGGCCTTTGGGATGGCAAGGCGGTGCGGCCGCTCGATCTGGCCGGGCTGGTCGAAGACCCGGCGCATGCCTGGATGGCCGGCGCCGCGCTCCATCCTGGGCAGGGCGAGACCCGGCCCGATCTCGCCAAGCCCCAGGCCTATAGCTGGTGCAAGGCGCCGCGCCTGAACGGCCAGCCGGTCGAAGTGGGGGCGCTGGCCCGTCAACTGATCGCCGGCCATCCGCTGATCCGCGCCTTGTGGGCGGACAGGGGCTCCAACGTTGAAAGCCGCGTCGTCGCCCGCCTGCTCGAAATCGCCCGCCTTGTTCCGGCGCTCGAGCGCTGGGCGGCCGAGCTGGAACCCGATCGTCCCTTCTGCCATCCGGCGGTTCCGATCGAGACGGCGCAGGGCGTGGGCCTGGTCGAGGCGGCGCGCGGTGGGCTTGGCCATTGGCTGACCGTCGAGGATGGCCGGATCGCCCGCTACCAGATCATCGCCCCCACCACCTGGAATTTCTCGCCCCGCGACGGGGCCGGTATGCCGGGGCCTTTGGAGCAGGCTTTGGTGGGCGTGCCGGTCGGGAATGACGAAGCCACCCCCATCGCGGTGCAGCATGTGGTGCGCTCCTTCGACCCCTGCATGGTCTGCACCGTCCACTAGAAAGCATTCTTCCATTTGATGGAAGAATGCTTTCCACCCGACTCGGTCGTCCCGCCGCCGGCCTTTCCCCAAGCCGCCAATCGCGCCGATTTCCGCGCCCTTTTCCATCTGGCATGTCGCTTGCGTACTTATCCGTATCGAGCGCGACAACAAAACAAAGCACGGTCGATGGGAGAAGGGGAGCGTTGCACAGCAACATAGTGAAACCCGGCCGGACCCTTGGGTCCGGTCGGGTATTGGTTTTGTCGGAACGGCGTTAGGCCGAACACGCGAAAGCGAAAGGTTGGGGACATGCACCAGGATCCGATCAGCACCCTTGAGGCCAAGCTCGGCGTTTCCCGCCGCAGCTTCTTGCAATTCTGCACCGCCCTGGCGGCCACTATGGGCCTGCCCAAAGGGGCCGACGCCCAGATCGCCCAGGCCCTGGCCGGCGCGGCCAAGCGGCCCTCGGTGATCTGGCTGCATTTCCAGGAATGCACCGGCTGCACGGAATCGCTGCTGCGGGCCGAGCATCCGACCTTGGAAAAGCTGATCCTCGAGATCATCTCGCTCGACTATCACGAAAGCCTGTTCGCGGCGGCCGGCCATCAGGCCGAGGCGGCGCGCAAGGCGGCGATGGAAGCCAACAAGGGCAAATACGTGCTGGTGGTCGAGGGCGCCATCCCCACCAAGGATGGCGGCATCTATTGCAAGATCGGCGGCCACACGGCGATGGAGCTGACCAAGGAATGCGCGGCCGACGCCGCCGCCATCATCGCCATCGGCTCCTGCGCGTCGTGGGGCGGCATGCCCTCGACGCCGCCCAATCCCACCGGCGCCGCCGGCGTCAACGCCATCGTCAAGGACAAGCCGGTGGTCACCATTCCCGGCTGCCCGCCCAACCCCTACAATTTCCTGGCCACCGTCGCCCATTTCCTCACCTTCGGCAAATTGCCGGCGATCGACGAGAAAGGCCGCCCACTCTTCGCCTATTCGCGCCTGATCCACGAGAATTGCGAACGGCGCGCCCATTTCGACGCCGGGCGCTTTGCCAACGAGTTCGGCGACGAGGGGCATCGCAAGGGCTATTGCCTCTACAAGCTGGGCTGCAAGGGTCCCGAGACCTACGCCAACTGCCCGTCGATCCTGTTCGGCGATGTCGGATCGGGCTCCTGGCCGGTCGGCACCGGCCATCCCTGCGTCGGTTGCACCGAGCAGGGCATCGGCTTTGCCAAACCCATTCACGCGCTGGCCGATCTCAAGAACACCTATCCGCCGGCCTCCTATCCGCGCATCGTCGAGGATCAGGGCCAGGGGCTCAGCTTCGGCTCGGCGGCCTTGGTGGCCGGCATTGCCGGGGCGGCGGCGGGGGCGGGGGCGATGTTGGCCCGCAATCTCGGCCGCAAGGACGACGAATCGGACAAAGCCTAAGCGAGGTCGCCATGACCATCACCCGACGGCATTTTCTGAAGGCCGCTTCGGCGGGCGGCGCGGCGGCGACGGTCGCTCTCGCAACGCCGGCTCCGGCCGAGGCGCGCACCAACAAGCTCATGCCGCCCAAGGCGTTGGGGCTGCTGTTCGATGCCACCCTTTGCATCGGTTGCAAGGCCTGTGTTGCGGCCTGCAAGCAGGCCAACGGCATGCCGCAAGAGGTCTCGACGCCCGAGCGGCTGTGGGACACGCCCTTGGACATCTCGGGCAAGACCCTGAACGTCATCAAGGTCTATCAGCACGGCACCAACGCCGAGAAGGATCGCGAGACCAACGGCTTCGCCTTCGTCAAAAAATCGTGCCTGCATTGCGTCGATCCGTCTTGCGTCTCCGCCTGTCCGGTTTCGGCGATGACCAAGGACCCGGAGACCGGCATCGTCAGCTACGACAAGGACGCCTGCATCGGCTGCCGCTATTGCGTCGCCGCCTGCCCGTTCGGGGTGCCGCGCTTCCAATACGACACCGCGACACCGCAGATTCAGAAATGCCAGCTCTGCAAGCATCGGATGCCTGAGGGCAAGTTCGCGGCCTGCGCCGAGGTCTGCCCGACCGGCGCCACACTCTATGGTCCGGTCGAGGCCCTGAAGGCCGAGGCCAAGCGCCGCCTGGCCATGAAGGAAGGCGACGAGGCGGTGTTCGCGCGTGGCGACATCCGCACGCCCTATGCGCCCCACGTCCGTCCTGCCGCCAAGTATCTGCAGCGCATCTATGGCGAGACCGAGATCGGCGGCACCCAGATGCTGCTCTTGTCGGGCGTCGCCTTCGCCAAGCTGGGCTACCCCGATCTGCCGGCTCAGTCCTACGCCAGCCGCTCGGAAACGGTGCAGAGCACGCTCTATGGCGGCATGGTGGCGCCACTGGTGGCGCTGGGCGGGCTGATCTGGGCGGTGCGCCGCACCACCAAGAACGGCGAAGCCGGGGAATAGGGAGGGGATGATGAAAGCGCAACCCATCGGCGGACGGGTCGTCACTCCGGTCACCCTTCTGCTTGGCCTTCTGGTGGCGATCGCCCTCTACCTGCTCGGCAAACGCTTCCTGCTGGGTCTGGGCGCGGTCACCAACATCAATGACGGCTTTCCCTGGGGTCTCTGGATCGCCTGGGACGTGGTCATCGGCACCGCGCTGGCCTGCGGCGGCTACGCCATGGCGCTTCTCGTCTATGTCGCCAACAAGGGCCACTATCACCCGCTGGTGCGGCCGGCGCTTCTGGCCAGCGTCTTCGGCTACTCGCTGGGTGGCCTGTCGGTGATCTTCGATCTTGGCCGCTGGTGGAACGCCTGGCACATCTTCGCGCCCGCTTACATCCAGTGGGGCTCGGTGATGGTCGAAGTGGCGCTCTGCATCGCCGCCTACGTTGTCGTGCTGTGGATCGAATTCCTGCCCACCCTTTTCGAGCGCCTGGGCATGACCGACGCCCGCGCCAAGCTCGACAAGGCGCTGTTCGTCATCATCGCCTTGGGCATTCTCTTGCCCACCATGCATCAATCCTCGCTGGGGTCGCTCCTCGTCGTCTTCGGCTACCAGATCCATCCGCTCTGGCAGTCGAACCAGCTTCTGCCGCTCCTCTTCCTGATCTCGGCGATCGGCATGGGATTCTCGGTGGTGGTGTTCGAGGCCTGCCTGTCCTCGGTCGGCTTCCAGCGGCCGCTGGAAGTGCCGATCCTCGAGCGTCTGGCCGGGATTCTCGTTTGGCTGCTGGTGGCCTTCCTGGTGCTGCGCTTCCTCGATCTGGCGGTGCGCGGCGCGGTGGGGGCGATGTTCGCCTCGGGGGCGCTCAGCTTCTGGTTCTGGCTGGAAACGGTGCTGTTCGCCCTGCCGGTGGTCCTGCTCTTCAAGCCCCAGGCGCGGGCGCGGCGCCAAGCCTTGTTCCTGGCCGCCACCGCCATGCTGCTGGCCGGTGCGCTTTACCGCATCAACGCCTTCCTGATCGGCTACGAGACCGGCCCGGGCTGGCACTATTTCCCGGCCCTGTCGGAGGTCCTGGTGACGGTGGGCATCGTCGCCTTGGAAATCCTGGCCTACATCGTCTTCGTCCGCAAATTGCCCGTGCTGCCCCGCGCGCACTGACCCGTAGAACAGGGAGTATTCGCCGTGACCCGCATCACCATCGATCCCATCACCCGCATTGAAGGCCATCTGCGCATCGACTGCGACGTGAATGGCGGCAAGGTCACCAAAGCCTGGGCCTCGGGCCAGATGTGGCGCGGCGTCGAGCAGATTCTGCTCGGCCGCGATCCGCGCGATGCCTGGGTGATCAGCCAGCGCTTCTGCGGCGTCTGCACCACCGTGCACGCCATCACCAGCGTGCGCGCGGTCGAGAACGCGCTCAATCTCGAAGTGCCGCTCAACGCCCAGTACATCCGCAACATGATCGTGGCGGCGCATGCGGTGCACGACCACATCGTCCATTTCTATCACCTCTCGGCCTTGGATTGGGTCGATGTCGTCTCGGCCTTGAAGGCCGATCCGGTCAAGGCCGCCAATTGGATCGAGCAATATTCCGATTGGCCGCTCAACAACCGCCATGTCATGAAAGAGGTGCAGGAGAAGCTGAAGACCTTCGTCGGCACCGGCCAGTTGGGCCCCTTCACCAACGGCTATTGGGGCCATCCGGCGATGAAGCTTTCGCCCGAGATCAATCTGGTGGCGGTGGCGCATTACCTGCAGGCGCTCGACGTTCAGAGGAAGGCCAACAAGATCGTCTCCATCCTGGGTTCGAAGACCCCGCACATCCAGAACCTGGCGGTGGGCGGCGTCGCCAACCCGATCGGCACCGACAGCCAGTCGGTGCTGGGCATGGAACGGCTGTTGATGATCAAGGCGATGATCGACGAGCTGTCCGATTTCATCCACAAGGTCTATCTGATCGACATCGCCGCGGTGGGCGCGGTCTATGCCGACTGGACCAAGTACGGCGCCGGCGTCACCAATTATCTCTCGGTGCCCGATCTGCCGATGGACACCAAGGGCACCCAGTTCGGCCTGCCCGGCGGCTATATCGAGGGCGGCGACATCGCCAAGTTCAAGCCCTTCACCAGCTATCAGGACCCCTATTTCCGCGACAACGTGGCGGAAAGCGTCAAGCACTCCTGGTACAAGGGCGGCAAGGGCGCGCTCCATCCCTACAAGGGCGAGACCATCCCCGAATACACCGACTTCCAGGACGGCGGAAAGTATTCCTGGGTGAAGTCGCCCACCTTCCTGGGCAAGCCGGCCCAGGTGGGGCCGTTGGCCAACGTGCTGTGCATGTACGCCGCCGGCCACAAGCCGACTCAGGCCTACACCAACAAGATTCTCGACACCGCCGGCGCGCTCGCCGGCGCCAAGATTCCCATCGCCGCGCTCCATTCCACCATCGGCCGCACGGCGGCGCGCGCCGTGCGCTGCGCCGTCTTGAACGAGCAACTGGCGGTCAATTGGCAGGCCCTGGTCGCCAACATCGGCAAGGGCGACGTCAAGACCTTCAACAAGCCGACCTTCCCCAAGGGCGAGGTTTCGGGCTTCGGCTATCACGAGGCGCCGCGCGGCGCGCTGTCGCATTGGGTGGTGATCAAGGACGGCAAGACGGTCAACTACCAGGCCGTGGTGCCGACCACCTGGAACGCCGCGCCCCGGAACGAGGACGACGCGCCCGGCCCCTACGAGGCGTCGCTGATGGACAATCCGGTCGTCGATCCCGAGAAGCCCTTGGAGGTGCTGCGCACCGTCCATTCCTTCGATCCCTGCCTGGCCTGCGCGGTCCATCTGGTCGACCGCGAGAAGAAGAAGGTGGTTCAGGTCAAGGCGCTCTAACGCGGCACCTACCGCAATTGGCGTTGTCGTCGTAAACTCCCTCCCCCCGTTGCTTCGGCAACGGGGGGTCTTTCTTCGTACAGGGGCGGCCATGCGGGTGATGATTCTGGGTATCGGCAACATCTTGATGAGCGACGAGGGCATCGGCGTGCGGGTGGTCGAGGAATTCGGCCGCCGCCATCGTTTGCCCGAGGGGGTGGAGCTGATCGATGGCGGCACCTCGGGCATGGACATGCTGGACAGCCTAGCCGGGCTCGATCATCTGATCGTGGTCGATGCGGTGCGCTCGGGCGATCCGCCGGGCACCTGCATCCGGCTGGAAGACGACGAGGTGCCGGCCCTTTTCCAGACCCGGCTTTCGCCGCATCAGTTGGGCCTGTCCGACGTGCTGGCGAGCTTGAAGCTGATGGACGAATATCCCGGCCATATCGTGCTTCTGGGCTGCGAGCCGGATTCGCTGGCTGTCGGCATGGGTCTCACTCCGGCGATCGAGGCCCAGATCGAGCCGCTGGTGGCCGGCGTGCAAGCCGAACTGGCGGCGATCGGCGTGCGGGTGGAGTAGGGCGATGTGCCTGGCGGTTCCCTCGGAAGTCCTGGAATGCGACGGCGCCATGGCCACCGTCGAAAGCTTCGGCGTGCGCCGCCAGGTCAGCCTGATGCTGATGGCCGAGCCGGTGGCGGTGGGCGATTTCCTGCTCATCCAGGCCGGCGGCTTCGCCCTTGAGAAGGTTGATCGCGAAACCGCGCTGGCCACCCAGGCCCTGATGGCCGAGGCCCTGGCGCTCGAGCCCGCCGCGTCATGAGTTCCGTACCCCCCGAAGGCGCGATTGGCGCCAAGCTGTTGGTCAGCGGCCGGCGGGTCGTGCGGGTGGCGATCGAGCCGCGCAAGATGCTCAGGCTTGGCGCCATCCTGGTCGGCCGCCCGGCCGGCGAGGCCTTGGGCACGCTGCCGCATCTGTTCAGCCTGTGCGGCACCGCCCAGCTTCAAGCCGGGCTGGAGGCGGTGGAGCGCGCCTGCGGCATCTCGGTGGCCCCGGCCCAGCGCGGCGCCAGGCGGGTGCTGCTGCTGGCCGAGACGGTGCTGGAACACGCCCAGCGCCTCTTGATCGATTGGCCGCCGCTTGTGGGCCTCGATCCCAATCTGGCCGAGGCCAAGGCGCTGCGCCAGGCTCTCACCGGCCTGCGCGGCCTAATGGGGCCGGAAGCGCCTTGGGCGCAGCCGGGCGGCGTTCCGCTTGCGATCGATCACGATGCGCTTGAGGCCCGCCTCAGCGAAGCCTTGGCGATCCTGCGCCGCGCCGTCTATGGGCCGCAATGGGAAGAGGGCGGCGATTTCGGCCAGTGGGTCAATTCGCAAGCCACGCTGCCGGCCCGCCTTCTCTATGTGATGGCCGAGCGCGGCTGGTCCGATCTCGGCAAGTCCGAGGTGGCGCCGATGGGCGAATTCGCCGCTGACGAACTGGCCCGCCGCCTGGAGGAGGATGCCGACGGCGCCTATGCGCGCGCGCCCGATTGGCAGGGACAGGTGTACGAAACCGGCCCGATTGCCCGCTTGGCCGTGCATCCGGTGATCATGGGCTTGCGCGCCAAGATCGGCAACGGCGCCGCCCTTCGCCTGGTGGCGCGGATGATCGAGCTGACGCGGCGCATGCGCGATCTGATCGCCATGGCACCTGGCCTTGAGCACGATACGCCGGCGCCGGCGCGCTTGGGCAGCGGCAGTGGCCTGGCGATGGTCGAGGCGGCGCGCGGCCGCTTGGCCCATCGGGTCGAGCTGGCCGACGGGGTGGTGACACGCTGGCAGATCCTGGCGCCCACTGAATGGAACTTCCATCCCCAAGGCGCCTTCGCCAAAGGGGTGCTGGGCCTGGAGGCGGGGCCCGATCTGGAAACGCGGGCGCGGCTGATCGGCACCGCCATCGATCCTTGCGTGGCGCTCGAGGTCACCATCGAGGCCGCCGATGCATGAAATGGCGTTGTGCGAAAGCGTGGTGCGCATTCTGGAAGAGCAGGCCCACGAGCAGGGCTTCGCCAAAGTGACGGTGGTGCGGATGGCGATCGGTCAATTGTCGCAGGTCGAGCTGGAATCCTTCCGCTTTTGCTTCGGCGCCGTCGCCCAGGGCACCCTGGCGGCAGGGGCGCAATTGGACATCGAAACGCCCGACGGCAAGGCCTGGTGCCTGGATTGCCGCCGCGATATTCGGTTGGCCCGGCTGGGCGAGGCCTGCCCCGATTGCGGCGGCTACGCGTTGCAGATCACGGGCGGCGAGGAGATGCGGATCACCGAGCTGGAGGTGGAGTGATGTGCACCGTCTGCGGCTGCGGCGACCCCAAGAGTCCGGCCCAACCCCACGATCATGATCACGATCACGACCATGGGCACGACCACAGCCATGGCCATGAATACGGTCACGGCCATGGTCGCGGCCAGAAACTCGATTACGGCAAGGGCATCGCCGGGGCGCATGTACCGGGCCTTTCGCAGGCGCGCATCGTCCAGATCGAGCGCAACATCCTGGCGGAAAACGACCGCTACGCCGCGCTCAATCGCCAAACCTTCAAGGAGCGCGGCATCCTGGCGCTCAATCTGGTTTCCAGCCCCGGCGCCGGCAAGACCACGCTCCTGGTGCGCTCGATCGCCGATCTCACGATTCGTTGCTCGGTCGCGGTGGTCGAGGGCGATCAGCAAACCTCGCTCGACGCCGATCGTATCCGCGCCGCCGGCGTGCCGGCCATCCAGGTCAACACCGGCAAGGGCTGTCACCTCGACGCCCACATGGTCCACCACGCCATGGAGACCCTGGCCTTGCCCGACAAGGGCGTGCTGTTCATCGAGAATGTCGGCAATCTGGTCTGCCCGGCGGCCTTCGATTTGGGTGAGGCGACCAAGGTGGCGATTCTTTCCGTCACCGAGGGCGAGGACAAGCCGCTCAAATATCCCGACATGTTCCGCGCCGCCCGGCTGATGATCCTGAACAAGATCGATCTGCTGCCCCACGTGCCGTTCGATGTGGCGCGCTGCCTCGATTACGCCAAGCGGGTCAATCCCGAGATCGGCATCATCCAGCTTTCGGCGGTCACCGGCGAAGGGCTGGCGGCCTGGTACGATTGGATCGACGCCAACCGCACCCTGGCCCGCATCGTCGGATGATCACCCTCGATCTGCCCTTCGAATCGCCGCCGGTGCTGGCGGTGGGGGCGTTCCTCAAGAACGCGGTGGCCGGCGCCAAAGGCCGCCGCCTGTGGCTGGACGAGGCCCAGGGCAATCTCGACAACCCCCAATCCATCCGCCGTTTCCGCGACGCCGTGCGGGCGATGCGCGAGCGGTTGGGCGGCGATCCCTTGCGCATCGCCCACGATCTTCATCCCGATTTCCCCTCCACCCGCCATGCCTTGGGTTCGGGTTGGCCGACGCTGGCGGTCCAGCACCATCACGCCCACATCGCCGCCCTGGCGGCCGAGCACGGCCAGATCGGGCCGCTCCTGGGCCTAGCGCTCGATGGTTTCGGCTTGGGGCCGGGCAACCAATCCTGGGGCGGCGAACTCCTGAGGATCGAGGGCGGGCGTTTCGAACGGCTCGGCCATCTCAAGGAATTGGCGCAGCCGGGTGGCGATGTGGCCACCCGCCAGCCTTGGCGAATGGCCGCCGCCGCTTTGTTTGCCCTGGGACGGGGAAGCGAGATCGCCGCCCGCTTCGCCGATCAGCCGGCCGCGGCGCGGTTGGGCGAGATGCTGGCCAAGGGAATCAATTGCCCGCCCACCTCCAGCGCCGGGCGTTTGTTCGACGCCGCCGCCGGGCTGGTGGGGCTCCATCCGGTGGCCGAATTCGAGGGCCAGGCGCCGATGGCGCTGGAGGCGCGGGTGGACGCGCCCGCGATCCTGACCGATGGCTGGCGGATCGAGCCCGAGGGAGTCCTCGATGTTCGCCCGCTGCTGGCCAGGCTGGCCGAGCTTGATGCCGTCGCCGGCGCCAACCTTTTCCACGGCACGCTCGCTGCCGGGCTGGTCGAATGGGCCGGGCGGGCCGCCCAGGCCTCGGGCATCGGCACCATCGCCTTGGGCGGCGGCTGCTTCCTCAATCGGGTGTTGACCAAGCTG
This sequence comes from Rhodospirillales bacterium, assembly GCA_016214125.1. Lineage (GTDB taxonomy): Bacteria > Pseudomonadota > Alphaproteobacteria > Rhodospirillales > WMHbin7 > JACRPC01. The sequence continues at coordinate 53,952 of JACRPC010000014.1, read as the reverse complement.
GTGACGGTGGGCTTGATGGAACGGGGCCTTACGCCCCTGATCGCCCGCCGGCTTTCGCCCGGCGATGCGGGCCTCGCCGCCGGCCAAGTCTGGGTGGCGGCGAGGGTAGAAAATCCATGATCGCTCCGGCGGATCGTGATACAGTGAATACACGTATTCACGCGAGGTCCGTCCATGCCCACTTCGGTTCGCTTGCCCGACGATATCGAACGGCGCCTGGATGTTCTGGCGCGCCAAACCGGCCGCACCAAGGCCTTTTACATCCGCGCCCTCATCAACGAGCATCTGGCCGAGATGGAGGATTACTATCTGGCCGCCGAGGTTCGCCAGCGGGTGCGCAAAGGCGACGAGCGCGTCTTAAGCGCCAAGGCGGTGAGGCGCGATCTTGGCTTGGCGGATTGACTACGCCGACACCGCCCGCCGCCAGCTTCGCAAGCTGGACCGCGCCACCGCCCGGCGCATTCTCGATTTCATGGACGACAAGGTTGCGCCCTTGGACGATCCCCGCAGCTTGGGCAAGGCGCTGCAGGGGCCGCTGGGCGCCTTCTGGCGCTATCGGGTCGATGATTATCGGATCATCTGCGACATCGAGGATGCGGTGCTGCGCGTCCTGGTGATCCGGGTTGGGCGTCGGCGCGAAATCTATCGATGAGGCCCGCTTGCGCAAGCCGGGCCCCCGCTCCATAGTGCCCAAAAGAACGGGAGAAGGCCTTCATGTGTCTGGCGATGCCGGCCAAAGTGGTGGAGCTGAAAGCCGATGATCAGGCGATCGTCGATCTGGGCGGCGTGCGCAAGGAGATTTCCGTCGCCCTGGTCGAGGGGGTGGCGCTGGGCGATTACGTTATCGTCCATGTCGGCTACGCGCTGTCGCGCCTCGATCCCGTCGAGGCCGAGAAAACGCTAGCCCTGTTCGCCGAGATGGCGGCGGCGGGCGCCGCCGCGTCCTGAGATGAAGCCGTCCTGACATGAAATACGTCGACGAATTCCGCGATGGCGCTTTGGCCCAAGGGCTGGCCGGAGCCATCGCCCGCGCCGCGCGCCCGCAACGGCGCTATCATTTCATGGAATTCTGCGGCGGCCACACCCACGCCATCTTCCGCTACGGCCTCGCCGATCTGTTGCCCGAAGGGGTCCGGATGATCCACGGCCCCGGCTGTCCGGTCTGCGTGCTGCCGATGGGGCGGATCGACATGGCGATCCAATTGGCCGTGCAGCACGGCGTCACGCTCTGCACCTATGGCGACATGCTGCGCGTACCGGGCGGCAAAGGGGTGAGCTTGCTCACCGCCAAGGCCCAAGGCGCCGACATCCGCATGGTCTATTCGCCGGCCGACGCGGTGGCGCTGGCCCAGGCCCATCCCGACCGTCCGGTGGTGTTTTTCGCCATCGGCTTCGAGACCACCACGCCGCCCACCGCGCTCGCCATCAAGCAGGCCGCCGCGCTGGGCCTTGCCAACTTCTCGGTCTTTTGCAACCACGTCCTTACCCCCTCGGCGATCCAGAACATCCTGGAAAGCCCCGAGGTGCGCGAGCTGGGCACCGTGCCGCTCGACGGATTCATCGGGCCCGCCCATGTTTCCACCGTCATCGGCAGCCGGCCTTACGAATTCTTCGCCGAGGAATATCGCCGCCCGGTGGTGATCGCTGGCTTCGAGCCCCTGGACGTCATGCAAGCGATCCTGATGCTGGTGCGCCAGGTCAACGAGGACCGTTTCGAGGTCGAGAACGAATTCGCCCGCGCCGTCAGCCGCGACGGCAACGCCAAGGCGAAGGCGCTGGTGGCCGAACTGTTCGAACTTCGCCGCAGCTTCGAATGGCGCGGCCTGGGCCGGGTGCCCTATTCGGCCTTGGCGATCAAAGCCGCCTATGGCGCGTTCGACGCCGAGCGACGGTTCGCGCTTGAACCGGTCTCGGTGCCCGATCACAAGGCCTGCGCCTGCGGCGCCATCCTGCGCGGCCTGAAGACGCCGGCCGATTGCGCCCTTTTCGGCACCGCCTGCACGCCGGAAACGCCGATCGGCTCGTGCATGGTCTCGGCCGAGGGCGCTTGCGCCGCCTGGTACAGCTATGGCCGGGCGCGCGGCGCGCGCGGAAAGCCCTCATGAAGCCGCTCGATCGGACAAGGGGCGTGGTCGAGATGGCGCATGGCGGCGGCGGCCGGGCCATGGCGCGGCTGATCGAATCGATCTTTCTCACATCCTTCGCCAATCCCCTGTTGAACCAACGCAACGACCAGGCCTGCTTTGCGGTCGAAAAGGGCCGCCTGGCGATGACCACCGATTCCTACGTCATCCAGCCGCTGTTCTTTCCCGGCGGCGACATCGGCGCGCTTTCGGTGCATGGCACCGTCAACGATCTGGCAATGGCGGGTGCGGTGCCGCTGCATCTTTCCGCCGGCTTCATCTTGGAGGAAGGTCTGCCCTTGGCCGATCTGGCCCGCCTGGTCGACTCGATGGGCCAAGCCGCCCGCGCGGCCGGGGTGGCGATCGTCACCGGCGACACCAAGGTGGTGGAAAAGGGCAAGGGCGACGGCGTCTTCATCACCACCACCGGGATCGGCATTATCCCGGATGGCGTGGCGCCCTCGGGCGAGCGCGCAAGGCCGGGCGACGCCATCTTGCTCAGCGGTACGCTGGGCGATCATGGCGTGGCGGTGATGAGCCGGCGCGAAAATCTCAGCTTCGAAACCGCCATTCTGTCGGATTGCGCCTCGCTGCATGGGTTGGTGGCGGCGATGGTGGCCGTTGCCCCCGATCTGCATGTGCTGCGCGATCCGACGCGCGGCGGCCTGGCCGCCACGCTCAATGAAATTGCCCAGCAATCGGGCGTCGGCATGGAGCTGGTGGAAACGGCGATCCCGGTCAAGGCCCAGGTGCGCGCCGCCTGCGAGCTGTTGGGGCTCGATCCGCTGAACGTCGCCAACGAGGGCAAGCTGGTGGCGATCGTGGCGCCCAAGGATGCCGAGCGGGTGCTGGCCGCCATGCAAGCCCACCCCCTGGGCCGGGACGCCGCCCGCATCGGCACCGTCATCGAGGATGCCGACCGCTTCGTGGTGCTGAAGACCGGCTTCGGCGGCACCCGCATGGTCGATTGGCTGGCCGGCGAGCAATTGCCCCGGATCTGCTGATGCGCATCTTGCTGCTTTGCCATTCCTTCAACAGCCTTGCCCAGCGCGTTTATGTCGACTTGGCGGCCCGGGGGCACGATCTTTCGGTCGAATTCGACATCCGCGATTCGGTGACCGAAGAGGCGGTGGCGCTGTTCGCCCCCGATCTGGTGGTGGCGCCGTTCTTGAAGCGCGCCATCCCGGAAAGCGTCTGGCGCCGGGTGCCGTGTTTGGTGATTCATCCCGGCCCGCCCGGCGATCGCGGCCCTTCCTCGCTCGACCGCGCCATCCTAGCCGGGCGATCGGACTGGGGCGTCACCATCTTGCAGGCCAACGCCGAGTTCGATGGCGGGCCGATCTGGGCCAGCCAGCCCTTCGCGCTGCGCCCGGCCAGCAAGGGCAGCCTTTATCGGCGCGAGATGACCGAAGCGGCGATCGTGGCGCTGATCGAGGCGATCGGCCGCATCGAGGCCGGCGAAAGGCCCCGCCCGGCGCCGCCGGGGCCTCTTCGTCCCGCCCTTCGCCAGGCCGAGCGCGCCATCGATTGGCAGGCCGACGACACCGAAACCGTGCTGCGCAAGATTCGCTCGGCCGATGGCGCGCCGGGCGTTGCCGATCGGATCGAGGGGCACGACTATTTTCTTTTCGATGCTCTGCCGGCCGATTTGGCGGGTCCGCCCGGCGCGCTCCTGGCGCGGGCCGGCGATCGGGTGGCGCGCGCCACCCGTGACGGCGCGGTCTGGATCGGCCATCTGAAGCCGCCCGGTCCGGAAAGCCTCAAGCTTCCCGCGCTTCGCCATCTTGATCAGGCGGCGTCGCTGCCCGATCTGGGCTTTCACGACATCGGCTACCAGGAACGGGGCGCGGTTGGCCTTCTGTCCTTCCCCTTTCACAATGGCGCCATGAGCACCGATCAATGCCGGCGCCTCGGCGACGCCTTTCGCGCCGCGACCCGCCGGCCGGTCAAGGTGATCCTGCTTCAGGGCGGGCCGGATTATTGGTCGAACGGCATCCATCTGGCCGCCATCGAGGCCGCGCCCAGCCCGGCCGACGAATCCTGGGCCAACATCAACGCCATCGACGATCTGGCGGAATCGATCCTCACCGCCACCGATCAGCTCGTGCTGGCGGCGATTGCCGGCAACGCCGGGGCGGGCGGGGTCTTTCTCGCCCTTGCCGCCGATCGGGTGCTGGCCAAACCGGGCGTGGTGCTCAATCCCCATTACAAGGGCATGGGCAATCTTTATGGCTCGGAATACTGGACCTATCGGTTGCCCAAGCGCACCGATTCCACCCAGGCAAGCCGCATTCTCGAAGCGCGGCTGCCGATGGGCGCCCACGAGGCCAAGGCGCTTGGCCTGGTCGACGAGGTGCCGGAGGGCGATTTCGAAAAGGCGGCGCTGGGCGCCGCCCAAGCTCTGGCCGAGGCACCCGATTTCGCCGCCCGTCTGGCGGCCAAGCGCGCCACCCGCTTGGCCGACGAGGCGCAAAAGCCGCTTGCCGCCTACCGGGCCGACGAGTTGGAGCGGATGAAGCTCAATTTCTACGGCTTCGATCCCAGCTACCATGTGGCGCGCTACAACTTCATGTTCAAAGTGCCGAAGTCGCGCACGCCGCTCTACCTGGCGCGCCACCGCCATGGTACTCTGGGTGCGCGAAAGGCGGATGCGACATGACCGGCAAGCGCCCCGTTCTGTTGATCATCGACGACGAGAAACGCTCGCTCGAGGCGTTGCGCCGCGTGCTTTCCCCCGAGTTCGAGGTGCTGACCGCGCCCGGCGCCGCCGAGGCCGAGACGCTGTTGGAAAGCGAGCGCGTCCACGTCATCCTCTGCGACCAGCGCATGCCGGGCGAGAACGGCGTCGCCTTCTTGAAGCGGGTGCGCGACCGCTGGCCGGAGACCGTGCGCCTCATCATCTCGGGCTACACCGATTCCGAGGACATCATCGCCGGCATCAACGAGGCCGGCATTTACCAATACATCACCAAGCCTTGGGAGCCCGAGGCCCTGAAGGCGGCGGTGCGCGACGCCGCCGCGCTCTACCGCCTGCAAACCGACAACCAGCAGGCCAGCCTGGAAATGCGGCTCGACGCCGCCACCTTCGAAAAGATGGTGGCGCGCAAGAAACGGGCCTTGAAAACCCGCTTCGGCTTCGAGCGCATCGTCCACGCCGAAACCAGCCCGATGCGCGGTTCGATCGATCTGGCCCGGCGCATCGCCGGCTACGACATTCCGGTGCTGATCACCGGCGAATCCGGCACCGGCAAGGAATTGCTGGCCCGCGCCATCCATTACAATTCGCATCGCGGCGATCAGCCCTTCGTGGTCGAGAATTGCGGCGCGCTCCCCGACACGCTTTTGGAAAGCGAACTGTTCGGCTCGAAGAAGGGTGCCTTCACCGGCGCCTGGGAAGACCGCATCGGTCTGTTCGAACAGGCCAATGGCGGCACCATCTTCTTGGATGAAATCGGCGACACCTCGCCCGCCTTCCAGGTCAAGCTCCTGCGCGTGCTGCAAGAGGGTGAAATCCGCCCCGTGGGCGCCCGGCTGCCGCGCAAGATCGACGTTCGGGTGATCGCCGCCACCAACCGCCATCTGGAAGAAGAGGTCGAGGCCAAGCGCTTCCGCCGCGATCTCTATTACCGCCTGGCCGGGTTGCGCCTGCACGTGCCGCCGCTGCGCGAACGGCCGATGGACATCGCCCCCCTGGCGCGGCAGATCCTCGATCAGGCGGCGCGGGCCTTCGCCAAGCCGATCCAGGGTTTCGCCGCCGAGGCGCTGGCCCGCTTCGCCAGCCACGATTGGCCGGGCAATGTGCGCGAGATGCAAAACGAAATCCAGCGCATGGTGGCGCTGGCCGATGGCCCGACCTTGGGTCCCGATCTGTTGTCGGAGGGAGTGCGGCTGGGGCGCGCCGGGCTTGGCCGACGGAACGAAGGTGGCGGCGAGGCCGATGGGGCGACCTTAAAGGCGCGGATCGAGACGCTCGAGGAGCGAACGATCGCCGACGTGTTGGCTCGGCATCGCTGGAACATCAGCCGCGCCGCCCAGGAACTGGGCCTGTCGCGGGTCGGCCTTCGGGCCAAGATGGTGCGCTATGGGCTCGAGCGCCTCAACTGATCCCCGCCCCAAGGCCCACGCCACCGCCGATCTGCTCGATCGGGTGGGCGCGCTGGCGCTCACCGATCTTCAGGAAACCGCCTGGATCGAGGTGATCCGCAAGATGGAGGAGGTCTATTCCGACCTCATCCGCTACGAAGTCGATCTCGAACGCAAGAACGCCGCTTTGGAAGGCGCGCAGCGCTTCATCGCCAGCGTGCTGGCGGCGATGAGCGACGTGCTCATCGTCTGCGACAACCGGCTGCGCATCCAGCAGGTCAACCCGGCCTTGCTCGAGATGACCGGCCACGACGAAGCCGATCTCCTGGGCCAGCCCTTCACCACCTTGCTGCCCTTCGCCGACCGCGATCTCTTGGCCGGGCTGGCCGGCGGCTCGGGGCCGGCGGCCTTGCGCGACCGCGAAGTGCGGCTGATCGCCAAGAATGGCGAACCCACCGACCCGGTGGCCTTGAACGGCGCGCTTCGGCGCGACGCCAAGGGCCATGCCGCCGGCATGGTCATCATCGGCCGCCCGGTGGGCGAATTGCGCCGGGCCTATGATGCGCTCAACACCGCGCATGCCGATCTCAAGGCCGCCCAGCAGCAACTGGTGCATTCGGAGAAGCTGGCCTCGCTGGGCCGGCTGGTGGCCGGCGTCGCCCATGAACTGAACAACCCGGTGAGTTTCGTGCTCGCCAACACCCATGTGCTCGAGGATTACCGGCAAAGGCTCACCGCCTATCTGGCGGCCGTGCACGACGGCGCGCCGGCCAAGGCGCGGACCAAGCTCAAGGACGATCTTGGCATCGATGCGCTCTTGGCCGATCTCGAATCGCTGATCGAGGGCACGCGCGAGGGCGCGGCCCGGGTGTCCGAGATCGTCAAGAATTTGCGCCGGCTTTCCTTCACCAATCGGGGCGAGGTGGCGCCCTTCGATCTGGCCGAGGTGGTCGGCACGGCGGTCAATTGGGCGGTGCGGGCGCGCAAGATTCCGGTGGCGCTCGATCTCGACTTGCCGCAAGGCTGCCGGGTGCGCGGCCATGCCGGCGCGCTGCATCAGGTGATGGTCAATCTGGTCGAAAACGCCTTGGATGCGGTGGCCGAGGTGGCGGCGCCCCGCATCGCGGTCTCTGGCCGCAGCGAGGGCGCGCATGCCGTCATCACCGTGCGCGACAACGGCCCCGGCATCGCCGAGGCCGACATTCTCAAGGTCTTCGATCCCTTCTTCACCACCAAGCCGGTCGGGCAGGGCACCGGCTTGGGGCTATGGGTGTCCTACAACATCATCCGCGATCACGGCGGCGCGATCGAGGTCGGCAACCGGCCCGAGGGTGGCGCGGCGGTGGTCTTCACCCTGCCGCTCTAGGCCCCATCCGCCGCGATGGCGTCGTTTAAGGGGGTGTCGAAGAAGCGGGCGCCCGGCCCCTTGGCGAACAGCACCACCAGGCGGCTGTCGGCATCGGCGACGATGCCGTGCGGCTCGTGGGCGGCGACGAAGATCACCGACGAGGGTTCGACGGCGATCCGCTCCTCGCCGACCGTGAAGGTGCCCTTGCCCTCGACGATGTAGAACACCTCGTCCTGGCGGGGATGGTGATGGGTCACCGTGTGCTGGCCGGGCTCGTAGCAGACCATCTCGATCGCCAGCCCGCCCGATTTGACCAGCGCCGTGCGCACCCGCTTTTCGGCGTCGTAGTTGATCATATCCTTCAATACCCAAGCTTTCATGGCGCGTGTCCTTGATCCCGGTTGTTTTGGTGTTTTGGTTTGGCGGCGGCCGTCAATTGGCCATGCGGCCGCGCGGCTGATAGCGGCCCTGCTCGAGGCCGGTGAAGTAGCGTGAAATCTCGGGATGCTCGACCGGCCCGTTCTCGCGGTCGTCGAGCAGGTTTTGTTCCGAGACATAGGCGATGTAGGGCCCCTGATCGCCGATCGCCAGCAGATGGTAGAAGGGCTGATCCTTGCGGGGCCGCATGTCGGCCGGAATCGATTGCCACCATTCCTCGGTGTTGGCGAATTCCGGATCGACGTCGTAGATGACGCCGCGGAAATGGAACAGCCGGTGGCGCACGATCTGGCCGATCGGAAAACGGGCCATGCGAATCGGGCGCGGCGCGCGCGGGCCGGCCGTGCCGTCGTCGGAGAAGGTGGCCTTGGGCGGCATGCCCTACTGCCCCTGGCTGATCAGAACCCGGTCCGGCGGATGATGGCCGTCGGAGAAGGTCTTGATGTTGATGATGACCTTTTCGCCCATGTCGATCCGGCCTTCGATGGTGGCTGAACCCATATGGGGTAGAAGCACGACGTTGTCGAGGGCCAAGAGCTTGGGGTTGATGGCCGGCTCGTTCTCGAAGACGTCAAGACCGGCGCCCGCCAGTTCCTTTTTCGCCAGCATGCGGGTGAGCGCGTTTTCGTCGATCACCTCGCCGCGCGCCGTGTTGATGACGATGGCGTGGGCGGGCAACAGCTTAAGGCGCCTCGCCGACATCAGGTGATAGGTGGCCGGGGTGTGCGGGCAGTGGATGGAAACGATGTCCATACGGGCCAACATCTGGTCCAGGCTTTCCCAATAGGTGGCCTCCAGCTCGGTCTCGATCTCGGGATGCACACGCTTGCGGTTGTGGTAGTGGACCGCCAGGCCAAAGCCCTTGGCGCGCCGCGCCACCGCCTGGCCGATGCGGCCCATGCCGATGATGCCCAGCCGCTTGCCCCAGATGCGGTGGCCCAGCATCGAGGTGGGGCTCCAACCCACCCAGTCGCCCGAGCGGACCAGCCGCTCGCCTTCCGACAGCCGGCGCGGCACGGCAAGCAACAGGGCCATCGTCATGTCGGCGGTGTCTTCGGTGAGCACGTCGGGGGTGTTGGTGACCACCATGCCGCGCTGGCGGGCGCTGGCCAGGTCGATGTGATCGACGCCAGTGCCGAAATTGGCGATCAGCTTGAGATTGGGTCCGGCCGAGGCGAGGATGGCGGCGTCGATGCGGTCGGTGAGCGTGGGCACCAGCACGTCGGCCGTCTTCACCGCCTCGATCAATTCGGTCTTGGCCAGCGGGTGGTCGTCGAGATTGAGCTTGGTGTCGAACAGCTCCATCATCCGCGTCTCGATGACGTCGGGCAGCTTGCGGGTGACCACGACCACGGGTTTGCGATTCGTCATTGCTTTGCCGGCTCCAATCCCTTTGCCCACCCGCCATATCAAGCCCAGTTTGCCTTGTCCAGGGGGGGGAGCGGAAGGCTTTGGAATCGCTTGACTTGCCCCAAGGATGGCTCGCTAATGAGGCCCCAAGGCACGACCAAGGAGATGGCTCGACGTGATGCGGTGCGCCCAGCGATGCTGTGTTGCCGTTTTGGCCCTTGTTTTGGCCGGATGGTTGGGCGCCGGCTTGGCCTTGGCCCAGACCGCATCGCCCAGCGGCCTACCCTTGCCGCGTTTCGTCTCGCTGCGCGCCGAAGAGGTCAATCTGCGTTCCGGTCCCGGCGTGCGCTACCCGATCGATTGGGTGATCACCAAACGCGACTTGCCGGTCGAGATCATCGCCGAATTCGATACCTGGCGGAAAATCCGCGACCATCAGGGCTCGGATGGCTGGGTCCATCAAACCATGCTCACCGGGCGACGTACGGTTCTGGTGTCCGGACCCGCCGGCACCCAGCGCCGCCTGCGCCGCACCGACAAGGACGATGCCGCCAGCGTCGCCGTGCTCGAGGCCGGGGTGATCGGCCGCCTGTTGCAATGCCCGCGCAGCAGCGAATTCTGTCGGATCGAGGTCGAGGGTTATCAGGGCTGGCTTCGCCGCGACGAGGTCTGGGGCATCTACCGGGGCGAATTCATCGACTAGCCATCTTCATGGTGTCGACGAAGCGCTGGAACAGGTAGTGGCTGTCCTGCGGGCCGGGGCTGGCCTCGGGATGGTATTGGACCGAGAAGACCGGCTTGCCGGCCACCGCGATTCCCTCGACCGTGCCGTCGAACAGCGAGCGGTGGGTGACGGCGACGCCCGCGGGCAGCGAGGCTTCCTCGACCATGAAACCGTGATTCTGGCTGGTGATCTCGACCTTGCCGGTCGCCAGATCCTTGACCGGATGGTTGGCGCCGCGATGGCCGCGCGCCATCTTGCGGGTCTTGGCGCCCAGCGCCAGGGCCAGCATCTGATGGCCCAGGCAGATGCCGAACAAAGGCGTGCCCGACTCGATGACGCCCCGGATCATCGGCACCGCGTAGCGGCCGGTGGCGGCCGGATCGCCCGGTCCGTTGGAAAGGAAGACGCCGTCGGGTTGGTGGCCGAGCACGTCCTCGGCCGTGGCGGTGGCCGGCAGCACGGTCACCTTGCAGCCGGCCGAGGCCAGGCAGCGCAAGATGTTGCGTTTGGCGCCGTAATCGATCGCCACCACATGGTAGCGGGCCGCGTTCTGGCGGCCATAGCCGCGCCCCAGTGCCCAGCGGGTTTCGTCCCAGGCGAAGCTTTGGGCGCAACTGACCTCCTTGGCGAGGTCCATGCCCTCCAGGCCCGGCCAGGCCTTGGCCAGGTCTTGCGCCTTGGCGCGATCGATGTTGCCCTGGGGCGCGTGGAGGATGGTGCCGTTGGGGGCGCCGCCATCGCGGATGCGCCGGGTGAGGCGCCGCGTGTCGACGCCGCACAGCCCCACCAGATTGCGGGATTTGAGCCAGGCGTCGAGATGCTGGGCGGCGCGCCAATTGGCGGGCTCGGTGATGTCGGCCCTTATCACCAGGCCGCGCGCTGGCGGGTTGATCGATTCGATGTCTTCAGCGTTGGTGCCGACATTGCCGATATGGGGAAAGGTGAAGGTGATGATCTGCCCGGCATAGGAGGGATCGGTGAGCACCTCCTGGTAGCCGGTCATGCCGGTGTTGAAGCAGACCTCGCCCACCGCTTGGCCGGCGGCGCCGATGCCCTTGCCCCAGAACACCGTCCCGTCGGCCAGAACCAGGGCGCCGGTCAGGTGGCCCGTCGGAGCGGGCGGGGGGGCTTGATCGGTCATGAAGCGCGATCCTTAGGCGGGTCGCCGGAAGTCATAGGCGGGTCGCCGGAAGTAATAAGCAAGGACACGGGCGCCGTCAAGGACTCCTTGATTTAGAAAACTCATTATAAATCAATGTATTATCGCGCTTGCGAGACGCCGGGAAAGCCGCTAACGTCCCAGGCTTCCGATCCGTCGGAAGGCAAGAGGAAAAACCATGCTCCGCACGCGCCTCAGTGAATCCCTGAAACAAGCCATGCTGGCCAAGGAAGCGCGGGCGGTTTCCACGCTGCGCCTGGTGCTGGCGGCGCTCAAGGACCGCGACATTGCGGCGCGCGGCCGCGGCGTCGCCGACGGCATCGGCGAGGATGAAATCCTTCAGATGCTCCAGTCGATGATCAAGCAGCGCCGGGAAAGCATCGCCCTTTACGAACAGGGCGGCCGGCTGGAACTGGCGCAGCAGGAGCAGGAGGAAATCGCCATCATCGAGCGCTTCCTTCCCAAGGCGATGTCCGAGGCCGAGACCGAGGCGGCGATCAAGGATGTGATCGCCGAAATCGGCGCCGCCGGCATCAAGGATATGGGCAAGGTGATGGCCAGCTTGCGCGAACGCTTCGCGGGGCGCATGGATTTCGGCAAGGCCAGCGGTGCCGTGAAAAAGATTCTGGCCTAGCGCAAACCCCACAGGGCGAGGGTCGATGGGCTTTTCGCCGCATTTTCTGGATGAGTTGCGCACCCGGCTGTCGCTGGTCGAGGTGGTGGCGCGCAAGGTGCGTCTGGTCCGCAAGGGCCGCGAGCATGGCGGGCTCTGCCCGTTTCACAACGAAAAAACACCCTCCTTCACCGTTTCCGAGGACAAGGGTTTCTTCCATTGCTTCGGCTGCGGCGCCCATGGCGACGTCATCGGCTTCGTCATGCGCGCCCAGGGATTGTCCTTTCCCGAGGCGGTCGAGCGGCTGGCCGGCGAGGCGGGCATGCCGATTCCGGTCACCACGCCCGAGGAGCGCGAGCGCGCCCAGCGGGAAACCTCGCTCCACGAGGTGATGGAAGCGGCGTGCGTTTATTATGAACGGATGCTGCGGGCGCCCGAGGGCCGAGTCGCCCTTGATTACCTAAGAAACCGCGATCTCTCCGAAGACACCATCGCCCGCTTCCGCCTGGGCTTTGCGCCCGACGACCGCCACGCCCTGAAGACCGCGCTTTTGGGCGGTGGCATCACCAAGGAGCTGTTGATCGAGGCCGGCCTGCTGATCGAGCCCGAGGGCGAGCGCGAGCCCTACGACCGTTTCCGTGGCCGGGTGATGTTCCCGATCACCGATCGGCGCGGCCGGGTGATCGCCTTCGGCGGAAGGGTGATGGGCGACGGCCAGCCGAAATATCTCAATTCCCCCGACACGCCGCTGTTCCACAAGGGCCGGGTGCTGTTCGCCCTGGCCCAGGCGCGGGAAGCGGCGCGGGCCGAACAGACCCTGGTGGTGAGCGAAGGCTATATGGATGTCATCGCCATGCATCAGGCCGGGCTGGGCTTCGCGGTGGCGCCTTTGGGCACCGCGCTCACCGAGACTCAGATTGAGGAGCTTTGGAAGCTGGTGCCCGAACCGATCCTCTGCTTCGACGGCGATGCCGCCGGCCAGCGCGCTGCCGCCCGGGCCCTGGAACGGGCGCTGCCGTTGCTCAAGGCCGGCCATTCGCTGCGCTTCGCCGTGCTGCCCAAGGGCGAGGACCCCGACAGTCTGATCCGCGCCAAGGGCGTGGCGGCGCTGCGCGCCGTGCTTGATGGGGCCCGGCCGCTCTTCGAGGTGCTGTGGAGCCTGGAGACCCAAGGAAGCCGCCTCGACACGCCCGAGCGCCGCGCCGGCCTCGACAAGCGGCTCGACGACCATATCCGCACCATCGCCGACCGTTCCGTCCAAACCCAATATTTCCACATGAAGCGCGAAAGGATGCGCGCCGCCTTTGCTCCCGCCCGGGGGCCGGCTGGGCGCGGCGGGCGCGGCGGACCTAGCGGACGAGTCGGGTATTCACCCGCCCCAACAAGCCCCCGAACCCCCTTATCGGCCGATTCCATCCGCGAAAGGGTCCTGTTGGCCTGCGTCTTGCTTCACCCCGACATCCTCGATGGGGTGGCGGAAAGGCTGGCGCAGGTGCATTTTACCGAACCGACCCTTGACAAGCTTCGCCAGGAGGTCTTAAAGCACGGGACCCGCGAATCGCACCTTGATTCCGCGGCCCTTCGGCATTATCTCGCGGAGCAGGGATTGAGCGGCATTGTCGACTCCGTGACCGGCGCGGAATTCCTGATGGTTCACGCATCGTTCGCTCGGCCCGACTCGCCGAAGGCCGAAGTGATCGCCGGATTCCGGCATACGCTCGACGTGCATGAGGTCGGCCACCTTGCGGCCGACATGGCCCAGGCCGAACGCCACCTGGGCACCGACCTCTCCGACAGCAATGTCGGCAAGCTGCTGGCTCTTTCGCGCGAAAAATCGTCGCGCTTCGACTCCTTCGATCCCGATGAGGGGACGAGGGAACCCACCGCGCCCGCCGGCAAGGGCCGCAATCGAACCCGGAACGCCTGAGGAGCTCATGGCCAAACAAGCCACCAACACGGCGGAAACGCCGGAAACCCAGGACGAGACCCAGGACAGCCCGCTCCTGGATTCGTTGGGCGTTACCGTCAAGAAGATGGTGCTGAAGGGCAAGGAGCGCGGCTACGTCACCTATGACGAGCTGAACGCGGCGCTTCCGGCCGACGAATTCTCCTCGGAGCAGATCGAGGACACCATGGCGATGCTCAACGAGATGGGCATCAATCTGGTGGAAAGCGAGGAGGCCGAGGAAGCCCCCGCCCCCGAGGTCAAGAAAGAGGAAGAGGCGCCCGAAGAAGAAGCCGCCGCCGGCAACGTCGATGAAGAGGAACTGGGCCGCACCGACGATCCGGTGCGCATGTATCTGCGCGAAATGGGTTCGGTCGAGCTGCTGTCGCGCGAGGGCGAAATCGCCATCGCCAAGCGCATCGAGGCCGGCCGCGAGATGATGATCGGCGGCATCTGCGAAAGCCCGCTTACCATCCGCGCCCTGGTGAGCTGGCACGACGCCTTGGTCAACGGCCAGATGCTGCTGCGCGACATCATCGATCTCGAGGCCACCTACGGCGCCGGCTTCACCGCCGAGGTCGAGGAAGGCCAGTCCGAACCGAAATCGGAACCGGTCGAGGAGGAGGTGGAGGGCGCCGTTCCGCCGCCGCGCGAGGGCGCGCCCGAGGGCGAGGACGAAGGCGACGAAGTCGGCATTTCGCTGGCCGCCATGGAACTGGAGCTGATGCCGCGCGTCGTCGAGACGCTCGAGCGCATCGCCGCCACCTACGCCAAGTTGCGCCGCGCCCAGGACAAGCGCCTGAAGGCCTTGCAGGAAGGGGCCAAACTGGCCTCGGCCTCGGAAAAGAACTACGCCAAGCTCAAGCACGAGCTGGTCGAGTTGATGGAAGACGTCCACATCAACGCGGCCCGCATCGACTATCTCGTCGAGCAATTGAACAGCCTGAACCGCAAGCTGATCGGGCTCGAGGGCCGCCTCTTGCGCCTGGCCGAGGCCTCGAAGATCAAGCGCCAGGATTTTCTCGACAGCTATTTCGGCCACGAACTCGATCCGGGCTGGCTCGAGGCCTGCGCCGCCAAGACCGGCAAGGGCTGGAAGGATTTCGTCCGCCGCCACGGCAAGGAAGTCACCGCCATCCGCACCGAAATCGGCGCCATTTCGGCCGAGGCCGGGCTGCCGATCTCGGAATACCGGCGCATCGTCGCCACCGTGCAGCGGGGCGAGCGCGAGGCCTCGAAGGCGAAGAAGGAAATGATCGAGGCCAATCTGCGCCTCGTCATCTCGATCGCCAAGAAATACACCAACCGCGGCCTGCAATTCCTCGATCTCATTCAGGAAGGCAACATCGGCCTGATGAAGGCGGTCGACAAGTTCGAATACCGGCGCGGCTACAAATTCTCCACCTACGCCACCTGGTGGATTCGCCAGGCGATCACCCGCTCGATCGCCGATCAGGCGCGCACCATCCGCATTCCGGTGCACATGATCGAGACCATCAACAAGCTGGTCCGCACCTCGCGCCAGATGCTGCACGAGATCGGCCGCGAGCCGACGCCCGAGGAACTGGCGGAAAAGCTCTCGATGCCGCTCGAGAAGGTGCGCAAGGTGTTGAAGATCGCCAAGGAACCGATCAGCCTGGAAACGCCGATCGGCGACGAGGAGGATTCGCATCTGGGCGACTTCATCGAGGACAAGAACGCCGTGCTGCCCTTGGACGCCGCCATCCAGGGCAATCTGCGCGAAACCACCACCCGCGTGCTGGCCAGCCTGACGCCGCGCGAGGAGCGCGTGCTGCGCATGCGCTTCGGCATCGGCATGAACACCGACCACACCTTGGAAGAGGTGGGCCAGCAATTCTCGGTCACCCGCGAACGCATCCGCCAGATCGAGGCCAAGGCGCTCAGGAAGCTCAAACACCCCTCGCGCTCGCGCAAACTCCGAAGCTTCCTCGACAATTGAGGCGACGGGGGAGCGTGGGGCGCGCGCGGGCTGAGACGGCGCCAAGGGGCACTGTTGGGATAGGGGATTTCGCGTTACCAGGGCCTGTAGCTCAGTTGGTTAGAGCGGGCGGCTCATAACCGCTTGGTCGTAGGTTCGAGTCCTACCGGGCCCACCAATTTCACGTAATACTTTTTTATGTAAATGAATTTTATGCCCTCACCTGAATTTGGTCTTGGAACGTCACCTCCTAATGTACCGTTACGTTCTGTTGCGGGGGCAATCTCCCATCAATTAGGACCCGCTGAAACGCCACGCTGGCAAAGCGAAACGACTGAATTACGTCTTGAGGACCCATGCTTCGACCCGCATGCACAGTTTGCCCTCGTTTGAAATACAAATTGTTTATTACTTGATAGGCTCTATCCCGGTCCGCTTTATCTACCCCAACATAACCGGATAAAGCATTGCAAATTGCCTTTGTTTTCTCGCGTTCGCTAGAAAGGTCGAACAGAATTTCGATAGCTGTCCATACAAGGACTGCGGCCATTTCCTGCGTTGGCGTCCATCGAGCCTGGTCAAAAATTGAGAAAGCTCTAAAAAAACGTTCGTCATGATACAGCCTCGTAGCAATAGGCAGGAGATCTCTTAGCCACTCAAACTCCTCCTTACCAATTACGGTTCTGACCTCGGTAAATGCTCCGATTTGATGCGGCGTACTCTCAAAAGCTACCGCATCCATTTGAGTAACCGGTAGTCCATTTGTGTCAAAAGGCATATTCCCTATCACTGCAAGTCGAATTGGCGATGGCACGCGAAGCCGCAGGAGTGCAGCAATGAGCCAAACAGCTACTGAAGGCGTCAATCCATCGCACGCACTTTTGTCAGTTAGTGCAACTTCGACCCGTCCTTCAAACATGAAGCCCCCGCGTACCGCTGCCCAGGGACCTGGATGGTGCGACTTTGGCATCGGCGGAGGCGCAAATGCCATCATAGTGGTGCCGAATGTATCAACATAAATTCGTCTAAGCGTGATACCGGACAGAAGATCAACTCTTTCCTCCGGAAGTTCGATACCTGTAAGACAGCCGTAAATTGGCGGTTCTGTGGCATTCCACGCTATTCTTGACATCAGCGCCCCCTGAGTTCGTTAGTTCCCTCGCTACTGGGTATTCTGTAGGAATTTTTTGAAAATGCTAATCTCTACATTTCTTGAGGAGAACCGAGCAGCGGTTCTTTCAGGTGAGGGAGCCGCTGAAAATAACCATTAGCTTTCAAAGCGCCGTTATCTTCCCTCACCTTTTTGCAACGCTCCGAAAAATCGGAATTTTTGCACTCCTACCGGGCCCACCAAACTCAATATCGTCGAGTCCGACACCATCGGCACCGGCCGCATTCCGATCCGGTTGCCGGCTGTAATAGGACTTGTTACAGTCGGGGATGATCCGAAGCGTCCGCAGCCGGGCGCTCAAGCGGTATTTCGAGCGGGGCGATGCCGGCCGCATCGATGCCGAGCATCGCACGGTTGTCGGCGACATTCTGGCTCGGCTGAATGCGTCCTTCTCGGCCAACGACATGAACTTGCCCGGATTTCGCCTTCATCGCCTCAAGGGCGTCTACGCGGGTTTTTGGGCGGTGACGGTGCGGGCGAATTGGCGGGTGATCTTTCGGTTCGAGGACGGCCACGCTGTCGACATCGACTATTTGGACTATCATTGAAGAGGAATCGCAACGCCATGCTCATGCGCCATCCGCCACACCCGGGCCACGTCATCCGGCGCCAGTGTCTGGAACCTCTTGGTCTAACCGTGACCGAAGCCGCCGCCGGGCTTGGCGTGTCGCGCAACACGCTTTCGATGCTGCTTAACGGCCGCCTGGGCATATCGCCGGAAATGGCGATCCGCCTGGCGCAGGGTTTCGGCGGCAGCCCGGAAAGTTGGCTGCAACAGCAGATGCAGTATGATTTGGCGGCCGCCCGCGAGCGGGTGGGAAAGATCGGCGTGCGCCGCTTCAAGGCGGCGGCCTAGGGTCGTCGTTCGCGCCAAAAACCCGCTTTCGCCAAGGCCATTCCGGACATTGCCCCATCCCCCGCCCCGGGCTAAAGTGCTTGCACCCGCAAACGACGCCGTCTTGGAAAGGTTCGTGATGAAATTCAAGGGCACCGACAGTTACGTCGCCACCGAAGATCTGATGGTGGCGGTCAACGCCTCCGTCACCCTCGAGCGCCCCCTTCTGGTCAAGGGCGAGCCCGGCACCGGCAAGACCGTGCTGGCGCGCGAAGTGGCCGACGCCTTGGGCCGCAACCTGATCGAATGGCACATCAAATCGACCACCAAGGCCCAGCAGGGTCTTTACGAATACGACGCGGTGTCGCGGCTGCGCGATTCCCAGTTGGGCGATTCCAAGGTTCACGACATCGCCAACTACATCAAGCGCGGCAAGCTGTGGGACGCCTTCGAGGCGGCCAAGCCGCCGGTGCTCCTGATCGACGAGATCGACAAGGCCGACATCGAATTCCCCAACGATCTTCTCTTGGAACTCGACCGCATGGAGTTCCACGTCTACGAAACCGGCCAGACGATCAAGGCCAAGGCGCGCCCGGCGGTGATCATCACCTCTAACAACGAAAAGGAGCTGCCCGACGCCTTCCTGCGCCGCTGCTTCTTCCACTACATCCGCTTCCCCGACGCCGACACCATGGCCCGCATCGTCGAGGTCCATTACCCCGACATCAAGAAGAACCTGGTGCGCGAGGCGCTGACCCTGTTCTACGAGGTCCGCGAGGTGCCGGGCCTGAAGAAGAAGCCCTCGACCTCGGAATTGCTCGATTGGATCAAGCTTCTGATGGCCGAAGACCTTTCGGCCGACCAGTTGCGCGAGCGCGACACCCGCAAGCTCCTGCCGCCTTTGCACGGCGCCCTTTTGAAGAACGAGCAGGACGTGCATCTGTTCGAGCGTCTGGCCTTCCTGTCGCGCCGCGAAGGGCGCTAGGGCGGGCGGGGCCGATGTTCGTCAACTTCTTCCTGGCGCTCAAGCAAGCCAAGGTGCCGGTGTCGCTCAAGGAGTATCTGACGCTCCTTGAGGCGATGCAGGCCAATCTGGCCGAGTTCGAGGTCGAGAAGTTCTACTACCTCTCGCGGGCCACCTTGGTGAAGGACGAGCGCAACATCGACAAGTTCGATCGCGTCTTCGGCACCGTCTTCAAGGGGCTCGAGGGCTCGGGCGGCGCCGAGGGCATCGAGGCCGATATCCCTGAGGAATGGCTGCGCAAGCTGGCCGAAAAGCATCTCAGTCCCGAGGAGATGGAGCAGATCAAGGCCCTGGGCGGCTGGGAAAAGCTGATGGAAACCCTGAAGGAGCGCTTGAAGGAGCAGAAGGAGCGCCACCAGGGCGG
Organism: Rhodospirillales bacterium; assembly: GCA_016214125.1. Lineage (GTDB taxonomy): Bacteria > Pseudomonadota > Alphaproteobacteria > Rhodospirillales > WMHbin7 > JACRPC01. Next base: position 34,836 of record JACRPC010000014.1, on the reverse strand, counting down.
CTCGAAATGGATCGGCACGGCCGGCACCTCGCCCTTCGGCGCCTACGGCTACAATCCGGAAGGGGTGCGGATCGGCCAGGACAAATCGCGCCACCGCCGCGCCGTCAAGGTATGGGACAAGCGCGAATTCAAGAATTTCGACGATCAGGTCGAACTGGGCACTCGCAACATCAAGATCGCGCTTCGGCGCCTGCGCAAATTCGCCCGCGAAGGGGCGGCGGTCGAACTCGATCTGCCCGACACCATTCGCTCCACCGCCCATCATGGCGGTCTGCTCGACATCAAGATGGTGCCCGAGCGCCACAACACGGTGAAGGTGCTCTTGCTCTTGGATGTCGGCGGCTCGATGGACGATTACGTCAAACTGGCCGAGGAGCTGTTCTCGGCCGCCAAGGCCGAGTTCAAGCATTTCGAGCACTACTACTTCCACAACTGCCCCTACGACTTCATGTGGAAGGACAACCGGCGCCGCCACGACGAGAAAATCCCCACCTGGGACATCCTGCGCACCTACGGCGCCGACTGGAAGCTGGTGCTGGTGGGCGACGCCTCGATGAGCCCCTACGAAATCCTCTATCCCGGCGCGGCGGTGGAATACTGGAACGAGGAACCGGGCAGCCAGTGGATGCAGCGGCTGGTCGACACCTTTCCGCGCGCCGCCTGGATCAATCCGGTGGCGCCGCACAGTTGGAAGCACACCCAGTCGATCGGCATTCTTCAGCAAATGATGGGCGGGCGGATGTTCCCCCTGACCCTGGAAGGCCTGGACGGAGCCATGCAATGCCTCAATCGACGCGGATGAAGGCCGACCTTTCGCCGATCCCCTGGGTCGAGGCGCTGAGCGTCGGCGACGCCGCCATCGACGCCGAACACCGTTTCTTCATCGAGCTGGTCAACCGCTTCAGCGACATGGTTGCCCAGGATGCCTCGAAGATCGGCATCAACGCCCTCTTGCACCGGCTGATCGAGCATTCGCGCGAGCACTTCAAGAACGAGGAAGCGATTCTCGAAGCGTCCCGCTATCCCGAATTGGCGGCGCACCGCCAGGCCCACCAAGCCTTGCTTCAGGCCTTGGAAGCCGTGGTGCAGGATTTCCTGGCCGCCGACGAATACGATCGCTGGGTGGCGGCGGCCCTGCACGTCAAGACCGCCCTGGTCGATCACCTGCTGCACCAGGACATGCGCTTCAAGTCCCATCTTCAGGATCGGGTGGGCCGCTAGGCCCGATCGCGTCCCGCAACGCCCGCGCCTCGCTTGAATGAGGATCAAGCTCCAAGGCCCGTTCCAGGGCCTGCCCCGCCATGTCCGGATCGCCGAAGGCCAGCCAGGTGCGCGCCAGGGCGCACAGCCAGTCGGGGCGGTCCGGCTGGCCGGCCAAGGCCTGATCGAAATGGTCGATGGCGTGCCCCGGCCGATCGTTGGCGAGCAGGATTTCGCCCAGCCGCGCATGGGCCTCGGCATGGATAGGGTCGAGCGCCAGCACCTTGCGCAGCCGAACCTCGGCGCCGGCCCGGTTGCCGGTTTCGTCCAGGATCTCGGCCAAGGCGAAATGGTGGCTGGGCTCGAAGGGGGCGTGGGCGACCGCCAGCTTGAAGCAGGATTCCGCCTTGGCCGTCGCGCCCTCGGCCCACAGCATCCGGCCCAGCCGCAGCCAGCCCGAAGCCAGGCCGGGATCGGCGGCTACCGCCGCCTCGAAATGGGCCTTGGCCGCTTCGGTCTTGCCTTGCGCCAAACAGGCCTCGCCCATGCCCTCGTGAAAAAGCCCTTGGCCGGGGCAAAGCTCGAGCGCCCGGGCCAGATAGGGCAGGCCTTCCTCGGGCTTGCCCTGGCGCACGGCAACGCGGCCGCGCCCGAACAGGGCCTGGGCGTGATCGGGCTCGGCGGCCAGCACGGATTCGTAAAGATGGGCGGCGTCGTCGAGACGGCCGATGGCAAGGCGCCGGTGCGCCTTGTCGATCTGGGCTTGGACGGTGTTGGCGCTCAGGCGATGGCGCGGCGCGCCGGGGCCGTCATGGCCGGCGCCGGCAAGGCCGCCGATTCGGAAGCCGGCACCAGGCACCAGGCGTCGGGATCGGCGAACAGGGCGGCCAGAACGCGGTTGTTCATGGCGTGGCCCGAGCAATGGGCCTGGAAGCGGCCCAGGATCGGATAGCCGGCCAGATAAAGATCGCCCACCGCGTCCAAAACCTTGTGGCGGACGAACTCGTCGTCGTAGCGCAGGCCGTCTTCGTTCAAGATGGTGTTGTCGACGCCGACCACCACGGCGTTGTCGAGCGACCCGCCCTTGGCCAGGCCGGCGGCGCGCAGGGCGATCACTTCATGCTCGAAGCCGAAGGTGCGGGCCCGGGCGATCTCGGCCTTGAAGCGCGGACCGGCCAGTTGCACCGACAGTTCCTGGCGGCGAATGGCCTCGTTGGCGAAGTCGATGGCGAAGTCGATGGCGAAGCCGCTGTCGGGCGTGAGTGTGGCAACCCGGCCGCCATCCTCGACCGTGATGGTCTTCAGGATCTTGATGGCCTTGCGCGGGCGGTCTTGCTCGACCACGCCGGCGCAGTCGATCAGGAAAACGAACGGCGCCGCGCTGCCATCCATGATCGGCACTTCCGGGCCGTTGATGTCGATCTTCAGATTGTCGATGCGCTGCCCGGCCAGGGCGGCCATCAGATGCTCGATGGTGCGCACCGCCACGCCTTCGCTGTTGGCGACGCAGGTGCACAGGCGGGTGTCGTTGACCCGCGACCAATGGGCGGGAATTTCGGCGCCGCCGCCGGCCAGATCGATCCGGCGGAAAACGATACCGGTGTCGGGCGCCGCCGGGCGCAGGGTCATGGTGACTTTCTTGCCGGAATGAAGCCCGATGCCGGTGCAATTGATGGCGCTCTTCAAGGTCCGCTGGCGAGGCTGGCCGCCGCTGGTGCGGCTGGCTTGGCTCGTATCTTCGACCAGGGACTTCGGTTCGTACATTGCAGCGCCTTCTCGATTTCGGTTCATCGGACCTTCTGTCCTCTGCAAGGCTTTGACCCCTAGGGGTTGGTTCCTCGCCCCATTGGTCTATCAAGGGCTGGGGTTTGGCTCAAATCAATCATTGTTACCGTTTATGACGCCGTTCACTCGATGAACTTTCAATTATTTCAATAGCGTACATGAAGAGTTGGGTGCTTGAAACGGGGCGGGCCCGCGACCCCGATCGGGGCCGCGGGCCGAACCGCTCAGTTGGCCTGCCGGCGCAGGAAGGCCGGGATCTCCAGCGTGTCCTCTTCGCTCTTCGACAGCGAAGGCCGGTCCTGGGGATCAAGCCCGCCCAGCCGGGGCTGCGCCTGGGCTTGGGGGGCCGGAGCCGGGGCCGGACGGGAACGGCCAAGCCCGGTGACCACGCCGAACAGATTGGATTTCGGCTTGGGCGCGGGCTGGGTGACCGAGGTCGCCACCGAGACCACCGGGGCCGGAGCGGCCGGGGCGGTGGGCGCCTGGGGAACCGACGGATTGGCCTGGCCGCCATTGATGACGTCGGCGACCGCCATCGGGCTGGGGGCCGGGGCGGCGGGCGCCGGTTCGTCAAGGGCGAACTCTTCCGGCGCCGGCGGGATGAAGGCGTCGAGCCCGCGCGCCACCGGAGCGGCCGGCGCCGCCGGCACCGCGACGGGTTCCACAGCCGCCATCACCGGCGCGGCGGTCATCACCGGAGCCGGAGCGGCCGGAGCCGGGGCCGGACGGGTGGCGATCTCGATCGCCTGCTCGCGGGGATGGGTGCGGCCGATGTGATCGAAGATGGTCGGACGCTGCTTGCGCCCGGCCTCGGTGTCGATGCCGGTCGCCACCACCGAGATGCGGATCTTGCCGTCGAGTTCGGTATCGAAGGTCGAGCCGAAGATGATGTTGGCCTCGGGATCGGCCTCGTCGCGGATGCGGTTGGCCGCCTCGTCGACCTCGAAGAGGGTAAGGTCGTTGCCGCCGGTGATGTTGATCAGCACCCCGCGCGCCCCCTTCATCGAGGTGTCGTCGAGGAGCGGGTTGGCGATCGCCGCCTCGGCGGCGTCGATGGCCCTCCGCTCGCCGGCGGCTTCGCCGGTGCCCATATGGGCCTTGCCCATCTCGCCCATGACGGTGCGGATGTCGGCGAAGTCGAGGTTGATCAGGCCCGGCATCACCATGAGATCGGTGACCCCGCGCACGCCCGCGCAGAGCACGTCGTCGGCCATCTTGAAGGCTTCGGCGAAGGTGGTCTTCTGGGTGGCGATGCGGAACAGATTCTGGTTGGGGATGATGATCAGGGTGTCGACATACTCCTGCAACTCCTCGATCCCCGCCTCAGCCAGGCGCATGCGGTGATGGCCCTCGAAGGTGAAGGGCTTGGTGACCACGCCCACCGTGAGGATGCCCTGTTCGCGGGCGGCGCGGGCGATGACCGGCGCGGCGCCGGTGCCGGTGCCGCCGCCCATGCCAGCGGTGATGAAGGCCATGTTGGCGCCGGTGATCTCGCCGATCAGATCGTCGAGCGCCTCTTCGGCGGCGGCCCGGCCAATGTCGGGACGCGAGCCGGCGCCCAGACCCTGGGTGGTGGTCGCGCCCAATTGGATGCGCCGGTTGGTGCGCGCTTGCGACAGCGCCTGGGCGTCGGTGTTGGCGGCGAGGAACTCGACGCCCTCCAGACCCGACTGGATCATGTTGTTGACCGCGTTGCCGCCGGCGCCGCCGACGCCGACAACCACGATGCGAGGCTTCAAGTCGAGATGCGGGCTCTGCATGGAATTGAACGTGATAGCCATTCGGTTCTCCTTCTCACGATACGATCCGGTCTCTCTTCCCGGATAGGTGAAACGCCAAACTCAGAAGTTCTCGCGCAGCCACTGGCCCAGCCGTCCCAGACGGCCGCCGGTGTCGTCGCGACGGCGGCCGGCCCGACCTGGGCCCTCCGCCAGATAGAAGGCGCCGTAGCGCAACAGACCCGCCGCGGTGGCGAAGGCGGGGCCGTTGGTCGCCTCGGCCATGCCGGCGAAACCGACCGGACGGCCCATGCGCACCTGCTTGTCCAAGATCATCGCCGCCAGCTCGCGCACGCCCTGGAGTTGGGCGGCGCCGCCGGTAAGCACGACGCGCCGGCCGGCGGTCTTGTCGAGCCCCGAGGCCTCGAGATGCGAGCGCACCAGCTCGAAGGTCTCTTCGATCCGGGGCCGAATGATCTGCACCAGCATTGAGCGCGGCACCTGGGCGGCGGCCGAATCCTCTTCCTCGCCGACCAGCGGGAAGCGCATCAGCTCGCGGTCGTCGCTGGGCGAGGGCATGCAGCTTCCGTAAAGCGTCTTCAGGCGCTCGGCATGAACCAGGGGGGTCGAGAGGCCGCGGGCGATGTCGTTGGTGACGTGGCTGCCGCCGACCGGAATGGCGTCGATGTAGACGACATGGCCGTTTTGAAAGACGGCGATGGTCGTGGTGCCGCCGCCCAGATCGACCACGGTGACGCCCAGATTCTTCTCGTCTTCGACCAGGCAGGCCAGGCCCGAGGCGTAGGGGGCCACCACGCGGGCCTCGATGTCGAGATGGCCGCGCGCCACCACATTGCCGAGATTGCGGATGGCGCCCGAGGCGGCGCTGATCAAATGGACGGTGACGCCCAGGCGCTCGCCGCACATGCCGCTCGGATCGCGGATGCCGTCGCTGTCGTCCAGGCGGTAGCCCAGCGGCACGATGTGGACCAACTCGCGATCGTTGGCGCCCTCGGGCTGGGCGCGGGCGCTTTCCAGCATGCGCCGGATGTCGAGATCGGTCACTTCGCGGCCGCCGACCTCGACCTCGACCTCGACATGGCAGGATTGCGGCTGGCCGGCCGCCAGGCTGGTGACGACCGACTGGATGCGCTCGCCCGCCATCTCCTCGGCGGCTTCCACGGCGGCGCGGATCGAAGCCTCGGCGGCGTCCATGTCCACCACCTGGCCGGCGCGCAGGCCGCGCGCGATCTGGTGGCCGATGCCGATCACCTTGAGCGCACCGTCGTCGAGCACCCGGGCGATGAAGCAGCAGACCTTGGTGGTGCCGACGTCCAAGGCGGCGATCAATCCGGAGCGGGTGCGGGCTTTCGACATGCTTACGCTTCCTTGTCGTTGAGCCGGCGCTTGGCCGCCGGCTTGCTGGGTTGGGCGGGCGAGGGCGGGGCGGGCGGCGCCCCGACCACCAGGCGGTCGGGCTGACGCAGATCGATCATGTCGAGACGCCGGCCCAACAGGCCGTGCTCGCGTTCGAGGCGGGCCAGGCGGCGCCAGGCGGCCGAGGCCTGAGTCTCCGGCAGCCGCACGTCGATGCCGTGGGCGATGTCGTCGAGCCGGAGATTCCAGCGCCGGTTGCCCACCCGAACGGCGGCCTTGACGCGGGCCGCCAGGTCGGGCTCGGCGGCCAGGGCGGCGAAGAGGGCGGCGGCGTGCTGGGGCGCGTCGGCGCCGACGATCACCGGCAGATGGGCGAAGGCGCCGGTGGTGTCGGGGCCGATCTCGACGCCGTCGCGATCGACCAGCATGAAGCGCGCCGAACGCTGCCACAGCGCGATCGGCTCGCGCTCGACGATGCGCACATGGACATGGCCGGGCAGGCGGCGTTCCACCGCTGCCGTCCGCACCCAGGAGAGCGCTTCCAGGCGGGCGCGGGCCAGATCGAGATCGAGCGCCAGGATCGGATCGCCGCGCCCCAACCCGAGCGCGGCCAACAGACGCTCGGGTGGCTGGCGATGGCGGCCCTCGACGGTGATGTCGGTCACCGCCAGGCCGGCGGCGCCGGTGGCGGTCAGGGTCTTGGCGCGCGCCGAACCAAACAGGGCGGCCAGGGTGCCGGTGTGATTGAGCCACCAGCCCGAGCCGGCCAAGAGGGCCAGCGACGTCACGACGCCGGTCAGGCGAAGCACGCGCATCAGCCAGCGCCTGGGCGTGCGCCGAGGCGCGATCTTCGGTTCGGCCTGGGCCTTCACGCGTCGCATCGGGCCTCCCGGATCATCCACTCGACCAATTCGGGAAAGGGAATGCCGCAATGGGCGGCAATCTCGGGCACCAGCGACAGCGACGTCATGCCGGGCTGGGTGTTGACCTCGAGCATCACCAGCCGGCCGGGCTCGCCCTGGGTGTCGTCGTAGCGCAGATCGGCGCGCGACACGCCTCGGCAGCCCAGGGCCTGATGGGCAAGCAGCGCCAGCCGGCAGGCTTCGGCGTAAAGGGCGGGCGGCAGCGGCGCCGGCATCAAATGGTCGGCTTTGCCGTCGGTGTATTTGTTCGTGTAGTCGTAGAAGCCCTGGCGGGGGCGGATTTCCAGGGCGCCCAGCGCCCGATCGCCCATCACCGCCACGGTGATCTCGCGGCCGGGCACATAGCGCTCGACCATCACCGTCTCGCCATAGGGCCAGCTCTCGGCCTCGAAGGGGCGGGCGTTGTCGCCGGCTCCGACGATGCGCACGCCGACGCTGGAACCCTCGTTGGCGGGCTTCACCACATAAGGCCGCGGCAAGGGATCGCCGGCCAATAGCGCCGCACGGCCGACCACCACGGATTCAGCAATCGGAATGCCGACCTGGGCGAAGATCTTCTTGGCCGAGGGCTTATCCATCGCCAGGGCCGAGGCCAAAAGGCCGGAATGGGTGTAAGGGAGATCGAGGATGTTCAAGATGCCCTGGATGCAGCCATCCTCGCCGAAGCGGCCATGCAGGGCGTTGAAGACCACGTCGGGCCTGGGGAACAGGCGGGTGAGAAGCTGGGCGATGTCGCGCTGGACGTCGATGGCGGTGACGCTGTGGCCCAGGCCGCGCAGCGCCTTGACCACGGCGGCGCCCGAATTGAGCGACACCTCGCGTTCCGCCGACCAGCCGCCCATCAGCACTGCGACTTGCTTGGTCATGACGCCCTCCGTCCGAGACGACGGATTTCCCATTCGAGATCGACGCCGGTGGCCTCGCGCACCCGCGTGCGCACCGTCTCGCCCAAATCCTCGATGTCGGCGGCCGTCGCGCCGCCGGTGTTGATCAGGAAGTTGCAGTGCTTCTCCGACACCATCGCCCGACCGTGTTTCAGACCCCGGCAGCCGGCGCGGTCGATCAGCTCCCAGGCCTTCTGGCCGGGCGGATTCTTGAAGGTCGAGCCGCCCGTGCGGGCCCGCACCGGCTGGGTGTCGGTGCGCGCCTGATGAATAGTGTCCATCTTGGCGGCGATCGCCTGCGGATCGCCCTTCTCGCCCTTCAAGAGGGCGGAGACGAAGATCCAATCGGCGGGGGTGGCCGAGCGGCGGTAGCCGAACTGCATGGCGTCGCGATCGACGGTGTGCACGCGGCCCTCGAAATCGACCGCTTCGGCGGACACGAAGACGTCCTTGATCTCGGCGCCGTAGGCGCCGGCGTTCATCACCAAGGCGCCGCCCACCGAGCCCGGCACGCCCGACAGGAATTCCAGCCCGGCGATGCCGGCCTTCTGGGCGGTGCGGGCGACGTTGATGTCAAGCGCGGCGGCGCCGCAATGCACTTCCAGCCCCAAGGTGGCGACGCCGGCAAAGGGTCGGCCCAGCCGGATGACCACGCCGGCGATGCCGCCGTCGCGCACCAGCAGATTCGAGCCCACCCCAATCACCGTCACCGGCAGATCCTTGGGGCGCTGGGCGAGGAACTGGGCCAGATCGTCGCGGTCGGCGGGGCGGAACAGGATTTCGGCGTTGCCGCCGGCGTTGAACCAGGTGACGGGAGCCAGCGGCGCCTCGGTCCGCAGTTCGCCGCGCACCTTGGGCAGGCCGTCGGGCAGGGTGGAGGCGGTCATGCGCCGCCCTCCGCACCCAGCTTCTCAAGCTCGCCGGGCAGGGCGTTGGCCCAGGCGGTGATGTTGCCGGCGCCCAGGCAGACCACCAGATCGCCGGGCTTGCCGATCCGGCGCACCAGGGGCGCCAGCTCGTCGGGCTTGGCCAGCGCCATCACCTTGCGATGCCCGTGGGCGCGCAGACCCTCGACCAGGGAATCGCGGCTGGCGCCCTCGATGGGGGATTCGCCGGCGGCATAGACCTCGGCCACCACCACGCAATCGGCGTCGTTGAAGCAGGTGCAGAAATCCTCGAACAGATTGATGAGGCGGGTGTAGCGGTGCGGCTGCACGACCGCGATCACCGAGCCGGCGGTGGCCTTGCGCGCCGCCTTGAGCACGGCGGCGATCTCCACCGGATGATGGCCGTAATCGTCGATCACCGTGATGCCCTGGGCTTCGCCGGTGCGGGTGAAACGGCGCTTGACGCCGCTGAAGCCGGCCAGGGCTTTGCGGATCGCGTCTTCGTCGAAGGCCATTTCGTGGGCGATGGCGATGGCGGCCAAGGCGTTCTGGACGTTGTGATCGCCGAACATCGGCAGGCGCAGATCCGCCAGATGGCGGGCCGGGCCGCCGGCGCGGTCGGCGATGACGGCGTCGAACGCGGTGCCGCCGGCGCCGCTGCGGATGGAAAGCGCCCGCACGTCGGCCTGCGGGCTCAGCCCATAGGTGACGATGCGCCGGTCGGAGACGCGCGGGATCATCGCCTGTACCTCGGGATGATCGATGCACAGCACCGCGAAGCCGTAGAAGGGGATGTTCTCGACGAAGCTCTCGAAGCCGTCCTTGAGCCGCTCGAAGCTGCCCCAATGGTCGAGATGCTCGGGGTCGATGTTGGTGACCACGGCGATGGTCGAGGGCAGCTTGAGGAAGGTGCCGTCCGATTCGTCGGCTTCGACCACCATCCACTCGCCTTGGCCCAGACGGGCGTTGGTGCCGTAGGCGTTGATGATGCCGCCGTTGATGACGGTGGGATCGAGCCCGGCGGCGTCGAGCATCGCCGCCACCATCGAGGTCGTCGTGGTCTTGCCGTGCGTGCCGGCCACGGCGATCGCCCATTTGAGGCGCATCAGCTCGCCCAGCATTTCGGCCCGGCGCACCACCGGGATCAGGCGGGCGCGCGCCGCCGCCACCTCGGGATTGTCGGGCTTCACCGCCGACGAGATCACCACCACCTGGGCTTCGCCCAGATTGGCGGCCTCGTGGCCGACGGCGATGGCGATGCCCAGCCCGCGCAGGCGCTTGACGTTGGCGTTGTCGGCGATGTCGCTGCCCTGCACGGCGTAGCCCAGATTGTGCAGGATCTCGGCGATGCCGCTCATGCCGATGCCGCCGATGCCGACGAAGTGGATGATGCCGATCGACAGGGGCAACGCTCTCAAGGGGCGCCTCCCGCCGTTCGGGCGATCAGGGAATCGACGGCGTCCGCCAAGCGTTGGGCGGCGTCGGGGCGCCCCGCCGCCCGCGCGCATGCGGCGGCCTTGGCCAGGGTCTCCGGATGGGCGAACAGCGATTCCAACCGCGCCGCCAGGCTGGCGGGCGACAACGCCGCTTCCGGCATCAGCCAGCCGCCGCCGGCTTCGTCCAGCGCGTGCGCGTTGGCGGTCTGGTGGTCGTCGATGGCGTGCGGATAGGGGACCAGGATGGCGGGACGGCCGACCAGGCTGACTTCCGCCACCGTCGAGGCGCCGGCGCGCGCAATCACCAGATGGGCGCCGGCCAGACGCTCGGGCACGTCATGGAAGAAGCTGGCCAGATCGGCCTCGATGCCGGCCGCCTGATAGGTGTGGCGGGTTTCGTCGAGCAGTTCCGGCCGGCATTGCTGACTGACGCGCAGACGTCGGCGTAGGGTCTCGGGCAATAGGGCAAGCGCGGCGGGAATAAGCGAACTGAAGATTTTCGCGCCCTGGCTGCCGCCCAGGACGAGAAGGGCGATCGGCCCCGTTCCGTCCAGCGCCGGATAGGCGGTGTCGCGCATGGCGGCCACGGCGGGACGGACCGGCATGCCGGTCGGCACCACCTTGGCGTCGGCGGTCGGCACATGCTCGACCTGGGCAAAGGCGGTGGCGATGCGATCGACCCGCCCGGCCAGCAGGCGGTTGGCGCGGCCCAGCACGGCGTTCTGTTCGTGCAGCAGGGTGGGGCGCTTGCGCAGGATGGCGGCCAGCATGGTCGGCACCGAGGCGTAGCCGCCGAAACCCACCACCGCCGCCGGCTTCATCCGGCCCAGAAGCGCGTGCGCCTGAAGCGTGCCGAGCCCAAGATCGATCAGCGCCAAGCCGCGCTTCCACAGGCTGCGCCCGGCGATGCCGCCGGCGCGGATGCGATGGGTGTCGAGCCGCCCCAGAACGCCGCCGAAAGCCTGGCCGCGCCGGTCGGTGATCAGAGCCAGGCGCCGACCGCGCGCCATCAGCGATTCCGCCAGCGCTTCGGCGGGAAAGACATGGCCGCCGGTGCCGCCGGCCGCCAAAACGATCAAGGGTTGGGTGGCGTTCATCGCCCGCCTCCCAGACCGAAGCGCTTGCGCGACAGGGCCAGCATCATGCCCATGCCGAGCGCGATGGCGATCATCGACGAGCCGCCATACGAGATGAAGGGCAGCGTCATGCCCTTGGTCGGCATCAGGTGCAGGGTCGAGGCCATGTTGATTACGGCTTGCAGGCCGAACTGGATCAGCAGGCCGGCGACCGCCAACAGAATGAACAGATTCTCCTCGGCGAACAGGCGGACCAAGCCGCGCAGCACGATGAAGGCGAAGAGCAGCACCACCACCAGGCAGACGAACAGGCCGAATTCCTCGCCCGCCACCGCCAGGATGAAATCGGTGTGGGCGTCAGGCAGCACCGCCTTGATGCGGCCCTCGCCGGGGCCGCGTCCCCACAGCCCGCCCTGGCCGAAGGCCTGCATGGCGGTGGTGACCTGATAGGAATCGCCGCTCGCCGGATCGAGGAAGCGGTCGATCCGGCTTTGCACATGCGGGAAGACGAAGTAGGCGCCGACCACGGCACCCGCCCCGCCCACCACCGCCAGAGCCACCAGCACCAGCGGCAGGCCGGCCAGGAAGAATTCGGCGAAGAAGACGGCGCTCACCACCAGGGTCATGCCGACATCGGGCTGGAGCAGCAGGAGCGCCGCCACCAGGGCGTAGAGCAGGCAGGCGATCGACCGGCCGGGGAAGCCGGGCGTCATCCGCCCCTCGGCGAACATCCAGGCCACCATCACGGCGAAGAAGGGCTTCATGAATTCCGAAGGCTGGATCGACAGCCCGCCCAGGGTAAGCCAGCGGGTGGCGCCCTTGACCTCGTGGCCGAAGGCAAGGGTGGCGCCCATCAGCGCCAGCGAACCCAGGAAACCGACCACCGCCAACCGGCGCACGTCGCGGGTCTCCAGCATCGAGACGGCGAGCATGACCGCGATCGCCGGCAGGACGAACAGGAATTGGCGGCGCACGAAATGAAAGCTGTCGGCGCCGATCTTTTCCGCCACGCCGGGGCTGGCGGCCAAGGTGAGGAAGAGTCCGATGAGGATCAGCGCCACCAGCGACATCAACAGCCAGCGGTCGACCGTCCACCACCAGCGGCCGATGACGCTCGTATCGGTGCGGCCGCCGAAGCTCATGCGCGGGCCTCCTTGGCGAGCAGGAGATCGTTGACCAGCAGGCGGAAGCGCTCGCCGCGCTCCTCGAAGCTCTTGAACTGATCCCAGGAGGCGCAGGCGGGGGCGAGCAGCACCACGGCGCCCGGCTTGCCCTCGGCCCTGGCCAGGGCGTAGGCGGCCCGGGTGGCGCCCCCCAGATCGCCGACCAGACTGTGGGCGACGTGGTGGGCGGCCAGCGTCCGGGCGAAGGCCGGGGCCGCCTGGCCGATCAGGAAGGCGTGGCGGATGCGGCCGAACAGCGGCGCCAGCGAATCGATGCCGCCTTCCTTGGCCAGGCCGCCGGCGATCCAATAGACCGTGTCGTAGCAGCCCAGCGCCTTTTCCGCCGCATCGGCGTTGGTGGCCTTGCTGTCGTTGACGAACAAGATGCCGTCGAGCGCCGCCACCCGCTCCTGGCGGTGCGCCAGGCCGGGATAGCTGGCGATGCCGGCGGCGATCGTCTGCGCTTGCAGTCCGAAGGCCCGGGCGGCGGCGTAGGCGGCGGCGGCGTTCTGCCAATTGTGCTGGCCGGGAAGCGTGGGCAGGCGGCCGAGATCGAGAATGGCGGCCTCCCGGCCCTCGCTATCGTCGATCAAGGTGCCGCCGACCACCGAGACGCCGCCCTTGACGAAGCCTTGCGCCGAAACCGCCGTCACGCTTCGGCCCAACCCCAACAGTTCGGCCTGGATGCGCCGGCAGGGTTCGTCGTCGATGGCGATCACCGCCAAGCCGGGCTTGGCCTGGGTCTCGAAGATGCGGCGCTTGGCGGCGATGTAGCCGTCCATGCCGCCATGGCGGCCGAGATGGTCGGGGGTGATGTTGAGCAAGATCGAGACGCCGAAGCCGGCCGAGGGCACCAGTTCGAGTTGGTAGGAGGAAAGCTCGAGCACATAAATGCCGTCATCGTCGAGCGCCTCGAGGTCAAGGGCTGGGGTGCCGAGATTGCCGCCCACCGCCACCCGCCGTCCGGCCTGGGCCAGGATGTGGCCGATCAGGGCGGTGGTGGTCGATTTGCCGTTGGTGCCGGTGATGGCGACGTTGGGCACGCGGGGCCGGGCCTGGAGCAGAAGATCGACGTCGCAGACGATCGGGCGCCCATGGGCGCGGGCCGCTTCGGCCACCGGATGCGGCTGGGGCCAGGTGTGGGGAATGCCGGGGCTCCAGACCAAGAGGGCGGGGCGGTTCCAATCGCAGGCGGCGAGATCGACCAGGGCCACGCCTTTGGCTTCGGCCTTGGCGCGGCTCTCGGCGTTGTCGTCCCAGGCCCAGACCCGGGCGCCCGAGCGGGCCAGCGCTTGGGCGGCCGAGAGGCCCGAGCGCCCCAGCCCCATCACCGCCGCCACCTGACCGTCGAGAAAGGGAAGATCGATCATCGCCTCACCGCAGCTTCAGGGTGGTGAGGCCGGCCAGGGCCAGGATGCCGGCGATGATCCAGAAGCGGATGACGACGGTCGGTTCCGCCCAGCCTTTCTTCTCGAAATGGTGATGAAGCGGCGCCATGCGGAAGACGCGCTTGCCGGTGAGCTTGAAGGAGATGACCTGCACGATCACCGACACCGTCTCCAGCACGAACAGCCCGCCGACGATGGCGAGCACGATCTCGTGGCGGGTGACGACGCTGATGGTGCCCAAGGCGCCGCCGATCGCCAGCGAGCCGGTGTCGCCCATGAACACCATGGCGGGCGGCGCGTTGTACCAGAGAAAGCCGATGCCGGCGCCGACCAGGGCGCCGCAGAACACGGCCAGTTCGCCGGCGCCGGGCACGTAGTGGAGCTGCAGATAGTTCGAGAACACCGTGTGGCCGACGACGTAGGCGATGAGGGCGAAGACGGCGGTGGCGATGATCACCGGCACGATCGCCAGACCGTCGAGCCCGTCGGTGAGGTTGACGGCGTTCGAGGCGCCCACCACCACGAACACCGCGAAGGGCAGATAGAACCAGCCCATTTGGATCAGCACGGTCTTGAAGAAGGGCACGGTGAGCGCGCTGGTCAGCGGCTCCTTGGTCAGCGCCATGATCCACAGGGTGGCGGCGAGCGCCAGGGCGACCTGCGCCACCAGCTTGATTTTGCCCGGCAGGCCCTTGACATTGCGCTTGCTCACTTTCAGGTAGTCGTCAAGGAAGCCGATCAGCCCGTAGCCGGCGGTGACCAGCAGCACCGCCCAGACGAAGCCGTTCTTGAGATCGGCCCACAGCAGGGTCGAGACCACCAGGGCGAACAGGATCAGGAAGCCGCCCATGGTGGGCGTGCCCTTCTTGGTCAGCAGATGCGATTCCGGCCCGTCGTCGCGGATCGGCTGGCCCTCGCGCTGCTTCTTCTTCAGCCAACGGATCATCGCCGGCCCGAAGATGAGCGCCAGGAAAAGCGCGGTCATCACCGCCCCGGCGGTGCGGAAGGTGAGGTAGCGGAACAGGTTGAGGACGTTGATATGGTCGGAGAGGGGGAAGAGAAGGAGATAAAGCATCTTCGGCCGCCCCCTAATGTCCGTTGGCGGCGCGCGCGGGCGCGCCTTCGGGATGCAACAGGGCCTCGACCACCCGGCCCATGCGGCTGCCGGCCGAGCCCTTGACCATCACCACGTCGCCCGGCCGCAGCGCCGCCGCCACCAGCCCTGCCGCCGCGTCGGCGTTGGCGGCATGCCCGCCCTGCTGGGCTCGCGCCAGCCCCCGGTGCAAATTCTCCATCAGCGGGCCGGCGGTGAAGACCAGATCGATGCGATTCTCGGCGATGGATTGGGCCAGCTCGCCATGCAGCGCCGGTCCCCGCTCGCCCAATTCCAGCATGTCGCCCAAAACGGCGATCCGCCGGCCCTCGGGGCCGGGCTTGGCCAGCGCCAAGGCGGCCAGCGCGGCGCGCATCGAGGCCGGACTGGCGTTGTAGCTTTCGTCGATGAGGGTCAGGGTGCCGCCCTCGCGCTCCAGGCGATGGCGCTGGCCGCGGCCCTTGGGCGGCGCCAACGCCGCCAGACCCTGGGCGGCGCGTTCGAGATCGGCGCCCACCGCCTGCGCGGCCGCCAGCACCGCCAGACTGTTGAGCGCCCAGTGCCGGCCGGGCACGTTCAGGCGGTAGGTGACGGGGCGTTCGGCGATCAGGGCCAGCACCGTCGTTGCTTCGGGATCGAGCGCGCAATCGAGCAGGCGGGCTTCCGCCTCGGCATGGGCGCCGAAGCCGACGATGCGGGCGGCGCCTTGGGCGCGCGCCGCCTTGGCCAGACGGGAGAATTGCGGGCTGTCGCGGTTGAGGATCGCCGTGCCGCCTGGCGCAAGACCGGCGAAGATTTCCGCCTTGGCGTCGGCGATGGCGTCGAGCGAGGCGAAGAATTCGACATGGGCCATCTCGATGGCGGTGACGATCGCCACGTCGGGCCGGGCCAGGCGGGAAAGCGGCGCCAGCTCGCCGGCATGGTTCATGCCCATCTCCAGCACCGCATAGGCGGCCTCGGCGGGCAGGCGGGCCAGGGTGAGCGGCAGGCCGATCTGGTTGTTAAGATTGCCCAAGGTGGCGTGGGTGGGGCCGTTGGCGGCCAGGGCCAGGCGCAGCATCTCCTTGGTGCCGGTCTTGCCGACCGACCCGGTGACGGCGATCACCTTGGCCGGACTGCGCGCCCGCGCTTGGTTTGCCAGATCGGCCAGCCCCTTCAGCGTGTCGGCGACCGCCAGATAGGAAACCCGCTCGGGCAGGGAGTCGGTGCGGCTCACCATCAGGGCGGCGGCGCCGGCGGCGGCGGCGGCGTTCAGATAATCGTGACCGTCGACGCGCTCGCCCTTGAGGGCGACGAACAGATCGCCCGTAGCCAGCGACCGGCTGTCGATGGAAACGCCCTGGGCGATCCAGGGCCGGTTGACCCAGCCCTGGGTGGCGGCGGCGGCTTCCTCCGAGGTCCAAAGCGGCAGCGCGGTCATGCGTCGGCCTCCGCCACGGCGCGGCGCGCTTCACGAACGTCGTCGAAGGGCAGCACGCGATCGCCGACGATCTGGCCCTGCTCATGGCCCTTGCCGGCCACCAGCAAGAGATCGCCGGCCTTAAGATCGGCGACCGCTTGGGAAATGGCGTCGGCGCGCGAACCGATCTCGATCGCCTGCGGGCAAGCGGCGAGAATCTGGCGACGAATGGCGGCCGGGTCCTCGCTGCGCGGATTGTCGTCGGTGACGATCACCCGATCGGCCAGCCGCTTGGCGATGGCGCCCATCATCGGCCGCTTGCCGGGATCGCGATCGCCGCCGCAGCCGAACAGCACGACCAGCCGGCCCGGGGCATGCGGGCGCAAGGCGGTCAGCACGGTTTCCAAGGCGTCGGGCGTGTGGGCGTAATCGACATAGATGGCGGCGCCGTTGGCGCGCAGGGCGGCCCCTTGCAGGCGGCCCGGCACCCCGGAAAGCTGGGCCAGAACCACCAGCGCGTCCTCGTCCTTGGCGCCGGTGGCGATCGCCAGACCCAGCGCCGCCAGGGCGTTCATCGCCTGGAAACCGCCGACCAGCGGCAAACGAATGTGGCGCCGACGGCCGAGAATCTCGATCGTCAGCGTCTGGTCTTGACCGTCCGGCGCCGCTTCGACCAGCCGCAGCGCCAAAGCGTTGCGGCCGTAATCGATGACATGATGGTGGCGCGAGCGGCAATCGGCCGCCAGCCGCTCGAATTCCGGACTGTCGGCGTTCAGCACCGCCACCGCGCCCGGCGCCAGCACTTCGGTGAACAGGCGGCGCTTGGCTTGGCGGTAGGTCTCCATGTCGCGGTGATAGTCGAGATGGTCGCGCGACAGGTTGGTGAAGGCGGCGGCGGCGAAGCGCACGCCATCCAGCCGGTACTGATCGAGGCCGTGGCTCGAGGCCTCCATCGCCAGATGGGTGACGCCGGCTTGCGCCAGCTCGGCCAGCAGGGCGTGCAAGGTGAGCGGATCGGGGGTGGTCAGGCTGTCGGGATCGGAGCGGTCGGGCGCCATCAGCCCCAGCGTGCCCAGGCTGGCCGCCCGGTGGCCCAGACCCAGCCAGATCTGGCGCAGGAAATGAACGGTCGAGGTCTTGCCGTTGGTCCCGGTCACCGCCGCCACGGTCTTCGGCTGGGCGCCGTGAAAAAGGGCGGCGATGCGCGCCAAGCGACGGCGGGGATTGGCGTCGGTGATGAGCGCGGCTTGGGCGCCGTCGGGCAGGCGGGTGCCGTTGGGGGCGAGGATGGCGGCGGCGCCGCGCGCCAGCGCTTGGGGAATGTAGTCGCGGCCATCCTGCTTGGAGCCGGGCAGGGCGGCAAAGAGGAAGCCGGGTTCGACGCGACGCGAATCAAGAGCGAGTCCGGTGATCTCCCGCTCGTCGTTGCGCGCGCGTCCCTCCATGCCCCCCCCTTCCATCACATCAGTTAGCCGCAACCTTGCGTTCCCCCGTCGTCAGACTGGCCTGCTGCGCCTTGGCCGAGGCGCCGGGCGCCTCGACGGGCGCCAGGCCCAGCATCGGGCCGATCTGGGCGACGATGCGGCCCACCACCGGCGCGGCGATCCAGCCGCCGGTGGCGTAGCCGAAGGTTTCCTTGTTGCCCTTGGGCTCGTCGACCATGGCCAGCACCACATAGCGCGGCTCGTCGATCGGGAAGGCGCCGACGAAGGACGACAACAGCGCCTTGCGGGCGTAGCCGCCGCCGGCGCCCAGCTTCTCGGCGGTGCCGGTCTTGCCGCCCACCCGGTAGCCGGCGGCCTCGGCCTTGCCGCCGGTGCCGGTCTCGACCACGGCGCGCATCAGGCGGCGCATCTGATCCGAGGTCTTGGCCGACAGCGCCCGCGCCCCGGGAGCGGCTTCGCCGGCCGGGCGCTTGAGCAGCGTCACCGGGCGATGGATGCCGCCATTGACCAAGGTGGCGACGCCGGCCGCCAGATGCATCGGCGTCACCGAAAGCCCGTGGCCGTAGGCGATGGTCATGGTGTTGATCTCGCGCCAGGTGGTCGGATAAAGCGGCGAGCCCTGCTCGGGCAGCTCCAGCGCCGTCGGCTTCAGCATGCCGATCCGCTTCATGAAGTCCTTTTGGCCGGCGGTGCCGAGATCGAGCGCGATGCGCGCCGCGCCGATGTTCGAGGAGTGGATCATGATCTCCTCGACCGTCAGATGGCGGTGCAGCGGGTGGTAGTCGCGAATCTGGAAGCTGGCGATCTTGATCGGCTCGCGGGCGTCGTAGAGCGTCTGGGTGTTGGCGATGCCGGCGTCGAGCGCCGCGGCTGCCGTGAACAGCTTGAAGGTCGAGCCCATCTCGTAAACGCCCAGCGTGGTGCGGTTGAACTGCGCCACCGGGGTCATGCTGGACGGCTGGTTGGGATCGAAATCGGGCAGCGACACCATGGCCAGGATTTCGCCGGTGCGCACGTCAAGGACCACGCCGGTGGCGCCGATCGCCTGGAAGCGTTGCACCGCTTCGGCCAGTTCGGTGCGCAGCACATGCTGGACTCGCACGTCGATCGACAGGGCCAAGGGCTCGCCGGTTTCCTGGCGCAATTGGCCGTCGAAGGTCTTCTCGATGCCGGCGATGCCCTTGCCGTCGAGATCGGCCATGCCGATCACATGCGCGGCCAGCGGGCCTTGCGGATAAAGCCTCCGCTCGCCGGCCTCGAAATTGAGCCCCGGCACGCCCAGACGGTTGATCTCGTATTGCTGGCGGGGCGTCAGGTTGCGCTTCAGGTAGACGAAGCCCTTTTCCGCCGCCAGCTTGGCCTTGAGATCGGCGGCGTTGAGATCGGGCAGCACGCGGGCGATGCTCAGGGCGGCGGCCTCGGGGTCGCGGATTTCCCGCGGATTGGCGTAGAGCGAAACGGTGGGCAGGCCGGTCGCCAGCACGACGCCGTTGCGGTCGACGATGTCGGCGCGGTCGAAGCGCAGCTTGCCGTCCTTGGCGGAGGCCACCGGCCGGTTGCGATGCTCGGGATCGATCGCCGTCACCTCGACCAGCCGATAGGCGATGACGCCGAAGGCCAGCAGGAAGGCGGCGCCCGTCACCAGAAGGCGCAGGCGTCCCGTCTCCAGGGCGTCGTTGCGCACCCCCTTGAGAACGGTGCGGCCGCCGATCCGGGGATCGGCGGCGGGGGCGGTAGAGGCGGAGAAGAAACGTTTCGTCATGGCGTCACCTCGCTTCAGCGAGTTCAGTCGCCGCCCGTTCGGGCGGGTGGCCGGCCTGGGTGGGCGGTCGGCCGGGAGATTCGGGAATCGCCGGCACCTCGGGCGGGGCGGCGATCGGCTGGGCTTTGGGCTTGGCCGGTTGGGCCTTGGGCATCGGCTGGGGCAGCGGTTCGGGCGAGGCGGCGTCGGCCGGCGGGGCGACCTCGCGCGCCGGCAGGGCGCCGACCGCCACCATTTGCGAGGCGCGAACCGGCTTCATGCCCAGATGGCGCTCGGCGAGATCCTTGAGCCGGGCCGGATCGTTCAGGTAATTCCATTCCGCCTTCAGCACATGGATGGTCTGCTGGTCGGCCAGAATCTGGCGTTGGGTCTCGGCCAGCTTGGATTCCTTGGCCTTGACCTCGTGCTTCAAGAGGTAAAGCCCGATGCCGCCCAGGATCGCCAAGCCGAGCACCAGAACGGTGAGCAGGCGCATCATGGCCGCTCCTCCCCGCCCCAGGCCGGCGCGTCGGTGCGCCTGGCGGCACGCAGGCGGGCCGAGCGGGCGCGCGGGTTGCGGGCGCATTCGGCGGCGGAGGGCAGGCGGCGGACCAGATCGGTGAAGGAGGGCAAACGGCGCGTGGCCGCCGGACGATGGCGCGACGCGCCGCCGGCCAGACCGGCGCGGGCCTTGAGGAAGGCCTTGACCCGGCGGTCTTCGAGCGAATGGAACGACACCACCGCCAGGCGTCCGCCGGGCCTCAGCAGCTTTTCGGCGGCGACCAGACCGCGATCGAGTTCGCCCAATTCGTCGTTGACGGCGATGCGCAGCGCCTGGAAGGTGCGGGTCGCCGGATCGATGCCGTCGGCGGCGCGGCGAACCACCGAGCGCACGCATTCGGCCAGATCGAGGGTGGTGACGAGCGGGCGGGCGGCGATAATGGCCTTGGCGATGCGCCGCGCCATCCGCTCCTCGCCATAGTGAAAGATGAGATCGGCCAGTTCGCCTTCCGAGCGCGCGTTGACGAGGTCGGCGGCGCTTTCGCCCGCCTGGCCCATGCGCATGTCGAGCGGTCCTTCCGTTTGGAAAGAAAAGCCGCGCGCCGGATCGTCGATCTGCGGCGAAGAGACGCCAAGATCGAGCGTCACGCCATCGACTTCGGCCAAGCCCTGCTCGGCCAGCAGGCGGTCCATGGCGCCGAAGCGGCCTTCGAGCATGCGAAAACGGTCGCCATGCCGGCTTTGCAGTGCCTGGCCGCGCGCCACCGCCTGGGGATCGCGATCGATGGCGATCACCCGGCAGGGGGCGGCGTCGAGCAAGGCCTGACTGTAGCCGCCGATGCCGAAGGTGCCGTCGACGATCACATCGTTGGCGGTCGGCGCCAGGGCCTCGATCACCTCCGTCAGCATCACCGGGATGTGCAGCGCGCTCACGGCTTGTCTCCGTCGCGGCGCAAGATGATGTTGGGCGGATTGTCGCGCAGTTGCTTGCGCGCCGCCGCCTTGAAGGGCTCGAAGTGGGCGGGCTCCCAAATCTCGAAGGTGGGGCCGCGGCCGACGAACAGCGCCGATTCCGTGATCCCGGCCTGGGCCATCAGCTTGTCGGGAAGCGCGATGCGACCCTCGGGATCGAAAGCCAATTCGCTTGATTCCTCGAAGATGGTGTTGGCGAGCGCCTGGCGTTCGGGCGAGAAGAGCGACATGCGGTCGATGGCGGCGCTCAGCTCCGCCACCCGCTCCAGATTCCAGCCTTCGATGCAGGGAGAATCGAAGATCGAGGGCAGGGCAACGAAGCCCGAGGCCGGTGCCAAGGCCGCACGGAAGGGGGCGGGGACGGATACCCGTCCCTTTTTGTCGACCTTGTTTAAGAAACTGCCCAGGAATAAGGCCATTCCCGAGAGCTCCTGTTCCGTTTGCCCATCCCACGCCCGGGCTCGTCCATTCTTGGACGCATCCTGGGCATTTATGGGATATCATGGGATTACATGGGAGTCAACCGGAAAGGCCGGCACCGGATTGGAAAAACATAAATAAAATCCAAGGGAATGTCGACGTTATCCACAGTCTCCAAGGCGGATCGGGGCCAATCAAATTTGCTTTGGCCGCGATTGTTGGTATGACCAATTAAGTGGAGTTCGCTAAATACCCTGATCGCCAAATGGTTACATTTGCGAACATACAAGGGGTATTTGTCGAAGAAAGTGCCAGACGGCCTATAAGCCGGGTTCTGTCCCCACCTTGGCGGTGGGGGATGACCATTCATCTGGGACGTCCGTTACTGGACGCCTCGCGCGACCGACCCGGGCGGCTTTGCGGAAACGCAGGCGCCGGATCGCTCCGGCCTGCCGCCCCTATTTGGTCTTGCTCCCGGTGGGGTTTGCCGTGCCGTTCCCGTTGCCGGGACCGCGGTGCGCTCTTACCGCACCCTTTCACCCTTGCCGTCGGCGCCCCGAAGGGCGGCGGCGGCGGTCTGCTCTCTGTGGCACTGTCCCTGGGGTCGCCCCCGCCGGGCGTTACCCGGCACCGTGTTTCCGTGGAGCCCGGACTTTCCTCCCTTCGGTTGCCCGAAGAGCGGTCATCCGGCCGTCTGGCGGGGGCATTAAGCGCCTTGGGCGAGCAATCCGTCAAGCAAAGCGCGACATTCCGCATCGATGATGCCGTCGATGCGGGCCGGGCGGAAATGGCGCTGGAAGGCCCGGATGGCGGCTGGGGGGTCGTCGATCCCGTAACCGTAGCGGGCCAGATTGGCAAGCGGATCGGCGCTCGAGGGAGTGGAACGCGGCTTTGGCCAAAGCCCGATGCCGGCTTCGGCCAGGCCCGGCCAATCGAACAATTCGCCGGGGTCTTGCTTGCGCGCCGGCGCCACGTCGGAATGGCCGACCACGTTGCGGGCCGGGATCGGGTGGCGGGCCAGAAGGGCGCGACCAAGCTCGATCAGCGCCGCCATCTGCGCCGCCGGGAAGGCGCGATAGCCGAATTCGTGGCCCGGATTGACGAGTTCGATGCCGATCGAGCGGCTGTTGACGTCGGTCTGGCCGCGCCAAACGGCCAAGCCGGCATGCCAGGCGCGCTTGTCCTCGGCCACCAGGCGGCAAAGCGTGCCGTCCTCGTCGATCAGGTAATGGGCGCTCACCTTGGCGGCGGGATCGCGCAGGCGCGCCAGCGCCTCGGTGGCCGTTTTCATGCCGGTGTAATGGAGCACCAGCATGTCGATCGGCGTGCTGGCCGGGCGCGGCTCGTGATTGGGCGAGGGGCGCTCGATCATGCGACAGCCTTGCGCGCCGTGACGAGCTGGATGATCGCCACCCCGCTCAGGGTGAACAAGCCGCCCACCAGCTTGTGCCAGGTGAAGGGTTCGTCGAGCAGCAGCACGCCGGAAAAGACGCCGATCGCCGGCGCCAACAGCGAATAGGGCACCACCTGGTTCATCGTGTGGCTGCGCAGCAGCCGGTACCACAGGCTATGGCCGACGATCGAGGAGAGCACGGCGGCGTAGACGACGCCGCCCCAGCCGCGCCAGCCGGCGCTCTCCATCGCCGCCCGATGATCGCTTTCGAAGATGAGCGACAGCACCAGCAGCATCGGCGCGCCCAACAGACCGATCCAGCCGGTGACCAGAAGCGGGTGCATGGCGCCCATCTTCTTGATGACCAGGGTGGAAAGCGCGAAGCCGACGGCCGACAGCACGATCAATCCGACCGAGAAGGGATCGGGCCGGCTCGGTTCGCCCATCAAGAGGGCGACGCCGAAAAAGGCCAGCGCCATGCCGCCGGCCCGTTTCCAGCCCAGCAGGTCGCCGAACACCCAGGCGGCCACCAGGGCCGAAAAGGGCACTTGAAGCTGGACGGTGATCGCCGAAGTGGCGGCGTCGACGCCTTTGATGCCGATGAAGAAGAGCCCGAAATGAACCACCCCCAAGGTGAAGGCCAAAAGGGCCAGCGAAGGAAGCTGGCCCCAGCGCGGCCGATAGAAGGGGACCAGCAGCGCGGCCATCAAGGCAAACCGAAGGGCCGAGAAGAGAAGCGGCGGCAGTTCCGAAACCCCCAATTTGGCGGTGACGAAATTCAAGCCCCAGATCACCATCACCAAAAGGGCGGTTAGGATGTCGAACGGTTTCATCGCCACCTTCCCTATCGCTTGACGGGGCAAAGAGCAAGCCGCAGGATCGCGCGAATGCCACCAGGAAACGGGAACGCGTGCCGCACACGCCCGAATCGCTCTTGGCCCATCTGGCCCAGCTTGGCCTCGCGGTCGCCACCCACCATCATCCGCCGATCTTCACGGTCGAGGATGGCCGCACCCATTGGGCGGGCATTCCCGGCACGCACTGCAAGAACCTGTTCTTGAAGGACGCCAAGAATCAGATGTGGTTGGTGAGCGCGCCCATCGAGCGGGCGATCGATCTGAAAAGCCTGCCCGACCGCATCGGTTCGGCCCGCTTGTCCTTCGGCTCGGCCGATCGGTTGCGCGCAACTTTGGCAATCGAGCCCGGCTCGGTCACCCCCTTTGCGCTCATCAACGATGCCGCGCATCGGGTCACGGCGGTGCTCGACCGCGCCATGATGAGCGCCGATCTGCTTGCCTTTCATCCTTTGGTGAACACGGCAACCACCACCATCGCCCCGGCCGATCTGGTCGCCTTTCTCAAGGCGATCGGCCATCCGCCGCGACTGGCCAATCTATGAGTCGGCGCGCACCGGCGTCACGCCCTCGACGACGTAACCCTTCTCGGCCGGATACTTGACCTGAAGACGGGCGCAAGCGTCTTCGGCGCTGTTGGCCTCGACCTCGACGTAATGGGTCTCCGACCAGGAATCGGGCAATTGCCGATGATGTTCGCCCTGGGCGACCAGGTGGCGAACTTCGGAATTGTAAATGGCGATTTCGAAACGTTGACGCATCATGGGCCCACCCTCCCCGACGAGGGAGAATCGCATAATGGCACCGATCTGACGAGACTCCTGTGATCCCGATCACAGGATCATGACTTATTCCAACTCTCGAAAGCGTCGAGCAGGCGCCGCCATTGTGGCTCGGCGCCCGGCAGGCCGAAGCGCAGACGCCGGGGAAAGGCCGGGAAGGTGCGCACCAGGATTCCCTGGCGGCCCAGATGATCGAACAGCGCCTCGGCCTTGGCGGTCTCGCAAAGGCGGAACAGCGGCGTGCCGCCGAGAACCGTCGCACCCGCCGCGGTCAGCAAGGTGTCCAGCCGCTTGGCGTCGGCATTGAGGCGCATCCGGGTGGCGGCGATCCAGTGATCGTCAAGCAGCGCCGCCTCGGCGATCGCCATCGCCGGGCCGTTAACCGCCCAGGGCCCCAGGCGGCGGCGCAGATCGGCGGCCAGACCGGCCTCGGCCAGGGCGAAGCCAAGCCTTAGCCCGGCCAGGCCGAAAAACTTGCCGAAGGACCGCAAGACGAGCAATCCCGGCCGTCCGGCATGCGGCGCCAGGCTGGCCAGCGGCATGGTGTCGGCGAAGGATTCGTCGACCACCAACAGCCCACCCCGCTTGGCCAGATCGTCGGCCAACTGGAGCAGGCGGTCGACCGGAACTAGGCGGCCGTCGGGATTGTTGGGGTTGACCAGCACCACGATCTCGGCCTCGGCCGCCCGATCGATGGTTTCGACCGCCCGCACCCGATGGCCCAGCGCGGTCCAGGCCGCCTGATGCTCTTCGTAGGTGGGAACGAGGATGGCAACCGCGGCGTCGCGGCGCAGCGCCGGCAGAAGCTGGATCAGCGCCTGGGCGCCGGGCGCCGGCACCACCAGACGGGCATCACCCACCCCATAGGCCTGGGCGGCGGCGGCGCGCAGCCCGGCATCCGATCCGGGCAGACGGGTCCAGCGTTCCGGCGCCAGCGCCGGCAGCGGATAGGCGATGGGATTGATGCCGGTCGAAAGATCGAGCCAGCCCCGATCGGGCCGGCCGAAGCGGCTTTCCGCCAATTCGAGATCGCCGCCATGCACCAAGCGCCCGCCGTTCATCGCCATCCCTTCCGGCCCCGTCCGCCCGCACTATAGCGGCGATCGCGGGCGGGCAAAAGAAAACCCCGCCGGCTTGGCCGGCGGGGTTTGGTCGAACGCAGCCCCCAAGGATTATTCGGCAGCCGAGGGGCCGTCGTGATCCTCGTCCCAGCCGGTCGCCGGCTTGGGGAAGCGGGGCAGCCAGCGCTTCAAGGTGGTGACGTGCTCGGCCTCCTCGTCGGCCATTTCCTTGGCCAGCTTGCGCACATCCTCGTTTTCCGAAGTCTCGGCGACCTGGGCGTAGAATTCCTGGCCGCGCACTTCGTTGCGCAACGCGATGGTGAGCGCGTGGAAGGGCGTCATCAGATAGTGGGTGGTCTCCACATGGCCCGATTCCGGTGCTTCCGAGCCCGGCCACTTGAATTCCCAGGGCGCCAAGCGCGGCACCTTGATGTTGCCGGCGCGGGCCTGCACTTCGGCGGCGTGCTTGCGCGAGAACTCAGCGAACTGCTTGAACAGATCGGCGACTTCCTTGTTGTTGTGGGTCATCATGCTGTCGGCCAATTCGTCGTAGCGCTCGGCGGCTTCGTACTCGACCGCCAGGGCGTGGGCCAGGAACTCGGCCTTGTCGTTCATGCCGGTCATCATGCGGAAGCCGCGGGTAAGATCCGTGGTGGCTTCGACCTCGCGCTTCGCCACCTGGAACGAGGGGCGCGAGCCGGCATAAAGAATGCCCAACGTGAAATTGTCGTCGTCGCCCAGGATGCGGGCGGCTTCGCGCGGGTCCGAGGTCGGGTTGTCGAAGCCGGCATGCACCGCCTGCTTCCAGTCGCGCTGCTCGGGCCGGTAGGTGACGCAAGGCGACAGCACCTGGATGAGCGAGAAGCCCGGATGCTTGATGCCTTCGACGATCAGCCGCGACAGCCCGTTCGGATCGCCCGAGAAGCCGCGCGCCAGATAGTTGGCGCCGCAGGCCAGGGCGAGCTTCAGGGGCTCGACCGGGGTGACGCCGGGGCCTTCCGGGGTCAGGTCGCTCTCGCACCAATCCGATTCGGTGGTCGGCGAGGCCTGGCCCTTGGTCATGCCATAGACCCGGTTGTCCATGACGATGTAGGTGAGGTTGACGTTGCGCCGGCAGGCATGCAGGAAGTGGTTGCCGCCGATCGAGAAGCCGTCGCCGTCGCCGCCGGCGACGATGACGGTCAGATCGGGCCGGGCCATCTTCAAGCCGGTGGCGATGGCCAGCGAGCGGCCATGCACGCCGTGGAAGCCATAGACGCTGGTGTAGGCCGGGATGCGCGACGAGCAGCCGATGCCCGAGACGAAGGCGGTCTTTTCCTTGGTCAGGCCCAGTTCGGCCAGCGCCTTGGTGATCGCCGAAAGAACGGAGTAGTCGCCGCAGCCGGGACACCAGACCGGCTTGATCTCGGACTTGAAATCCTTGGCGGCGAGCGGGGCGGGAGCTTGAATGTTCATGACGGTTCCCTCGGGGATCAAATGGCGGCGAGACGCTGTTCGACTTCGCGCGGACGCACCGGCAGCGGGCCGGGACGGTAGAAGGTATCGACCTTGCCGGGCAGGTCGTAGAAGGCGCGCAGATAGCGATAGAACTGCTTGCCGTGGGTCTGCTCGACCACCAGCACCTTCTTGACGCCCTTCAGCGCCTTGGCGAGCTTTTCCGGCTGGGCGGGCAGAAGCAGGCGCAGCGAAATCACCTTCACCTTCTTGCCCTGGGCGGTGAGCCGCTGGGCGGCTTCGCGCACCGGGCCGGTCACCGAGCCCCAAGTGAGCACGGCGACGTCGCCCTCGCCCTCGATGTCGGCCCAATGGTCGCCGAAATCGAACTGCTCGAGCTTGCGCAGGCGCTTGTCGAGCTGCTTCGAGTGCTCGACGTCCGACGACGACGGCGTGCCCGTTTCGGCATGCTCGAGGCCGTCGGCGGTGTATTCGCCGCCCGACTGGCCGGGAATCGCCATCGGCGAAATGCCGCTCGGCGTGTTGGCGTAGCGCTTGTAATCGCCCTTGGCGAGGTCTTCGGGGCTGGGGATCAGGCGCTTGGTGCCGAAATCGATGTCGGCCGGGCGGTCGCACAGCGAGCGCGATTGGCCCAGCATCTGGTCCGACAGCATGATCGCCGCCGTCTGCAGGCTTTCCGCCAGATGCACCGACCATTGGGCGGTGAACAGGCAATCGGCGATCGAGTTGGCGGCGGTGACGATGTGCGGCGCGTCGCCATGCAGGCCGTAAAGGGCGATGTTGAGATCGCTCTGCTCCGACTTGGTGGGAATGCCGGTCGAGGGGCCGCCGCGCTGCACGTCGATCACCACGATCGGCGTTTCCGCGGCCACCGCCAGACCGATCGATTCGGTCATCAGGGCCAGGCCGGGGCCGGCGGTGGCGGTGACCGAAGGGATGCCGCCGAATGAGGCGCCGACGATCATGTTGACCGAGGCCAGCTCGTCCTCGGCCTGCACGAGCGTGCCGCCGATCTGGGCCAGATTGGGGGCCAACCACTCCAGCACTTCGGTGGCCGGGGTGATCGGGTAGGCGGCGCAGAAGCGCACGCCGCCCTTGACGACGCCGAAACCGGCGGCCTCGTTGCCCGACAGGTTCCAGCGCTCGGCGTAGCCGCCCTTGACGGCGGCAATCGGGAAGGAGACGCCCATCTTCTTGGCGGCCTCGACGCCGGCGGTGATCGAGGCCGACGAGGCCTTCATCACTTCCGGGCCCTTGCGCTTCAGGCTTTCGCCAACCGTGGCGACGATGGCGTCGAGCGGCAGTTCGCAGAGCGCGGCGATGGCGCCCAACCCGATCATGTTGACGCGGGCGCCGGGAATGGACTCGATCATCGTCTTCATCGGCAGCTCGATCACTTTGGCGCCCATCTTGGCGATGGGGGCCGGGATCTCGCCCTGGCTGGGATCGGTGAGAATGACGCTCGAGCCATCGAGCGGCAGTTCGGCCGCAAAGCGGCCCACATTCTGCCAGTCGAAGGCGATCAGCACGTCGAAGCGATCGTCGGGCGCCAGCACCGGCTCGGCGCCGATGCGCACGAAGGCCGCCGCCTCGCCGCCGCGGATCTGCGGTCCCGAGGAGCGGGTCATCAAGCCGTAATAGCCGGCCTTGGCGGCTGCATCGAGCAGCATCTGTCCTGCCGTCATCACGCCGGCGCCGCCGCTTCCGACCAGCGCCACCTGAACCGATTTCACGATCTTGCCTTGCTGCGACATGCCCGTTCGCCTTCCTCTCCAAGCTCCCCCGGACGCGGGGGGTTGATCCTACCCCAATGGGCGGCTAATGCCCGCATCCTCATAATCGGAATGCGGCCTGAAAGCAAGCCGGGGCGATGAAGGGATATTGGCCTTTTGGCGGGAAATTCCAAGGTCCGGCCGCCTGGGCGACCTGCCGATTCCGGTTAATTCGGTATTCGAATGCGATTTTTTTGGGCCGGCGCCGGGGCGGGCCAAAAGCTATGCAGAAATATCATGCCGGCCATTCGAAAAACGAATGCCAGCCGGGGCAGGGGGGTTAGGTGAAGGTCTTGAAGGTAATCAGGGTGAAGGTGTCTTTGATGCCTTGCAGGCGTTGCAGCCTTTCGCAAACGAAATGGCCGATATCCTGGCCGTCTTCCAGATAGCACTTCGCCATCAGGTCGTACTGGCCGGAAATCGAATGGACTTCCGACACCTGTTCGGTTTCCACCAGGGCGTCGGCGACGCCATAGGTCTTGCCCAGATCGCACTTGATCATGACGAAGATGGTCTGCATCGGCTCAGACCTCTTTGGTTGGGTGCGGCTGGGGTTCACCCCCCGCTTCGTGCTTGGGTTCGTGCTCGCGCTCGGGCTCGGGTTCGGCTTCGATCGCCGTCGCCGATTCGGCCTCGGCCTCGCTTTCGCCCTCGTCCTCCGATTCCGGCGGACCATCGCGGTCGATCTCTTCGATGGTGTCGACCGATTCGACCTCCTCGATCGCGCTGTAGGCCTCGCCGGCCTCCAGGGTGTCGGCCTCGTCGGCCATCTCGATCTCGTCGCTCTCGTCGATCTCGTCGATCTCGTCGGATTCCTCGGCCTCATCCTTGCGGCGCGGCTTGGGCACCGCAAAGGTGGTGAGCAGGAAGCGCGGAATGTCCTCGCCGAAGCCGACGATCTTGCTTGGCCGCTCCTCGCCTTCCTCGGCGCGGGCCGGACGCTGGCGGTCGCGTTGACCGTGGCGCGGTTCGCCCCGCGGCCCATGGCGCGGTTCGTCACGATGGGACGGGCGCGATTCGTCACGATGGGTTGGCCGGGGTTCCGCGTGCCGGGGTTCCTCATGATAGTCCGGTTGCGGCGCGTCAGCCGGATCAAGCGGGGCCGCCGTTTCCGGCCGGCGTTCGCGCCCGCCCCGCTCGCGGCCGCCCCGTTCGCCCCGCTCGCGTCCGCCGCGCTCGCGTCCACCGCGCCCGCCCCGATCGCCGCGGCCTTTGCGCTCGGGCCGCTCGCGGGCCGGGCGCTCCTCGCCGGAGGCTTCGGGCAGGGGCATGCCTTCCAGCGCCACTTTGGGGATCGCCCGGCCGATCAGGCGCTCGATGGCGGCGATGAATTTGCCGTCGTCGGGGGTCGCAATGGTGAAGGAGCGGCCTTCGCGGCCGGCGCGGCCGGTACGGCCGATGCGGTGCACGTAATCCTCGGCGTGATAGGGCACGTCGAAATTGAAGACATGCGGCAGGGCCTGGATGTCGATGCCACGCGCCGCCACGTCGGAACAGACCAGGAGCGAAATCTCGCCCGCCTTGAATTTTTCCAAGGTCTCGGTGCGGGCCGATTGGGGCATGTCGCCATGCAGTTCGGCGACGTGGAAGCCGTGGCGCTTGAGCGAGCGGTAGAGAATGGTCACTGTCTTCTTGCGGTTGCAGAAGATCAGGGCGGTCTTGACCTCCTCGCTCACCAAGAGGCGGCGCAGCGCTTCGCGCTTGTCGAGTTCGTCGACCTCGATCATCGCCTGGATGACGGTGGCGGCCGGCGCCGAGGGGGCGGACACCGCGATCCGCTTGGGATGGGTGAGGAAGGCGTCGGCCAGGCGCTGGATTTCGGGCGGCATGGTGGCCGAGAAGAACAGGGTCTGGCGAAGCGGCGGCAACAGCCCGACGATCTTTTCGACATCGGGGATGAAGCCCATGTCGAGCATGCGGTCGGCCTCGTCGATCACCAGGATCTTGACGTCCGACAAAAGGATGCGGCCGCGCTCGAAATGATCGATCAGCCGGCCGGGCGTGGCGATCAGCACGTCGACGCCGCGATCGAGCAGCTTCTCCTGGTCGGCGTAGGATTCGCCGCCGATCAGAAGCGCCTGCGACAGCTTGTGATACTTGCCGTAGAGATCGAAATTCTCCGCCACCTGGGCGGCGAGTTCGCGGGTGGGCTCCAGGATCAGCGAGCGCGGCATGCGCGCGCGGGCGCGGCCCGAGCCCAGCATCTCCAGCATCGGCAGGACGAAAGAGGCGGTCTTGCCGGTGCCGGTCTGGGCGGTGCCCAGCACGTCGCGGCCCATCAGCACGATGGGGATCGCTTGGGCCTGGATCGGGGTGGGGACGACATAGCCCACCTCGTCGATGGCCTTGAGGATTTCCTCGCCCAGGCCAAGGTCGTGGAAGGTGACGGTGGGCAGGCCGGGCTCTTGGGCCGGGCTTACCGTTATCGGTTCGGATGGGGAATCGTTCATTGGGGCCGGATCATAGGGATTTGCGGCCGGCTGTCAATCAGTCCCGGTCGGTTTCGGGGCCGGGTTCGGCGTCGTTGGCGGGCCCCTCCTCGATGGGAATCCGGTAATTTTCCGAGAGCCAACGGTTGAGATCGAGATCGGCGCAGCGCTTCGAGCAGAAGGGCTTGAAGGCGGGATCGGCGGGTTTCCGGCAGACCGGGCACGTCATGCAAGGACCTCATAGCCGGGTTCGGGCGTTTCGGCTTGGCGCAAGAGGATCAGCTTATGGCCCAGCCGGGCTTCGGTTTCGGCGAGCGCCGGGGCCAGCGATCCCTGCAGCCGATCGGCCGCCGCCGGGCCGAGCGCCAGGCGGGGCCGGCAGCCGGGTTGGGATTGGGCCAGGGCGAGGGCGGCGCGCAGACCCATCAGCGCCACGGTCTCGGGCGACAGCGCCGGCAGGGGCCGCTCGCCCAGCAAAAGATCGGCCAGGGGCGTGTGGCGGCGCTCGCGCACCAGCTCGATCAGGCCCAAGGCGGTGATCCCGGCGATCCGGGTGGGGGTGGGGTCGCCGGCCAGGGCTTCGCCCAGCGCCTGGGCCAGCGTGGCGCGCTGCTTTTTGCCCAGCCCGGCGAAATCGACCAGGATGCGCCCGCCCAGCTCGCGCAGGCGGATCTGGCGGGCGATCTCGGGCAGGGCGGCCAGGCTGGCCTCCAGGCCGGCGCGCGGCCCGCCATCGACATCGATGGCGGTCAGCGCCGCCGTGGTCTCGATGATCAGCCGCCCGCCGCCCGGCAGCGCCACGTCCGGCGCCAGGGCCTGTTCCATGGCGGCCTCGACCTCGTGGCGCGCGAACAGCGAGGGCAGGGCGCGGCCCTTTCCCACCTCCTCGATCTCGACCGTGGCGTCGGGATAGGCGGCCCGCAGTTCAAAGAGCGGATCGGGCGCCGGCTCCAGGCAAAGGGGCGGGGTTTGGGTTAAGAGGCCTTCGGCGGCCAGCAATTCCAGCTTGGCGCCTTTGTGGGCGAAGGGATCGGAAAGCGCTCGCACCCGCACCGCTTCGCCCTCGCTCAGCAATTGGCCGATGGCGCCCTTGCTTCGGCCCTTGGCGGCGCGGGCCTTGGCGGCTTCCAGGAATCCGGGCTGGGCCAGGCCGATCTCGACCAGGGCGGCGTCGAGATCCTTCAAGACCGCGATCACCCGCCCGAGATAGATGCCGCCGGCCACCGGGCTGCGGCCGGGGCGGTGATGGCGCAAGAGGACGACGCGGCCTTCGCGGTCGAGCCCGGCCAGACGGGTCTCGCCCGGGCTACGGCTGATCAGGATCGTTTCGATGGCGATCATCGCGGGGGCAGGGCGCCAGCGCCGCGCAAGAGATTATAGGTCTCGTTGAGCGCCAGCCCGACGACGTTGGCGTAGGACCCGGACAGAAAGCGGATGAAGGCGGCGGCGCGGCCCTGGATGGCGTAGCCGCCGGCCTTGTCGTGCCATTCCCCGCTGGCCAGATAGTCTTCGATCTCGGCTTCGGTCAGGCGCTGAAAGGCGACCTGGCTGGTCACCAGCCGGTGGCGCGCCTTGCCGTCGGGGGCGAGCAGGGCGATGGCGCCCAGCACCCGATGGCGCCGGCCCGACAGCAGCGCCAGACAGCGCCGTGCCGTCGCTTCGTCGAGCGCCTTGGGCAGGATGCGCCGTCCCAGCGCCACCACGGTGTCGGCACCCAGCACGAAGGCGCCCGGATGGCCCTGGGCAGCGGCGCGGGCCTTGGCCAAGGCCAGCCGCGTGGCGTGCTGGGCCGGCACTTCGCGCGCCAAGGGCGATTCGTCCAGATGGGTGGGCGCGACGGCGTCGGGGACGATGCCGATCTGGGCCAGCAGGGCCAAACGGCGGGGCGAGGCCGAGGCGAGCACCAGGGGCGGGCGGGAGGACGTCACTTGAATCGGAAGGTGATGCGACCCTTGGTCAGGTCGTAGGGCGTCATTTCGACATTGACCCGGTCGCCGGCCAGCACGCGAATACGGTTCTTGCGCATTTTTCCCGACGTATGCGCCAGGATTTGGTGATCGTTGTCGAGCGTGACGCGAAACATCGCGTTGGGCAACAGTTCGCTGACGGTGCCGGCGAACTCGATCACGTCCTCCTTCGGCATGGCGCTCCCGATGGCCGTTTCGGATGCAAAAGAAAGTGAGCGGGGATTGACCGACGGTCAAGTTTTTTCCACATTAGCCGGCCCGGTTCCCACGGGGGCGCCGACGACAAGGAAGGACGGGATTTCATGCTGCACGGTAAGGTTCTGGTCGCTCAAGGGGGCGGTCCGACGGCGGTGATCAACCAGTCGATGGTGGGCGCGGTCTTGGAATCGCGCAAGTTCCGCAACGTCGATCTGGTCTATGGGGCGCTCAATGGCGTGCGCGGCATCGTCAACGAAACCTTCGTCGATCTCACCCAGGAGACCACCCACAATCTCGAGATGGTGGGCCACACGCCCTCCTCGGCCCTGGGCTCGACGCGCGACAAGCCCGATCTCAAATACTGCCAGGAGATATTCAAGGTCTTGAAGGCGCACGGCATCGCCTATTTCTTCTATGTCGGCGGCAACGATTCCTCGGATACGGTGCGCATCGTCAGCGAAGAGGCGCAAAAGGCCAACTACCCGATGCGCTGCATCCACATCCCCAAGACCATCGACAACGATCTGGTCGAGAACGATCACACGCCGGGCTTTCCTTCGGCGGCGCGCTTCGTCGCCCAAGCCTTCATGGGCGCCAACCTCGACAATTGGTCGCTGCCCGGCGTCTATCTGGCGGTGGTGATGGGCCGCCATGCCGGTTTTCTCACCGCCGCCTCGGCGCTCGGCAAGAAGTTTCCCGACGATGGCCCGCACCTCATCTATGTGCCCGAGCGGGTGTTCGACGTCGACAAATTCCTGGCCGACGTCAAGGCCACCCACGACAAATACGGCCGCTGCGTGGTCGCCATCTCCGAAGGCATCCATGATTCCACGGGCCAGCCGATCGCCGCCCAGTTGGCAAAAAGGATCGAGCACGACCAGCATGGCAACATCCAGCTTTCCGGCTCGGGCGCCTTGGCCGACATGCTCTGCGAGGAGATCAAGGACAAGCTCAAATTGAAGCGGGTGCGCGGCGACACGCTGGGCTATCTGCAGCGCTCCTTCGTCGGCTGCGTCTCCGACGTCGATCAGCGCGAAGCCCGCGAGGTGGGCGAGAAGGCGGTGCAGTTCGCCATGTGGGGCGATTCCGACGGCTCGGTCACCATCCAGCGCACCGGCTTTTATTCGGTCGACTACAAGCTTCTGCCGCTGGCCACGGTGGCGGGCAAAACCCGCACCATGCCCGACAGCTTCATCGCCCCTTCGGGCACCGACATCACCGACGCCTTTAGGCTTTATCTCCGGCCGCTTCTGGGCTCGGGCATGCCCGACGCCTACCGCCTAAGGGTGAGCCCGGTGGCGAAGATTCTGAAGCCGTGATCTAAATTTGGGGACACCTCCGGAATTCGGGGACACGGAATTCGGTGACACAATAAATGGAGTGCCCCCCTAGAATGAGACAATAAAAAAGGGGACAGTTCTCAAGAGGAGAGAACTGATGACGGATCAACGGGGATTTTACAGCCGAGCCTTCAAGCTTGCGGCACTTGAGCGGATGGCGGCGGGGGAGAATGTCAG
>JACRPC010000016.1 GCA_016214125.1 Rhodospirillales bacterium | reverse complement strand
CTTTGGAGATATCGCCGTAAATCCGGCTGCGAAGATCGTTCGAATAGGCTCGTCCCATGATCCACCTCCAATCAAGATGAATCACAAATTCGTAACCAATCCCTTAAGCCGATTCCGATTAAACGCACGACGCTCTAGACCTTCTTGTGGCGCCACCAGGCGGTTTCGTTGATCGAAAAGACCGGCTGGTAATGCAGGATCTTCTTATCTTCGATGACGTCGCGGATCTGATTGTCGAGGATGAAAATCTTGTCGCCCAGATAGACGGCCAGGATGGCGTGGCCGACCTTGAGGTTCAAATCCTGGACGGCGACGATGCGCAAATTGTTGGGATCGAAGCCCAGCATTTTCAAGGACATGAACTTAACGATGGCGTAATCCTCGCAATCCCCGGCCTTTTGCAGGAACTCCAAGGGCGTTGCCCAGTAATCCTCGACGTTCCAGTTCGGCATATCTTCGACGTATTTGGTTTTGTTGAAATATTCGTTGACGGCGGCCAATTGCGCCATCTTGTCCTTGTTGCGCACGGTCTCGATGAACGCCATCCAGCGTGCGTAATTGCAGGCGTTAAGCTGCTTGTCCGAGCAGGCACCCTGGGCTTGCGATTTTTCCGCCAGCATGCGCTCGACGGCACCGGTCCATTTCTTGAACGGCCCCAGATTGTCGGATTTGGTTTCCTGGTTCTGGAACAGCAACGGCGCGCTCTGCGCCGAGGCTTGTACCGTGCCGGCGATCAGCAGCCAGCCGATCAAGGCCGGAAGGAAGCTCCACGTCCGGATGGGTCGGGAATGGGGCTCGCGAACGGGCATGTTGTTGGTCTTGGTGCTCCGAATCTCGGTCGGGGGACTATAGCAAAAAGGGCCGGGTCTTCCAATTGCCCGCAAGCGGAATATTGCATTTGGCAACAAGAACCAACAGGATGGAGGCGATTGGACGATTGGCGCTATGATGGCCGGATGTTCGGCCGTCGTGGCCGCAGGCCGGCTTTGCACGTCCGAAGGGCATGCCGGTGGCAACGGGGAGTATCAGGATGGCGTCTTCCAAGCCGGACGGCGGCAAGATTTCCGATATCAAGCTCAATCGGGTGGTCCTTCTCACCATCGCCGGGTTCGTGCTGGCGATTGCCTTGGGGGTCTACGGCGCCTTTCGCTTCGTCGACAGCGAGCGCCAGCGCGAAATGCAGGCCTGGCAGGTGCGCCTGGGCGTGGTGGCGGATTCGCGGGCCGGCGCCATCACCGACTGGGTCAATGGCAGTTTCCTGGCCCTGCGCGAACTGGCCGAGAACGCCTCGCTCCAGCTTTATCTGACCGAATTGGTGATGAGCGGCGGCGAGCGCGCCAAAGTCAATGACGAAGCGGCCCAGGCCACCTATCTTCGCAACCTTCTCGCCATCACCGCCGAGCGCTCGGGCTTCGCCGCGCCGCAAGGTGGCGCGGTGGCGGCCAATGTCGAACGCGCCGGGGTGGCGGGCATTGCGCTTACCGACGCCGAGGGCGGGTTGATCGTCGCCAGCCCGGGCTTCCCATCTCTTACCGCCAAGCTGAAAACGGCGGTGCTGCAAGCGGCCGGCGGCCAGCCGACCCTGATCGATCTCTATCCCGGCGCCACCAACCTGCCCACCATCGGTTTTGCCCTTCCGGTTTCTGCCTTACAAAGCGACAAGCAGGCCAAGGGCATCGGCGTGGTGGTGGGTCTGCGTTTGGTCGGCCGGGATTTCTTCGAACGCCTGAAGCAGCCGGGCGACGTGGCGACCAGCGCCGAAACCTATCTGGTGCGCGCCCAGGCCGAAACGATCGAATATCTCTCGCCACTGGCCGACGGCACCGAGCCCTTGAGCCGCACGATCGCCAAGAATACTCCCGAGCTGGCCGATACGTTCGCGCTTGAGCATGCCGGCGGCTTCGGGCTTAAGCGCGACTATCTGGGGCGCGAGGTGCTGATCACCGCCCGCGCCATCGCCGGCACGCCCTGGACCTTGGTGCGCAAGATCGGGCGAGCGGAAGCGCTGTCGGAATCGGAGACGCGCCTGCGCAACATGCTGATCATCCTCTTGTCGCTGATCGGCGGCATGGCGATCGCGCTGTTTGCCGTCTGGCGGCATGGCGCCTCGGTACGCGCCGCCGAGGCGGCCGAGCGCTTCCGCGTTTCCGCCGAGCGGATGTCGAATCTGTCGCGCTTCATGAAGGTGGTCACCAACAGCCAGCCGACCCAGATCATGGCTGTCACCGCCGACGGCCATTACACCTTCGCCAACGAGCCGGCGGCCGCCGAAGCTGGCCTGGCGCCCGACGACATCATCGGCAAGTCGATGGCCAGCGTCATGGGGCCGATCAAGGCCGGCCATTTTACCGCCATCAACAAGGATCTGATGAAGGAGTTCGAGGAAAACCCCGATGCCAAGCCGCGCCCGCGCCGCGCCAAGGTGCACGAATTCGGCGAAAACGACGGCGTGCAGGTGATCCGCTCGATGCATGTGCCGCTGCGCGGCGACCGCGATCATCCGCCCTCGGTGCTGATGGTGCTCGACGACATCACCGAACTGACCAGCGAGCGCCGGCGCAGCGAGCGCATGCTGCGCCAATTGACCGACACGCTGGTCAGCGTCGTCGATCGCCGTGATCCCTATTCGGCCTTCCATTCCAGCCGGGTGGCCGAGGTGGCGCGCGCCATCGCCCAGGAGATGGAGGTTCCGGAAGACGTGGCGGCCACCGTCGACATCTCCGGCAATCTCATGAATCTGGGCAAGATCTTCATTCCGGCCGAACTGCTGACCAAAACCAGCAACCTCACCGCCGACGAGCGCAAGCAGCTTGCCTCCAGCTATCTGGTGAGCGCCGACCTGCTTCGCCATGTCGAATTCCGCGGCCCGGTGGTGGAAACCGTGCGCGGCCTGGGCGAGGCCTGGGACGGCTCCGGCCCCTTGGGCCAGAAGGGCGAGGACATCTTGTTGCCGGCCCGCATCATTTCGGTCGCCAACGCCTTCGTCGGCATGGTGAGCCCACGCGCCTACCGCGAGGCGATGTCGTTCGAGCAGGTCTCGGGCATCCTGATGAAGGATTCCGGCGTTCGCTACGACCGCAAGGTCGTGATCGCGCTCATCAATTTCCTGGAAAACCGAGGCGGCTCCGAGAAATGGGCGCATTTCCGCCAGCCGCCGCCCACGGCGACCGAGGCGGCATCCTAATTTAGGGACCTTTTCGTCTCTTGGGCTTCTTTAGCCCGCGCGGCCGGGAATCAAGCCCGGCCGCTGCCCGGGCCTTGGGCGCCAGGCCGGCCAGGGCGACGCCGTCGCCCATGCGGATCGCCTCCAAGCGGCGCAGCTCGTCGCGCAGACGGGCGGCTTCCTCGAATTCCAGATCGGCGGCGGCCGCTTTCATCCGGCTTTCCAGCTCGGCGATGACGGAATCAAGATCGCGCGCCACCAGATGGTCGATCGCCTCGACGCCGGTCGATACGGTGACGTAATCCTGCTCGGCGATGTTCTGGATGATGTCGCCGATGCCCTTCTTGATGCTCTCGGGCGTGATGCCGTGCAAGGCGTTGTAGGCCTGTTGCTTCTCGCGCCGCCGGTTGGTCTCGCCGATGGCGTAGGTGAGCGATTCGGTCATCTTGTCCGCGTAAAGAATCACCTGCCCGTCCACATTGCGCGCCGCCCGGCCGATCGTCTGCACCAGCGAAGTCTTCGAGCGTAGGAACCCTTCCTTGTCGGCGTCGAGGATGGCGACCAGAGCGCATTCGGGAATGTCGAGGCCCTCGCGCAACAGATTGATCCCCACCAGCACGTCGAAGGCGCCCAGCCGAAGATCGCGCACGATCTCGATCCGCTCCAGGGTCTCGATGTCGGAATGGAGGTAGCGCACCCGCACGCCATGCTCGTGCAAATATTCGGTCAGATCCTCGGCCATCTTCTTGGTCAGCGTGGTCACCAGCACTCGCTGGCCCTTTTGGGCGCAGCTCCGGGCCTCGCGCATCAGATCGTCGACCTGCTTCTCGACCGGGCGCACGACGCACAGGGGATCGATCAGGCCGGTCGGGCGAATCACCTGCTCGACGAAGACGCCGCCGGTGCGCGCCATTTCCCAAGGCCCCGGGGTGGCGGAGACGAACAGGGTTTGCGGCCGCAGCGCCTCCCACTCCTCGAACTTCAAGGGCCGGTTGTCGACGCAGGACGGCAGGCGGAAGCCGTATTCGGCCAGCGTGCTCTTGCGGTTGAAATCGCCGCGGAACATGCCGCCCAATTGCGGCACGGTGACGTGGCTTTCGTCGACGATCAGCAACGCGTCCTCGGGCAGATACTCGAACAGGGTGGGCGGCGGCTCGCCGGCGTTGCGGCCGGTGAGGTAGCGGGAATAATTCTCGATCGATTTGCAATGCCCGGTGGTCTCCAGCATTTCGAGGTCGAAGCCGGTGCGCTCGGATAGGCGCTGCGCCTCCAGCAGCCGGCCCTGGCGATGGAACTCCTCCAGCCGCTCCTTCAACTCCACCTTGATGCCCTTGATCGCTTGGGTGAGCGTCGGGCGCGGCGTGACATAGTGGCTGCCCGGATAGACGACGATGCGTTCCAGCCGCACCGAAATTTCGCCGGTCAAGGGATCGAATTCGCTTAAGGCCTCGATCTCGTCGCCGAACAGGGAGACCCGCCAGGCGCGGTCTTCGTAGTGGGCGGGGAAGATTTCCACCGAATCGCCGCGCACTCTTATGGCGCCGCGCTCAAAGGCGGTGTCGTTGCGCCGGTATTGCAGCTCGATCAGCCTTTTCAGCAAGTCGTCGCGCTCGATCCGCTCGCCCACGGCCAGCGGAATGGTCATCCGCGCATAGGATTCGACCGAACCGATGCCGTAGATGCAGGAGACCGAGGCGACGATGACCACGTCGCGCCGCTCGAGAAGCGAGCGGGTGGCGGAATGGCGCATGCGGTCGATCTGCTCGTTGATCGCCGAATCCTTCTCGATGTAGGTGTCGGTGCGCGGGATGTAGGCTTCGGGCTGGTAGTAGTCGTAATAGGAGACGAAATACTCGACCGCGTTGTCGGGAAAGAATCCTCTCATCTCGCCGTAAAGCTGGGCGGCCAGGGTCTTGTTGGGGGCCAGGATCAGGGCCGGGCGTTGGATGTTTTGGATGACATGCGCCATGGTGTAGGTCTTGCCCGAGCCGGTGACGCCCAACAGCACCTGATCGCGCTCGCCCTCCAGCAAACCCTTGGTCAATTCGGCGATTGCGGTCGGCTGGTCGCCGGCCGGTTGGTAGTCGCTTTGGATGCGCAAGGGCGCGCCGTCGGCCGGCCGGGGCGGCCTTGTATAGGCCGGCAGCAGCACCGGCTGGGCGTGAAGGGGGGCTTGGGCGCTCACAGGCCTTTCGAACTCCCCGGGCTGGCCTGCAGGATCAGCGACAGGGCCTCGGGCGAATCCCATTGGCCGGCGCCCTCAAGGCGTGCGACCTCGCGGCCCTGGGGGTCGATGATGGCGGTGGTGGGTAGGCCGCGAACGCCCATGGCGCGGGCCAGCGCGCCCCGGTCGGTAAAGGCCTTAAGCCTTTTCAGCTCCTGGCGGGCCAGGAAGGCCTTCACCGGCGCCGGGCCGTTCTGCTCGACGGCGACCGTCACCACCTCGACGCCCCGACCGGCGGCGGTCTCCTGAAGCTTGTTAAGCGAGGGCAGCTCCCTGACGCTGGGGGCGGTGGTGGTCGACCAGAAATTCAGCACCACCGTCTTGCCCTTGAAGCGGGCCAGAGTGACCGGTGCGCCCGAGGGATCGGTGAAGGGCACTTGCGGCGCCGGTTGGGGAGTCTTGGCTCTTTGCAGGCTTTCGAGCCCGACCGGAACGGTGTAGCTTCGGCTGTCGAAAGCGGGGGCCGGTTCGGCTAAAATGAGGCCTCCGGTCAGGATCGCCATCAGGAAACCAAGGTTTTTTCGCATGCCGTCTCCGAACGTAACCAAGGGCGCCAAGGCCAAGGGCAAGACCGGCGCCAAAGCCAGCGCGATCTGGGGCGGGCGTTTCGCCGCCGGCCCGTCGGCGGTGATGGCGGCCATCAACGCCTCGATCAGCTTCGACCGCCGACTCTACGCCCAGGACATCGCGGCGTCCAAGGCCCATTGCGCCATGCTGGCCCGCCAGGGAATCATCGCCAAGGCCGACGCGCGGGCGATCGCCAAGGGGCTGGACGCCATCAAGACCGAGATCGAGGCCGGTCGCTTCCCGTTCAAGACCGAACTGGAAGACATCCACATGAACATCGAGGCCCGGCTGGCCGAGAAGATCGGCGCCAAGGCTGGGCGGCTGCACACGGCACGCTCGCGCAACGATCAGGTGGCCACCGATTTCCGGCTTTGGGTGCGCGACGCCATCGATCGCGCCGATCGCGGCCTGGCTGCCTTCCAGGCGGCGCTTTTGGCGCGGGCGGGCGAGCACGCCGCCACCGTGATGCCGGGCTTCACCCATCTGCAATCGGCGCAGCCGGTCACTTTCGGCCATCACCTGCTGGCCTATGTCGAGATGGCCGAACGCGACCGCGGCCGTTTCGCCGACGCGCGCAAGCGCTTGAACGAATCGCCCCTGGGCGCGGCGGCCTTGGCCGGCACCTCCTTTCCGATCGACCGCCACGCCACCGCCAAGGCCTTGGGCTTCGAGCGGCCGATGGCCAATTCCCTGGATGCGGTCTCGGATCGCGATTTTGCCCTCGAATTCCTGGCCGCGGCCGCCATCGCCGCCGTCCATCTGTCGCGCCTGGCCGAGGAATTGGTGCTGTGGACGACGCCGCAATTCGGCTTCGTCGCGCTGTCCGACGCCTTTACCACCGGCAGCTCGATCATGCCGCAGAAGCGCAACCCCGACGCCGCCGAACTGGTGCGCGCCAAATCGGGCCGGGTGATCGGCGCGCTTAACGCGCTCCTGATCGTCATGAAGGGCCTGCCGCTCGCCTATGGCAAGGACATGCAGGACGACAAGGAGCCGGTCTTCGAGGCCGCCGACACGCTTGAGCTTGGCTTGGCGGCGATGACCGGCATGGTCGCCGATCTCGCCGTCAACGAGACAAGGATGCGCGAGGCGGCCGGCGCCGGCCACGCCACCGCCACCGATCTGGCCGATTGGCTGGTGCGCAAGCTGGGAATGCCCTTCCGCCAGGCCCATCATGTCACCGGGCGGATCGTCCGCCTGGCCGAGGCCCGCGGCCTGGGGATCGAGGAGCTTTCGCTTGCCGAACTGCGCGTCGTCGAACCCGGCATCACCGCCGAGGTCCATCGGGTGCTGGGGGTCCGGCGCTCGGTGCAAAGCCGCACCAGTTTCGGCGGCACGGCGCCCGCCAATGTCCGCAAGGCGGTGACGGCAGCCGCCCTGCGGCTTCGCAAGAGGGGCATGGGATGAAGCGTCTGATCGTACTTATGGTGCTGGGCGCGCTTCTGGCGTCCCTGTCCGCCTGCGGCAAGCGCGGCCGGCTGGAGGCACCCGAAGGCAGTACGTTCCCGCAGGAATATCCGAGGCGTTGATGGATCATTTCGCCTACCGGAACGGCGTGCTTCATTGCGAAGAGGTGCCGATCCCGGCCATCGCCGAGGCGGCGGGAACGCCGGTCTATGTCTACGCCTCGGCGACGCTGGAGCGCCATTACCGGGTGCTGGCCGAAGCCTTGGCCGGCCTCAAGCCCCAGATTCATTTCGCCCTCAAGGCCAACGCCAGTTTGGGGGTGATCGCCACCCTGGCGCGTCTGGGCGCCGGGGCCGACGTCGTGTCGGGCGGCGAGCTGCGCCTGGCGCTGGCCGCCGGCGTGCCGGCCCGTCTCATCGTCTTTTCCGGGGTCGGCAAAACCGACGACGAATTGCGGATGGCGATCGCCACCGGCATCTACCAGATCAATGTCGAATCGGAACCCGAACTCGACCGCATCGCCCAGCTTGCCCGCGATCTTGGTCGCCGCGCCCCGGTGGCGCTGC
Source organism: Rhodospirillales bacterium (assembly GCA_016214125.1). Lineage (GTDB taxonomy): Bacteria > Pseudomonadota > Alphaproteobacteria > Rhodospirillales > WMHbin7 > JACRPC01. Next base: position 40,622 of record JACRPC010000016.1, on the reverse strand, counting down.
GGGTCAATCCCGATATCGATGCCGGCACCCACGTCAAGATCACCACCGGCACCAAGGAAAACAAGTTCGGCATCGAATGGGCGCGGGCGCCGGCGATCGCCAGGCGCGCCAAGGCTCTGGCCGGAATCGAGTTCGTCGGCCTGGCGGTCCATATCGGCTCACAGCTCACCAGTCTGGCGCCCTTCGAGGCGGCGTTCCTTCGGCTGCGCGATCTGGTGGCGCTCCTGAAAGGCGAGGGGATCGAGGTCCGAAGGCTCGATCTGGGCGGCGGGCTGGGCGTGCCCTACGAGCCCGCCAAGAACGAGACCCCGCCGCTTCCCGCCGATTACGGAACGATGATCCGGCGCACGCTGGGCGATCTCGATCTCGATCTGTCCTTCGAGCCGGGCCGCCTCTTGGTCGGCAACGCCGGCATCCTGGTCTCGCGGGTGATCCGGGTGAAGGAGGGGGCGACCAAAAGCTTCCTCATTCTCGATGCCGGGATGAACGATCTGATGCGCCCGGCCCTTTACGACGCCTATCACGACATCCGCCCGGTTCTGGAACCCCGACCCGGCGCGCCCAGGCGGGCGATCGACGTGGTGGGGCCGATCTGCGAGACCAGCGACACCTTCGCCCGCCAACGGCTGCTGCCCGCCCTGGCCGAGGGCGATCTGGTGGCGATCGGCACCGCCGGCGCCTATGGCGCCAGCATGGCCAGCGAATACAACGGCCGCCCCCTGGTGCCCGAAGTGCTGGTGCGGGGCGGCGATTACGCGCTCACACGGCCGCGCCCCAGCCTCGACGAAATGCTGGCCCGCCAGATGCGGCCCCGTTGGCTCGATGAGCCGGGGCCCTAAGGGGCTTCTTGCCCTTGCTTGGCTGGCGCTTCTGTGGGAGCGCCTGTGGCCGCTCGTGTGGCCGGTTGTGGGGGTGCTGGGCCTGTTCGTCGCCCTGGCCCTGGCCGATCTCTTCGCCGCGCTGTCCGGCCTGGCGCACAGCCTGATTTTGGGCCTGTTCGGCTTGGCGCTTTTGGCGGCGCTGGGCTGGGGCTGGCGGAATTTCCGACGCCCCCTGGCCCAGGCGGCGGCGCGACGGCTGGAAACCGATAGCGGCCTTGCCCACCGCCCCCTGTCCGAGGCCGACGACCGGCTGGCGGCCGGCGCCGACGATCCCTTGGCCCGCGAATTGTGGGTCCGCAACGAAGTCCGCCGCCGGGCGCTGTTTGCCCGCCTGCGCCTCGATTGGCCCCGGCCCGGCATGGTCCGGATCGACCCTTGGGGAATCCGCGCTCTGGTGGTGCTGGCGCTGGCCCTTGGGCTGGGCATCGGCGGGCCGGCGGCGCCCGAGCGTCTGGCCCGGGCGCTGGCGCCCGAATTCGGCGTCGTGGGGGCGGAATTCGCCCTTTCGCTCTGGATCACGCCGCCCGCCTATACCGGCCTGGCCCCCATCGCCCGCGAGCGCCTGCCCCAACCCGGCGATCCGCCCCTGGCGGTGCCGGTGGGCAGCGCGGTGCTGGCGGTTCTGCATGGGGTCGAAGGCAAGCCGGACCTTCGCATCGCCGATAAGCGCCTGGCCTTTTCCCCCCTGGGCGGCGCCAGTCACCGCGCCGAAGGGGTGATCGAGGAGGGAAGCGAGCTGATCGCCGCGCTGGGCCGGCGGGTGCTGGCCCGTTATCCCATCCGTCTCGTGGCCGACCAGCCACCCTCCGTCGCCTTCGCCAAGCCGCCCGACGATGGCGGCAAGGGACGGCTGCGCATCGCCTTCAAGGCCGCCGACGATTACGGCGTCGTCGAACTGCTGGCGGTAATTCGCCGCCCCGGCGGGGCCGAGGCCCAGGAATTTTCGCTCGCCAAGCCGGGCCCGCGCGAAACCAAGATCGAGAGCGCCGCCACGCTTGATCTGGCGGCCCATTCCTGGGCGGGGCTGGCGGTCGAGATGACGCTTCTGGCCAAAGACGGCGCCGGCCAGCTTGGTTCTTCGGAGCCGATTGAACTCGTGCTGCCCGAGCGGCGCTTCAACCATCCGGTGGCGGCGGCGTTGGCCAAGCTGCGCAAGGAGCTGCTGGCCTCGGGCGAGCGCCGCCCCGCCATCGAAGGTCTGCTCGACATCCTTTCGCGCCCCGATCGCTTCGGCGGCGACCGGGTGGCGTTTCTGGCCCTGTCGGTGGCGCGCTGGCGTCTGCTGCGCGACGCGCGCGGCGAGGCGATGGCCGAGGTGGCCGAGCTTCTTTGGCAATCGGCGTTGCGCATCGAGGACGGCACGCTGGGCGGGGCAGAACTGCGTTTGGCCGACGCCGAGCGGGCGCTGCGCGAGGCCATCGACCGGAACGCCCCCGCCGACGAGATCGAGCGTCTGGCCGCCGAATTGCGTCGCGCCTTGGACGAATTCCTGGCCGAGATGGCCAGGCGGATGGCGCGCGAAGGGGCGGAAACCATGATGCTGCCGCCCGACGCCGAAACGCTCGATCTCGAATCCTTGCGTGACCGGTTGGGCGATCTGGAAGATTTAGCTCGTTTGGGCGCTAGGGATCAGGCCCGCCAATTGCTCGATCGGCTGGCCCGTGATCTCGATGCGCTAAGGCGCGCGCGGCCCGCCGGCCCCTTGAGCGCCGAGCAGCGCCAGGCGGCCGAGCTGGGGCGGGCGCTCGATCGGCTGCGCCGCGCCCAGCAGGAACTGCTCGACCGCACGCTGCGCCGCAGCCAGGAAGCCAACCCGCGCTCGCCCCAGGATTTGGCCGAGGAGCAGGCCAAGCTCAGGAAGGAATTGGGCGAGGCGATGCGCCAATTGGGCGATCTGATGGGCGAGATTCCCGAGGCTCTGGGCGAGGCCGAACGGGCCATGCGCGAGGCCGAGGGCCAATTGGGCCGGGGCGCGCCCGGCCAGGCCCTGGCGCCCGAACGGCGCGCCCTGGAAAAATTGGGCCAGGGGCTGGGCCAGGCGATGAACCAGATGGGCATGCAGTTCGGCCAGGGCCTGGGCTTGGGGCTGGGTCAGGGCCAGCGTGGGCGAATGGGCCGCCAGGGGCCGGGAACCGATCCCTTCGGCCGCCAGCCGGGCCAAGGAGCGGGCGATGACGATCGGGTCAAGGTGCCGCCGCCCGACGCGATCGGCCGGGCCCGCGAAATCCTCGAGGAATTGCGCCGGCGCGCCGGCGAACCCCACCGCCCGGCGCTCGAGCGCGATTATATCGAGCGATTGTTGCGGAGGTTTTGAGTTCCCGTCTCCCTCACGCCGCCCGTTTGGCGCTGGGGCGGCGCGGGGGTTCGAGCGGCTCGACCGACAGGCGCATGCCGACGCCGGACAGCACCGCCCGCAAGGTCCGCAGCGTCGGGTTACCTTTGGGCGAAAGCGCCCGATAGAGGGATTCTCGATTGAGGCCCGAGGCGCGGGCGATGGCGCCGATTCCGCCTGGATGCGCTTCGGCAATGGCGCGAAGCGCCACCAGGCCGGCGGCCTGATCCTTGGGATTGGCCAAGGCTTCGAGCGCTTCCTTGAGATAGGCGGCCGCCAAGGCGGGTTTGGCCCGCAATTCGGCTGCCTCGCGCGCCCGATGCGCGACGGCACCCGCCAACCGTTTGCGCTTCATGCTGTTCGCCTCGCTCCTCAAGCCGCCCTTGGGATCACTTCGGCTTTGACGCGGGCGGAAAGGGTACGCTCGGCCTCTTCCAGGTCGAAGCGCATTTGCAGGTTGAGCCAGAAGGCCGCGTCCATGCCGAAATAGCGGGCCAGCCTAAGCGCGGTGTCGGGCGAAACGGCGCGTTTGGCATGGACGATTTCACCGACGCGCTGGGCCGGCACGCCGATGGCCTTGGCCAGCGCGTACTGGCTCAGGCCCATCGGTTTCAGGAAATCCTCCAACAGGATTTCGCCCGGATGCCAGTTCTTCAAGCGCCGCTTAATGGTAATCGACGATTTCGACGTCATGGGCGTCACCCTCTTTCCAAACGAAACAAACTCGCCATTGATCGTTGATGCGGATGCTCCGCTGACCCCTGCGGTCCCCGGACAAGGCCTCCAGCCGATTGCCGGGTGGGATGCGCAAGGTCTCGATCCGTTGGGCTGCATCGATCAGGCGAAGCTTGCGCCGGGCGACGTCTTGGATTGTGTGCGGCAGCCGACGCGACCCGATCCCCCGCCAAATCAACTCAGCGTCTCGGTCAGCGAAGCTCTTGATCATGCCGTCCATAATAACGCGCCGCATGATGAGCGGCAAGACGGGCCTCGTTCAAGCGTCCCGCGACGAAGGGAAATGGCCCCGTGGGGGCGCGCTTCGCTTATTGGGCCTTGGGGGCGAAGGTGATTTCGAAGCGCCGGGCGCTGGCCGACGGATTTTCCATCTGCACGCGGAAGCCGGTGGTTTCGTTGGACGCCAATTGCTTCTCCGGCGGCGGCCCCACCTTGTCCTGGATCATCTGGTTGTTGGAATCGTAAAGCGCCAGACGCAGGAGCGGGACCTCTTTGGGCTTGTCGGTGATGTTGGCGATCTGGCCGCGCACCACCAGGAGCTCGACATTGTTCTCGATCACCCGCTCGGAGACGATGTTGCGGAACTTCAGGCCGGCGCCCAGGTTTTCGGTGTCGAGATCGAGCATCTGGTAGTATTCGGCGGTCATCGGCAGCAGCTCGACCACCTTGTAGCGCAGGAAATAGAGCCCGGCGGGAATGCCGACGATCAGGGCCAGGATCACCAGAAGCGTGTAGAGCAGGGCGTTGCTGCGCTTCTTGCCGCCCGGCTCGGGCGGGCTGGCGAAACCGGAGGGGATCGGTTCCGGCTCGGCGGTTTCCAGGAATTTATCGGTCGGCGGCGCCGAATCGGTCACCATGTTGCCGGTCGAGCGGAAGGCGTTGGGCGAGGGGGCCTCACCCGGCGGCATCGGGAAATCCTCCTCGGCCGGCTGGGGCACCGAGGCGGCGGGGGCGGCGCCCGAAGGGGCCATCTCCATCGGAATGTCGCCCATCGGCGGAGCCGGCCGAGGCCGGGCGACCGGCCGGGGGGCTGGCTTGGCGGCAGCGGGTCGGGCGGCTGCGGCGGGCTTGGCGGCGGCCGGTCGGGGGGCGGGCCGGGGAGCGGGGGCGGCGGCAGGGGGGGGCGAGTCCAGAGTCTGCCCATCCGGCATCTGGTGCCATTTATGACCGCATTTCGCGCAACGAACGGTCTTGCCTGCGGCCCCGAGAGCCTGGTCGGCGACGTTGAAGCGGGCGGCGCAGTTCGGACAGGTGATGATCATCGGGCTTTTTTGGCTCGTTCCCCTTCTCCCTTATAGGCTTGTCGGACGGGCAAGACAAGCCTTTTGGCTCGGTCTGGACTAAGTCTTGGGGTCCGTGTCATGCTCCTCCGTCTAGCAGTGGGGGTTTCGCTTGGTTGTACAGGCGGCGGTCGGAACCGAGCCGGTGGTGCGCTTCGAGAGCGTCGGCCTACGGTATGGCCAGGGCGCCGAGGTGCTCCAGGACCTCAGTTTCACCCTTGAACCGGGCTCGTTTCACTTCCTCACCGGCCCTAGCGGAGCGGGCAAGTCCTCGCTCTTGCGCTTGCTTTACCTTGGAAAATTGCCAACCCGGGGCCTCATTTCGATGTTCGGCAAGGATGTGGTCCATCTCAAGCGCGACCAGTTGGCCGCCCTTCGCCGCCGGGTGGGCGTGGTGTTCCAGGATTTCCACCTGCTCGATCATCTGTCGGCGCTCGACAACGTGGCCCTGCCGCTTCGGGTGGCCGGGGTGGCGGAAAGCGAAATCCAGAAGCATGTGCCCGAACTCTTGGCCTGGGTGGGGCTGGGCGATCGCCTGCACGCCAAGCCGCCGGTGCTGTCGGGCGGACAGAAGCAACGCGTCGCCATTGCCCGGGCGGTGATCGGCCGGCCCGATTTGTTGCTGGCCGACGAGCCGACCGGCAATGTCGACGACACCTTGGGCACCCGACTCTTGTACCTGTTCGAGGAATTGAACAAGCTGGGCTCGACGGTGGTGATCGCCACCCACAATGAAGGGCTGGTGGCACGGTTCCGCCATCATCCCAGGCTGCATCTTGAGGGCGGGCGGATGGTGCCGCCGCCGGCCGGAGGATAGGCGCCCATGCTGGCCGGCCGCACCGATCTGCCCTTCGCCAACGACGCCACCGGTCGCTTTCTGCCCCTGGTGGTGACGCTGATGGTCTTTCTTGCCGCCCTGGCCCTGGCCGCCATGATGGCCTTTCACGGGCTGGTCGGGCGCTGGAACCGCGACGTCGCCGCCACGCTCACCATTCAGGTGCCGGTGGCGACGGGTCCGGAAAGCGCGGCCCGCACCAAGGGCCGGGTCGAGGCGGTGTTGAAGCTGTTGACCGAAACCGAGGGGGTGGCGCGGGCCGAAGCCTTGGCGCTCGACCGGGTGGCGGCGCTTCTCGAGCCCTGGCTGGGTTCCGGCGACCTGGTGGGCGAATTGCCGCTGCCCAGGCTGATCGACGTCGCCCTCGAACCTGGACGGGTGCTCGACACCAAGGCGTTGGCGGCAAGGCTGCAGGCGGTGGCGCCGGGCACCCAGCTTGAGGACCATCGGGTTTGGCTGTCCCGGGTGCTCCGGCTGGCGCGCGCCGTCGAGGCCCTGACGGCGGCGGTTCTGGCGCTGATCGGGCTGGTGACCTCGGCCACCGTCATCTACGCCACCCGCACCGGCTTAGCGGTCCACGCTCCGGCGATCGAGCTGCTGCATCTGATCGGCGCCCGCGACGCCTACATCGCCGGCCAATTCGCCGGTCGCGCCTTTGGGCTCGGCTTCAAGGGCGGTCTGATCGGCCTGGGGCTGGCGGTGCCCACCCTCTACGGGCTCGATGTCATGGCGCAGGGCATCGGCGGCGGATTGCTGCCCGATCTGCGCCTGTCGATCCCTAACTGGCTGGCGATCGCCCTTCTGCCCCTGGTGGCGGCGCTGCTGGCCACCGTCACCGCCCGGCTCACCGTGCATCGGGCCTTGGCGCGGATGACCTGATGCGCCCGCACCGCAAAGGCCGTTTCTTTGCCGGCTGGCTGCTGGCGTTGCTTGTTCTGGTCGGCGCCTGGGCGGGGGGGCTGGTGGCGTTCGCGGCCAGCCTGCCGCGCGAGCCCGACGAGCCGCAGACCCGCACCGACGCGGTGGTGGTGCTGACCGGCGGGCGCGATCGTCTCGAAGCCGGCCTCGACATTCTGGAACGCGGCCTGGCGGGCAAGCTGTTCGTGTCGGGCGTCTATCGCGGCGTCGAAGTCCACGCCCTGGTCAAGCTCACCCGCCTGTCGCCTTCGATGATGGAATGCTGCGTCGTTTTGGGCTATACCGCGGACAACACGGTCGGCAACGCCCGCGAGACCGGCGCCTGGATGGCGGCGCAGAATTTCACCTCGCTTCGCTTGGTGACCGCCAACTACCATATGCGGCGCAGCCTGTTGGAATTCCGCGCCGCCATGCCGACGGTGAAACTGGTGGCGCATCCGGTCTTCCCCGAGCGCTTCAAGGCCGAGGATTGGTGGCGTTGGCCGGGCACTTTGGCGTTGTTGGCGTCGGAATACAGCAAGTATCTTCTCGTTCACGCCCGCCTGATTCTGCAAGGAGCCTAACGCTTGCGCACCATCGGCTCGTTTCTGTTCGGCGCCTTTCTGTTCGGTTGGACGGCGATTCTGTGCGTCGCCTATCTGCCGCTGCTGCTCGTGCCGCGATTGGCCTTCATCGGCGCGGTGCGGCTGTGGATCCGCTCGGTCCTGGGCGCGCTTCGGCTGTTCTGCCGGCTCGATCACGAATTTCGCGGTCTTGAGCGCCTGCCCCAAGGCCCCTTCATCATTGCCGCCAAGCACCAATCGGCCTGGGATACCTTCATCTTCAGCCTACTGGTGCCCGATCCCTGCTTCATCTTGAAGCGCGAACTAACCTGGATTCCGCTGTTTGGCGTCTATCTGATCAAGCACGGCATGATCGCGGTCGACCGCAAGGCCGGCGCCAAGGCGCTCAAGAAAATGCTGAAGGATGCCGATCGGGCGCTGGCCCGCGGCTCGACCCTGGTGATCTTCCCCGAAGGGACGCGGGTGGCGCCGGGCGATTCCAAGCCCTACCAGCCGGGCGTGGCGGCGCTGTATGGCTCGGCCGGCGTGCCGGTGGTGCCCGTCGCGCTCAATTCCGGTCTCTATTGGGGGCGGCGCCAATTTTTGAAAAAGCCGGGCCGGATCGTCCTTGAGGTGCTGGAGCCGATCTTGCCCGGGCAGGATCGCAAGGCCTTCCAGACCCAGCTCAAGGAGCGATTGGAGACGGCCACCCAGCGCCTCATCGCCGAGGCCAAGGGTTAATTTCCACATCCCCCTGTGGGGAAAATGTTGATATTTCGTTCCTCTGTGGATAAAATCGAAGAGCTGGGCCGCGAACTTACCCACAGCCTTGGAAAACCATAATATCGGGCATGGAATGGGGCGCGGCCGGGGTATCGATTGAACCGATCGGCCAGGCCCTCTAACCTGACCGGCTTCGGGTGGCGTGGGACAAGGTGAGGCCGGTGATGACGCAGATGGCGTCGATTTCGCAGCAGATCTGGGACATGAAGTACCGGCTGAAAGGTCCGGGCGGCGAGGCGATCGACCGCACGGTCGAGGATAGCTGGCGCCGGGTGGCGCGCGCGTTGGCCCAGCCCGAGCGCGACCCGACCCTATGGGAAGAGCGCTTCTACGCGGCGATGGCCGATTTCAAGTTCCTGCCGGCGGGGCGGATTTTGTCCGGCGCGGGCTCGGCGCGCAAGGTGACGCTGTTCAATTGCTTCGTCATGGGTGACATCCCCGACGACATGGCCGGCATCTTCGAGCATCTGAAAGAGGCCGCCGTCACCATGCAGCAGGGCGGCGGCATCGGCTATGATTTCTCGACGCTTCGGCCGAAGGGCGCGCCGGTCAAGGGCGTCGGCGCCGATGCCTCGGGGCCGCTCTCCTTCATGGATGTCTGGGACGCCATGTGCCGCACCATCATGAGCGCCGGCTCGCGCCGGGGCGCCATGATGGCGTGCTTGCGCTGCGACCATCCCGACATCGAATCCTTCATCGAGGCCAAGCGCGAGCCGGGCCGGCTGCGCATGTTCAATCTCTCGGTCCTGGTGACCGACGCCTTCCTTAAGGCCGTGCGCGAGGATGCGGCCTGGGAACTGGTCTTCAACGGCACCGTCTTCAAGAGCCTACCGGCGCGCGAATTGTGGGACAAGATCATGCGCGCCACCTACGCCTTTGCCGAGCCGGGCGTGATCTTCATCGACCGCATCAACCGGCTGAACAACCTCCATTATTGCGAAACCATCCACGCCACCAACCCTTGCGTCACCGCCGAAAGCTGGGTGATGACCGACGCGGGACCCCGCCAAGTGGCCGATCTGGTCGGGCGCCCTTTCCAAGCGGTGATCGACGGCCAAAAACATCCGAGCGGTCCCCAGGGCTTCTTCGCCACCGGCACCAAGCCGGTCTTGCGTCTCGCCACCCGCGAAGGCCATGAGCTGCGCCTGACCGCCGATCACCCGCTGCGCAAAGTGACGACGAGCACCCGCTGGCGGACTGAAGCGGAATGGGTTGCCGCCGGCGATCTGCGCCCGGGCGACACCGTGCTGCTCAACGATCATCGCGCGCTCGATGGTTGGTCCGGATTCGGCTCCGAGGGCGAAGGCTACCTGATCGGCCTTTTGATCGGCGACGGCACGATCGAGTCGGACAAGACGGTTCTGTCCGCTTGGCCGGGCGCGCTGGTGGTCAATGGCGGATACGAACGTCCGGGCGTGGCGGCGGTGATGGGGCAAGCCTTGACGGCGGCCAAGGCCTTGCCGCACCGGGCCGATTTTCAGGGCTGGGTGGAGATTGCCGGACGCGGCGAACATCGCCTGGCGCTGGCGGCGTTGTCGCGCTTGGCCGCCGATCTGGGCTTGGCGCCGGGCGCCAAAACGATCACGCCCGCCATCGAACAAGGTTCAAGCGCGTTCTCCCGCGGCGTCCTGCAAGGCCTGTTCGATGCCGACGGTTCGGTGCAGGGCAGCCAGGACAAAGGCGTCAGCGTCCGTTTGGCGCAAAGCGACGTCGAGCTTCTGCGGGCGGTGCAAAGGATGCTCCTGCGTCTTGGCATCGCCGCCACGCTTTATCGCGACCGGCGGGTGCCCGGCTCGACCCTTCTGCCCGATGGCCGGGGCGGCCAGGCCCTTTACGCGACCAAGGCCCAGCACGAATTGGTGATTTCCGGCGCCAATCTGGCCCGCTTCGCCGAAATCGTCGGCTTTGCCGACACCGACAAGAAGACCCGATTGGTCAACGCTCTCACGCGCTATCGGCGCCAGCCCAACCGCGAACGCTTCCAGGCGACGGTAGCGGCCTTGACGCCCGAAGGCGAATGCCCGGTCTATGACGTGCAGGTGCCGGGCCGGAACGCCTTCGACGCCAACGGGTTCGTTGCCCACAATTGCGGCGAGCAGCCGCTGCCGCCTTATGGCGTTTGCCTGTTGGGCTCGATCAATCTGGCCAAGCTGGTCGAGCGCCCCTTCACCGAGGAAGCCGGCATCGATGCCGCCAAGCTCGACGATCTGGTGCGGGTGGCGGTGCGGATGATGGACAACGTCATCGAGATTTCCAACTTCCCGCTCGAGCAGCACCGCCACGAGGCGTTGTCGAAACGCCGCATCGGGCTGGGCGTCACCGGCCTGGCCGACGCGCTTATTCTTTGCCGCGCCCGCTATGGCGGCCGGCGGGCGATCGAATTGACCGAGCGCTGGCTGGCCGCCATCCGTCGCTCGGCCTATCTCGCCTCGGCCGATCTGGCGGCCGAGAAGGGCGCTTTCCCGCTCTACGATGCCGAGAAATACCAGGCGGGCGAAAGCATCCGTGCGTTGGAGCCCGAAGTGCGGGCGGCGATCGCCGACAAGGGCATGCGCAACGCGCTGGTCACCTCGATCGCCCCCACCGGCACCATCTCGCTTTTCGCCGACAACGTGTCGTCGGGCCTCGAGCCGGTCTTCTCCTTCAGCTACAGCCGCAATGTGCTTCAGCCCGACGGCACAAGGCGGGAAGAGGAGGTGAGCGACTACGCCTACCGCCTGTTCCGCCGCATCCTGGGCGAGCACATGCCGCTGCCCGATTATTTCGTCGACGCGCTGGCCCTGGCCCCGGCCGATCATGTGGTGATGCAGGCCGCCGTGCAGAAATACATCGACAGCTCGATCTCCAAGACCATCAATCTGCCCGAGGAGATTTCCTTCGAAGCCTTCAAGGACGTCTACATGAAGGCCTACGAACTGGGCTGCAAGGGCTGCACCACCTATAGGCCGAACGACGTCACCGGCGCCGTCCTGGTGCGCAAGGAGGGCGACAAGGCCAAGACCGGCCAGGGCGAGCTGCCGCTGGCCAAGCCGCAGCCCAAGCCGGCCGACATTTTCGAAGCCGGCGGGGTGGTCTATATGACCAAACCCCTCGACCGTCCGGAATCGCTTACCGGCCACACCTACAAGGTGCGCTGGCCGGAAAGCGACCACGCCATGTACATCACCATCAACGACATCGTCCAGGATGGCCGCGTCAGGCCCTTCGAGGTCTTCATCAATTCGAAGAACATGGAGCATTTCGCCTGGACGGTGGCGCTCACCCGCATGATCTCGGCGGTGTTCCGCCGGGGCGGCGACGTCTCCTTCGTGGTCGAGGAATTGAAGGCGGTGTTCGATCCCAGGGGCGGCCAATGGGTGGGCGGGCGCTACGTGCCCTCGCTCCTGGCGGCGATCGGCGAGGTCATCGAGCGCCACATGATCCTGATCGGCTTCATGCCCAACACCCAGATGGAGCCCGGCCCGATGTTGGAGGCCGAGCGCAAGGTGGTCAACCTTGCCCAGCCCAATCCGGGGGCGGGGATGGGGCTGCGCCAGTGCCCGAAATGCGGTCAGCCGGCGCTGCTGCGCCAGGAAGGCTGCGACACCTGCACAAGCTGCGGCTATTCCAAGTGCGGGTGAGCCCGTGACCGGACGCATTCGCCCTTGTCAGGCGGGCGACGTCGAGGCCATCTTCGCCATCGTCAACGACGCCGCCCAGGCCTATAAGGGCGTCATTCCCGCCGATCGCTGGCACGAGCCCTATATGCCGCTTGACGAGCTAAAGGCCGAGATCGCGGCCGGGGTCGCCTTTTCCGGTTGGGAGGAGGCCGGCGGCCTTAAGGGCGTCATGGGCATCCAACCGGTCCAGGATGTGCATCTCATCCGCCACGCCTATGTCGTGACCGCAAGCCAGGGCCAGGGCATCGGCGCCGCTCTCTTGCGCCATCTCTTGGCGCGCACGCCGGGGCGGATCCTGGTCGGCACCTGGGCGGCGGCGTCCTGGGCGGTTCGCTTCTATCAGCGCCACGGCTTCGCGCTTACCGACACCGCAACCAAGACCCGGCTTCTCAAGACCTACTGGACGGTGCCCGACCGCCAGATCGAAACCTCGGTGGTGCTCGATTATCAAGGCGGCACGGTTCCGTAGCGAATCGCAATATCTTGTGAGTGACAAGACGATCACCCCCTCGATACACTCGCCCCCCAACGACGACCGGAGTGCCCATGACTCGCAAACTGTTCGGAACCGATGGGGTGCGCGGCACCGCCAACGCCGAGCCGATGACCGCCGAAACGGCGCTCAGGATCGGCATGGCGGCGGGCAGCCATTTCATTCGCGGCGACCACCGCCATGTGGCGGTGATCGGCAAGGACACCCGCCTGTCGGGCTATCTGCTCGAGCCGGCGCTCACCGCCGGCTTCGTCGCCGTCGGCATGGATGTGGTGCTGGTGGGGCCGCTGCCGACTCCGGCGGTGGCGATGCTGACCCGCTCGCTGCGCGCCGATCTGGGCGTCGTCATCTCGGCTTCGCACAACCCCTACCAGGACAACGGCATCAAGCTCTTCGGGCCCGACGGCTACAAGCTGTCCGACGAGGTCGAGCTGGAAATCGAAACCAAGCTCGACAATGGGCTCGAGCAATTCCGGGTCGGCCCCGACAAATTGGGCCGGGCGCGACGGCTGGACGACGCGCTCGGGCGCTACATCGAATACGTCAAGAACACCTTCCCCCGCCATCTGCGCCTGGACGGCCTGAAGATCGTGGTCGATTGCGCCAACGGCGCCGCCTACCGGGTGGCGCCCACCGTGCTCTGGGAATTGGGGGCCGAGGTGGTGAAGCTGGGCGTCGATCCGGACGGACTCAACATCAACAAGGGCTGCGGCTCGCTGGCCGTCGATGCGCTGTGCGCCGCCGTGGTCACCCATGGCGCCGATCTGGGGCTGGCGCTTGATGGCGACGCCGACCGGGTGGTGATGTGCGACGAGCACGGCCAGATCGTCGATGGCGATCAGGTGATGGCCCTGATCGCCAGCCTTTGGCACAAGCAGGGGCGCCTTAAGGGCGACACCGTGGTCGCCACGGTGATGTCGAATTTGGGTTTGGAAAAATATTTGGCCCAGATGGGGGTGGCGCTTCTGCGCACGCCGGTCGGCGATCGCTATGTCGTCGAGCGCATGCGGGCCGACGGTTTCAATCTGGGCGGCGAGCAATCGGGCCATATCGTGCTCTCCGACACCTCGACCACCGGCGACGGGCTGGTGGCCGGGTTGCAGGTGCTGGCAGCGCTGGTTGAATCCGGCCAGCCGGCCAGCCGGGTGCTGCGCCTGTTCGAACCCTATCCGCAGAAGCTGGTCAACATCCGCCTGCCCGAGGGAACCAGCGCCGCGTCGCTCTTGGACAGCGATCCGGTGAAGCGCGCGATCGCGGCGGCCGAACGGTCGCTGGCCCAGTCCGGTCGGCTCTTGATCCGCAAATCGGGCACCGAACCGTTGATCCGGGTGATGGTCGAATGCGCCGAGGCCGTTCAGGTCGAAAGCATCGCCAACGACGTGGCCGGCGCGGTCAAGAAGGCGGCGGGTTTGTGAGATGAAAGGTCGTGTCCTCATCATCGCGGGTTCGGATTCCGGCGGCGGCGCCGGCATCCAGGCCGACATCAAGGCGGTGACCGCTCTAGGCGGCTATGCCGCCACCGCGATCACCGCCATCACCGTTCAGAATACGCTGGGCGTGTCGGCGGTCCATGACGTGCCGCTCGACATCATCAAGGGCCAGATGGAGGCGGTGCTCTCCGACATCGGCGCCGATTGCCTAAAAACCGGCATGTTGTCGGTCGAGGGCGTGATCGAGACGGTGGCCGAAGTCATCGGCCGCCTGGCGCCCAAGGTGCCGCTGGTGGTCGATCCGGTGATGGTCGCCAAGGGCGGCGCGCCGCTCTTACAACCCTCGGCCGTCATGGCGCTGCGCCAGCGCCTGTTGCCGCAAGCGACGCTCGTCACCCCCAACATCCCCGAGGCCGAGGCGCTGACCGGCCTCAAGATCCACACCACCGCCGAGATGGGTCTGGTGGCGTCGCGTCTGGCGACCATGGGACCCCAGGCGGTGCTCTTGAAGGGCGGCCACATGGAGGGCGACACGGTCACCGACCTTCTGGTGGTCGATGGCGCGATCGAGTTCTTTTCCTCGCCGCGCCTGCAAACGGCCAGCACCCACGGCACCGGCTGCACGCTGGCCTCCTCGATCGCCTGCGGCCTGGCCCAGGGGATGGGCCTGCGCGACGCGGTGATGCTGGCGCGCGCCTATGTCTTCAAGGCGATCGCCACCGCGCCCGGCTACGGCAAGGGCCACGGGCCGCTCAATCACGGGCATACGGTCGTTCGGGCGTGAGGTGTCTGGTCGGGGCCTAACCGTCGCGGGTCACCCGGGCCAGGGTAAGCACATCGACCGCCTGGGCGCCCGCCCTCAACAACACCCGGGCGCATTCGCCCGCCGTGGCGCCCGAGGTGAGCACGTCGTCGATCAACAGCACCGCCTTGCCGGCCACCCGGTCCCGATGGCGGCGATTGAGGGCGAAGGCGCCGCGCACCGCGCGCGCCCGCTCGTCGCGGCCAAGCCCGCCCAAGGCCGGCGTCGGCCGGCGGCGCACCAGCAAATCCATGAGGACCGGCTTGGCGGCCGCCCGCGCCGCCACCCGGGCCAGCAGCGCCGCCTGATTGTAGCGCCGCCGCCACAGCCGGAACCAATGCAGCGGCACCGGCGCTACCAGATCGGCCTCGCCCAACAGCTCGGCGCCGGCCCGCGCCATCCAGCGCCCCAGCGCCGGGGCAAGATCGGTGCGGTCGGCGTGCTTCAAGGCCAACGCCAGGCGGCGGCTGTTCTCGTCGTAGCGCACCACGGCGCGGGCGCGCCGCCAGGGCGGCGCTTGGGTGGCGCAGGCCCCGCATTCCAGCCCCTCGCCGGCGTCGAAGGGAAAGGGCACCCCGCAGCGCTCGCACAAGGGGGGCGCCAGGAATTCGACCGCGCCCCAGCAAGCGGGACAGAGCGTGCCCGGCTCGGCCACCAGCGCCCCGCAGAGCGGGCAGAGCGGCGGCAGAAGCAGGTCGAGGACCTGGCGGCCCAATCCGGGCAGGGAAACAAGGCGCATGGCCCGATCGAACGATCTGGACGGCGTCTTGTCAATCGCACGCTTCGCACCTAACTTACCGGGTCGGATCGTTTCTTGGGAGATTTCATGCGCGTTACCGTCAATGGCGAACCCCGCGACATCGGCCCCGCCACCACCGTCGAGGCCCTCTTGGGCCAGATCGGCTTGGACGCCCGCAAGGTGGCGGTCGAGCGCAACCGCGAGATCGTGCCCAAATCGGCCTATGGCGCGACACCGCTGGCCGAGGGCGACAAGCTGGAAGTGGTCCATTTCATCGGCGGCGGCGCGCCTTCGACCGCCGAAGACGGCTGGGAGGTGGGTGGGCGCCGCTATGCGAGCCGCCTGTTGGTCGGCACCGGCAAATACAAGGATTTCGAGGAAACGGCGCGGGCGATCGAGGCCTCGGGGGCCGAGATCGTCACCGTGGCGGTGCGCCGGGTCAATCTCTCCGATCCCAAGCAGCCGATGCTGGTCGATTACGTCAGCCCCAAGAAATACACCTACCTTCCCAACACGGCGGGCTGCTATTCGGCCGACGAGGCGGTGCGCACGCTTCGTCTGGCGCGCGAGGCGGGCGGCTGGGATCTGGTGAAGCTTGAGGTGCTGGGCGACCAGAAGACCCTTTATCCCAACATGCCGGAAACCCTGGCGGCGGCCGCCGACCTGATCAAGGACGGCTTCAAGGTGATGGTCTATTGCTCGGACGATCCCATCCAGGCCAAGCGGCTGGAGGAGATGGGCTGCGTGGCGATCATGCCTTTGGGCTCGCTGATCGGCTCGGGGCTGGGCATCTTGAATCCGGTTAACATTCGCCTGATCAAGGAAAGCGCCAAGGTGCCGGTGCTGGTCGATGCCGGGGTGGGCACCGCCTCGGACGCGGCGGTGGCGATGGAACTGGGCTGCGACGGCGTTCTCATGAACACCGCCATCGCCCAGGCCAAGGACCCGATCCGCATGGCCCGCGCGATGAAATTGGCGGTCGAGGCCGGGCGGCTCTCCTATTTGGCCGGGCGGATGCCCAAAAAACTATACGCCGATCCGTCCTCGCCCCTGGCCGGGCTCATCTGATGGCCGGGACGGAGTTCCACGGCGTCTTTCCCTATCTGGTCTCGCCGATCGAGCCCGACGGCCGGGTCAAGGAGCGGGTGCTGGCCGATCTGGTCGGCTTCCTGATCGAAAAGGGCGTGCAGGGGCTGTCGCCCTTGGGCAGCACGGGCGAATTCGCCTATCTCGATTGGGCGCAGAAGGAGCGCATCGTCGCCGTTACCCTCGAGGCCGCCGCCGGCCGGGTGCCGGTGGTGCCGGGCGTCGCCGCCACCACCACCGCTGAGGCGGTGCGTCAGGCCAAGGCCTATCAGGCGATGGGGGCGGCCGGCATCCTGGCGGTGCTGGAAGCCTATTTTCCGATCGGCGACGATGGCGTGGTCGATTACTTCGCCGCCATCGCCCGGGCGGTCGATCGGCCGGTGGTGCTCTACACCAATCCCAATTTCCAGCGGGTCGACCTATCCATTCCGATCATCGAGCGCCTGGCCAAGGTGCCCAACATCCGCTACCTCAAGGACGCCTCGACCAACACCGGCCGCCTGCTCACCATCCTGGAGAAGGTGGGCGGCGATCTGGAAATCTTCGCCGCCTCGGCTCACATTCCGGCGGCCGTAATGCTGATCGGCGGCAAGGGTTGGATGGCCGGCCCGGCCTGCCTGGCTCCGGCCGAAAGCGTCCGGCTCTACGAGCTTTGCCGGGCCAAGGATTGGGACGCGGCCATGGCCTTGCAACGCCGCCTGTGGCGGCTCAACCAGGTGTTTGCCAAATACAATCTGGCCGCCTGCATCAAAGGCGGGCTGGAGATCCTGGGCTTTGCCGTCGGCGATCCTTTGCCGCCCCAGGCGCCGCTCGACGCCAAGGGCCGGGCCGAGGTGGAACAAGCGCTTCTTGAATTGGGTGTCTTGCCGGGCCCGTGATATCATAGAGGCCGCACGACATGCGAAGGGGAAAACCATGCAAAAGATGATGCGGGCGGTTCTGGCCCTGGCCCTGGCGGCGCTGGCCGTTCCGGCCCAGGCCGGCGAGGCCGAGGTGAAGGCCCTGGTCGCCAAGAAGGCGGCCATCCTGACCAACCTGCATCAGAAGGCCGAGAAGGCCCTGGTCAATTCGGCCCAGGACAAGATCTTTGGCGAATATTTCGGCCCCAGCGGCGACAAGAAGGCCCTGAAGCGGCGGATCGACCAGTTGAGCCTCAACGTGCAGGCCAATTTCCAGGTCGAGGAAATGTGCCTGATCAACGAGAAGGGCGAAGAAATTTCCCGCATCGTCGGCAAGGAAGTGGCGCCCGACGCCGAATTGGCCACCGACGAGAGCAATTCCTCCTTCTTCAAGGCCGCCTTCGCCAAGGAAGCCAAGCAGGTCTTCGTGGCGCCGATCTATCTGTCGGCCGATGCCAACAAATGGGTGGTGGCTTACACGACGCCGATCCTGGCCGGCAGCAATAAAGCGGCCATCCTGCATTACGAACATGGCCTTGGCGTCTATCAGCAGAATTTGGACAAGGACACCAAGGGGAGCGACCTTTTCGTGCTGGCGGTCGACCGCCAGGGCTATGTCGTCTCGGACAGCCGCAAGCGGCCGGGCGTCGACAAGCAGGGCGAGAAGAAGGAACTCGCCGACTATTTCGCCAAGCTGCCGGCCGCCCTGGCCGGCGCGGTGAAGCTGGGAAGCGAGGGCACCGCCGCCCTAAGCCTGGACGGCGCGCCCCACATCGCGGCCTTCAAACCAGTCCAGGACTGGACCATCGTGGTGGTCGAGAAGCAGAAATAGGCGGGCGGACTCGACCGCCGATTCGGCCCGGCTGGGTCGGGCGACCGGGTGCCGGAGCGGAAGTTCGGCGCCGCTTGGCGCCACCTGGGGCCGCCGGCGAAACGATCCCCATTTTTCCATCCGGTTGATTTTTAATCCAATTCGCCCCGGGATGGGCGAAGCCTCGGAAAAAATTAGGTTCTGTCCGCACTTTCCTCTTTTCTTCTCCGAATTTCCGCGTATATAGCGATTCCAGACGCAGATCGCGCACGTGCCTCTGGCCGTTGTTGGTTACGTAACGACGTAGAAGCGTTCTCCCTAGCGCCGGGTGGGACCGGCAATCGCGGAGGATGTTTGAATGCCCGATGTGTCCGAGCGCGCGGTCGAACCCGACCCCGACCCGTTCCCTAGTGCCGACCCCGGCCACCTCATCCACCCGGCCCGGGTCGGTAAGCTTCCGAAAGCTCTTGGCGCTTCGCATCGCCGCCCAGTGGCGGAGGTGATGCGATGACCGCCAAGATTCGCCGTTTCCTGGACGAGCAGAAGCCCGAAACCCCCTGCCTGATCGTCGATCTCGACGTGGTGGCGGAAAATTACCGCGCCTTGCGCCGCTATCTGCCCCTGGCCGAGGTCTTTTATGCGGTCAAGGCCAACCCGGCGCCCGAGATCGTCGCCATGCTGGTCGGGCTGGGTTCCAGCTTCGACGCCGCCAGCCTGAACGAGATCGATCTGTGCCTGGATGCCGGCGCCGATCCGCTCCGCCTGTCCTTCGGCAGCACGATCAAGAAGCAGAAGGACATCGAGGCCGCCTTTGCCAAGGGCGTGCGCCTGTTCGCCTTCGACAGCCAGGCGGAATTGGACAAGCTGGTCGCGGCGGCGCCCGGCTCGCGGGTCTTCTGCCGCATCCTGGTCGACAACGCCGGCGCCGATTGGCCGCTGTCGCGCAAGTTCGGCTGCGAGTTGGAAATGGCCCGCGACCTTCTGGTCCAGGCCCGCGACCGCGGGCTCGACCCCTATGGGGTGTCGTTCCATGTCGGGTCGCAGCAGACCGACCTGTCGCAATGGGACGTGGCGGTCGGCCGCACCGCCATGCTGTTCACCGCCCTGTCCGAGGCCGGCATCGAGCTCAAGATGGTCAATCTGGGCGGCGGCTTCCCGGCCCGCTACAAGGCCGAGGTGGCCGAGATCGACGCCTATGCCGACGCCATCATGCGCGCCATGACCCATCATTTCGGCAACCGTCTGCCGGCGATGGTGGTCGAGCCCGGCCGCTCGCTGGTCGGCGACGCCGGCATCATCCAGACCGAAGTGGTGCTGATCGCCAAGAAAAGCTACCGCGAGGGCGAGGCCCGTTGGGTCTATCTCGATGTCGGCAAGTTCTCGGGCCTGGCCGAAACCACCGACGAGCTGATCAAGTACCGCCTGCGCACCCCCCACGACCATAAGGGCGCGGTCGGGCCGGTGGTGCTGGCCGGCCCCACCTGCGATTCGATCGATATCCTTTACGAGAAGGCCGGCTACGAATTGCCGCTCGACCTCAAGGTCGGCGACAAGATCGAAATTCTGGCCACCGGTGCCTACACGCTTACCTATTCGTCGGTCGGCTTCAACGGCTTCCCGCCGCTGCGGGCTGTTTATATCTAAAGCACGATCGGTCAGGCTTTCAGAAACCGGCGCCCGAGGCGAATCAGGCGCCGGTTTTCATTCTAAGGTAGAGCTTTAGCACGAAGCTGAGGACCCAACCCAACGGCGAAAGAAAAGGGTGGAGCCTGCGTAGAAGGTTGAAGTCCAAGAGGAACAGGGTTCGGTAATAGCGAATGCCGCCTACCTCGTCATAGCCAATGTTTGCGGGTTTAAAGAAAGTCAATCCCACTCCTTTGGCCAACTTTGCGCCGTCGAACGCGTTATTGATTTCTTCGGCTGAATCCCGGTCGATACCAGGTGTTAGGGGTCTGTTGCTAATCGCAACAGTAGCAATACGTGATATATTAACGTCCGGATAGTTTAGGGCAAGGTCGTTTAAGGCGAAATTGATGAGGGCATAGGCCCCCATGGTAGCGCCCTTTTCGACAATGATTGCATCGATATACATGTCGATGACGTCGTAATTCCATAGATTTCTTGAAACGATCGAGCGCTCGATTTCTTCGGCCGCAGGCAGATTGAGATGACGTTTTCGGCCCCTGCAAATCAGGCAGGGAATGAGCATGGAATCGGTATGGACGCCGAATATGGCGAGATAGCCGACCGCGCGCCCACCGGAGGTAGACCGAAGAATATAAAAGCCACGCCGATCCTTTTCCCAAAGCTTTTTGAGGTTATTCGGGCCAAGTTTGTTGCAGGATACGAAGCCGTTTTTGTCAGGCGGCAAACGTTCATCGATCTCGATGACGGCATTAATGTCTTCTTCTTTGATAGCATGAGATACAGTGTAGTCTTTCGCCATGCGTACTTTTTTCCGCCTATCGGGGACAAGCTGAGGATTTTTCTTGATTATATCTGCGAACAAAGAACTTATTTTCTTGTAAAGCATTGGCGAAACCCCATTTTTTGCGCCGCGCGTTAAACGACCCGTTACAAAATCATTAGAAACAAAATTTAATATCACAGCATATTTGATGGTATTAAATGGCGATGCATCCGTCAAGGATGTGCGGCTGATAAAATATTATTTTAAGGCGTGTTCCGCTAGGAAAAACTTGCCCCGTTCGGCAGGGACTGCCGGGCGGGGCAAGGCGTTTCTGGGGCCAACATCCTGAAATTCCATGCGGTTGGCTCTGGCACTCGGGTTGCAGCGCCTCCCCTGGAATTGTCTGCGGCGGCCCTCTGTGCCGCCAAAAACCGATCGGGAGTTCGCGCCATGGCACTCTGGGGTGCTTTCACGAATAGCTGCACGGCCATGATGGCCCAAAGCCATTGCATGAACGTGATCAGCCAGAACATCGTCAACATCAACAGCGTCGGCTACAAGCGGGTCGAGGACAATTTCGCCGATGCGCTCTCCGAGACCCATCCCGGCGGCCTCAAGATTTTCGGCGTCAAGCCGCAGACCCGCCAGTTGATCGATCAGCAAGGCCCGATTCTCGGCACCGGCAAGGCGCGCGATCTGGCGATCAACGGCGAGGGCTTCTTCATCGTCAACCCGACGACCTCGACCACGACCAGTTCGTCCAGCGGCGAGGTGCCCTACACCTTCACCCGCGACGGCAATTTCGATTGGATGATCGACGTCGCCAGCACCGCCACCACCTCGAGCGGATCGACCAGCGCCACCGCCGCCAACCGCTCGGCCAACTCCTACGACGTGTCGATCAGCGATTTGACCGGCAACCGACTCTACACCTACCGCATTCCCGACACCACCAACGCCCAGCCCTCCTATCTCGCCACCCGCGACGGCCAATATCTGATGGGCTATGCGGCGAGTTCGACCGGCACCTTCACCACCTCCTCGGCCTTGACCGGTCTTTCCGCCATCCGCACCACGCCCTATCAGCTCTCGGGCGGCCAGGCGACCGCCAACGTCACCCTGCGCGCCAACATCAACGCCAACGCCACCAGCGCGGTTTCGTATTCGATCCCGGTCTACAAGGCGATTTCGAATTCGGTTTCGAACGTCACCAACTATCTGGGCGACACCATCCGGCTCACCTTCACGCCCTCGACCACCACCGCCAACTCCTGGACGGTGAGCGTGTCGGGGGACAACGTCGCCACCAGTTCGGTCGCCGCCTCGTCGGGCGGCACCACCATCACCTTCGACGGAAACGGCAACGTCACCAGCCCCACCGACGGAATCTTCACCGCCAGTCTCACTTGGAACGACGTCAACGTCGACACCACCACGACCTCGACCACCGAGAGCAGCACCACCACCGGCACCACCACCACGACCACGGTGACGAACTCGACCGGCACCACCACCACGACCTCGACCAGTTCGAACGGCACGCTCACCACCACCAGCACCACCGGCACCGCCACCAACCCCACCGTCCAGACCACGCCCACCGCCTCGACCATCAGTTTCAATCTTAGGGACATGGTGCAGTTGGGCGGCAACCAGATGATCTACAGCCTGGTCCAGGACGGCATCGACAACGGCTATCTGCGCGACACCTATTTCACCGACGAGGGCTTCCTGGTCGGCAGCTTCACCAACGCCACCACCAAGCGGCTCTACCAGATTCCCTACGCCTATTTCTCGGCGCCCAACCAGTTGGAAATGCTGTCCAACACCCGCTTTGCGTTGAGCGAGGGGGCGGGCGACGTGACGGTGGACACGGTGGGCGCCGCCTCGGGTTCGGGCAAGGCCACCTTCACGGCGGGCGGGCTTGAGATGTCGAACGTCGATATCGGCGACGAATTCACCAAGATGATCATCACCCAGAAGGCCTATTCGCTGGCCTCCAAGGTCTTCCAGACCGCCGACGAGATGAGCCAGACCGCCCGCGATCTCACGGGGTAGCGGCCGAAACTCAATGACCTTGGTGGATTAATCGCGGCCTATTCAAGGGATCCGAGAAATGCCCTCCCCACCTCTTTGTCGTGCTCCAAGGCCAATTCCAAGACGAGCAGGCATGCGGCGATCAGTTTGTCGTCTCTGCTGGGTTCTCTGACCGGACCATTTGGGTATTTTCCGCCATGAAAAAGATTGTTGCGTACGCGCCGAACCGCCTTGAACAGGGACTTCGTGTCCGTAACGGGTGCGCCTTTATCCTCCCAAATCGGCTTTTTACCCTCGACCGTTTGCTTTTTCGGGGGTGCATCAATCAGTATCTTCAGATCGCACCTTTCTTTGTGGGTTTCAAAAAAAATTGAACCCATATCTTTTTCGAATTTCTCCCAATCCGGCATCGCGTCCCCATTTCGGGATTTGCATCGGTTGGACATTTTGAGGGCAAATTCGAACCGCGAAAACCATACGAAAAAACGTGCGGTGTTGTTGCCTTTCGCCCAATCCGGTTCGTCTTTCCAATCCACGCTCATCGTCACTCAAGCCCCCAGCGCCCGCATGAGGGCCTTGGGGTTGCGGTCGATGGCAAGCAGAAGGGCGCGGGCCGGGCCTTCTGGAACCCGCCGGCCCTGTTCCCAATTGCGAAGCGTGTGGGGGCTGATCTGAAAGGCGCGTGCGAAACGATCCTGGGAAAGGCCCGTCTTGGCGCGGATCGCCGCCACGTTGACCGGCACGACGATCCGCAAGCGGCCATCGGCCAAGGCGGCCTCCAAGTCGATGTCGTCGGTGCTGCTGTCGTCGGCCCGGGCGTGTCTTGCGATATCGGCCTCGGTCATCTTCGCCAGAACGGCGCGATTTACCCGCGCCTTACGGGACTCAGGCGTTTTAAAGGGCTTTGGCATAGAGATCACGCTCCTTCCGATTCGCCGATCGTGCCGAGATGATCCGGCGTCTTATTCCTCGCCATGTGTAGACGACACAGAGAATCTGGTCTTCGACCTGACCGATCGCTCGAATCCGGCGCTCGCGATAATCAAATCGATCATCATCCATTTCCAGGGTCGGGGCCTCGAAAATCGCGGCTGCGAACGCAAAATCAAAACCGCGTTCACGAAAATTGCGACGGCTCTTGGCTTGGTCCCATTCGATCATTGATGAACCTAAGCCAATGGGCGATATAAGTCAATGGCTTATTCTGGTTCTGGTCGCCAAAGGCGAGTCTTGGCTCATCCCTTCTTCGGTTTGGCCCGGGCGTCGGCGATCCATTGCTTCAAGGTGGCCGGGGGCACGGCGCCCGGCACGATGTGCTCGCCGATGACGAAGCCGGGCGTGCCGTTGATGCCCAGCGCGCGCGCCAGATCGCGCGTTTTTGCCAGGGCCTCGTCGATCGATTTGTCGGCCATGTCGGCCTTCAACTGCTCGACATTGAGCCCGACGCTCTGGGCGGTCTTGAAGATGGCGTCTTCCGAAAGCCCGCCCTTCAAGCGCATCAGCGCGTCCTGGTATTCGGAATATTTCTTCTGCTTGACCGAGGCCAGGGCGGCGCGGGCCGCCACCACCGAGGCCGGACCCAGGATGGGGAACTCCTTGTAGATCAGGCGAACCTTGCCGTCGTCTTTGACCGTCTTGACGACGCCGTCATGGGCGCTTTTGCAGTAGCTGCAATTGTAGTCGAAGAACTCGACCAGGGTGACGTCGCCCTTGGGATTGCCGCCCACCGGCGAGGCCGGGTCTTCGTAGATGTCCTTCTTGCGCTCGGCCATCGCCCTCTTGCCCTCGGCCTCGGCCGCCAGGCGCTGCTTTTCCTGATAGGCCTCGAGCGCATCGACGATCGCTTCCGGGTTCTCGACTAGGAAATCGCGGATCAATTTCTTCACCGCTTCGGCCTGTTTGGCCGACAGCGCGGCCTCTTGGGCGACGGCGGGAACGGCAAACACAAGGAGGGCGGCGACAAGGAGGCGGAGGAGCATGGGATGGTCCCGAAACGTTGTGAGGAACGCCATCTTGGGCCATTGCCGGTTTGGCGGCAAGGGGTGCGCGTTGACAGGGCCGGCGGGCGGGCTTAACAGGAAAGCATGAACGCACCTGGGCGTGAACGAACCGGCGGCCGCATTCTGATCGATGCCCTCTTGGGGCAAGGGGTCAAGCGCGTCTATTGCGTGCCGGGCGAGTCCTATTTGGAGGCCCTGGACGCGCTGCATGGCAACGCCATCCAGGTCGTTGCCTGCCGGCACGAAAGCGGCGCCACCTTCATGGCCGAGGCCGAGGCGAAGCTCACCGGCCGGCCGGGCGTGGCCTTTGCCACAAGGGGGCCGGGCGCCGCCAACGCCGCCATCGGCGTCCACACGGCGCGTCAGGATTCGACGCCCCTGGTGCTGCTCTTGGGCGATGTCGGGCGCGATTTCATCGGCCGCGAGGCCTTCCAAGAGGTCGATCTGGCCGCCTTTTTCGCGCCGCTTTGCAAATGGTCGGCGCGCGTCGAAGAGGCAAGCCGCCTGCCCGAATATCTGGCCCGCGCCTTTCATGTCGCCGCCTCGGGTCGGCCGGGGCCGGTGGTGCTGGCGCTGCCGGAAGACTTGCTGCGCGAAAGCGCCTTGGCCCTCGATGTTTCGCCGCTGGCCGCCAACCATCCGGCGCCTTCGGTAGTGGGTCTGGTCGAGCTGCGCAAGCTGCTGGCGGCGTCCAAGCGGCCGCTGGCGATCGCGGGCGGCGGCGGCTGGACCCAAGAGGGTCGTGCCGCGCTGCGCGCCTTCGCCGAAATCAACGATCTGCCGGTGGCGGTCACCTTCCGCCGCCAGGATCTGTTCGCCGGCGATCATCCCGGCTTCGCCGGCGATCTGGGGCTGGGTCCCGATCCGGCCTTGATCGCCACGGCCAAGGAGGCCGACCTGTTGCTGCTGATCGGCACCCGGATGGGCGAGATCGCCAGCCAGGGCTACAGCCTGTTTGCCATGCCGGTGCCGGAAAAGACCGTCATTCACATCCATCCCGAGGCCGAGGAGCTGGGCCGGGTTTTCCGTCCCACCTTGGCGATCCAGGCCGATGGCGATTCCTGCGCCAAGGCCCTGGCCGGACTGCCCGGGGCAAACGGCCCGTGGGCGGATTGGCGGGCGAAGGCGAACCGGGCGCGCCTTGCCTGGGCCACGCCGCAGCCGACCGGCGGCGCCCTCGATCTGGGTTTGGCGATGGGGGTGGTCGAGCGCCTGTTGCCCGCCGACGCGATCGTTACCACCGATGCCGGTAATTTTGCCGGCTGGCCGCAGCGCTTTCTCACCTTCGGCGGGCGGCGGTTGCTGGGTCCCACCTGCGGGGCGATGGGCTATGGCGTGCCGGCGGCGGTGGCCGCGTCGCTCGCCCAGCCCGAACGCTCGGTGTTGGCCTGCGTCGGCGATGGCGGCATCCTGATGACCGGCAACGAACTCGCCACCGCCCTTCAGCAGGGCGCCAAGCCGGTGATCCTGGTCTTCGACAACGGCATGTACGGCACCATCCGCATGCATCAGGAAGGGCGCCATCCCGGCCGGGTGGTGGGAACCCAGCTTGCCAATCCCGATTTCGCCCTCTGGGCGCGCAGTTTCGGCGCCCATGCCGAGACGGTGACCCGGACCGAGGAGTTCGAGCCGGCCTTGGCGCGCGCCCTGGCGGCGGGCAAGGCGGCGCTGCTCCATCTCAAGACCGATCCCAACATCATCACGCCGCGCGCCACCATCGCCGATCTGCGCGCCAAGGCGGCGGGACAATGAAGCGCATCTGGGTGCTGGCCGATCCGGCGCCCGGCCATGCCGGCCAGGCGCTGGGCGTCGCCGAGGCGCTGGGCGAACCTTTCGCGGTGAAAACGCTGGCCTACACCAAGGCCGCCGCTTTGCCCAACGTGCTGCGCGGCGCCTCGCGCATGGGCTTGACCGCCGAGAGCAAGCGCCAACTGGAGCCGCCTTGGCCCGATCTGGTGATCGGGGCCGGGCGGCGCACTGCCCCCATCGCCCGCTGGATCAAACGCCAAGCGCCCAAGGCGCGGCTGGTGCAGATTCTCCATCCCGGTCTGGCCGGTCTGGCCGAGTTCGACCTGGTCGCCGTGCCCCGGCACGATTACGCCCATCCGGCGCCCAACATGCTGTTTACCACCGGCGTCGCCCACCGGGTGACGCCGGCCAAGCTGGCCGAGGCCGCCGCCCAATGGGTCCCGAGTCTTCGCCATCTGAAACGGCCTTTCCTGACGGTGCTGGTGGGGGGCACGACGCGGCGGCGCGCCTTCGACGGCAAGATGGCGGCCGATCTGGCGGCGCGGCTGGCGGCCTTGAAGCTTCGCTTGGGCGGCTCGCTCTTGGTGACCTTGAGCCGACGCACGCCGCCCGAGGTCAAGGCAGCCTTGGAGGCGCTGTTGCCCAAGCCACGTCTGATCCATGACCCGCGCGAGGGCGGCGACAATCCCTATTTCGGCTTCCTGGCCCTGGCCGACGCGGTGGTGGTGACGGGCGATTCGGTTTCGATGCTGTGCGAGGCGGCGGCCAGCCCGGCGCCGGTCTATCTCTTCGCCCCCGAGAACTGGGTGACGCCCAAGCACGCCCGCCTGCACGCCCAACTGATCGCCGAAGGTTATGTGCAACGGTTCGATGGCCGCACCGTCGCCGGCCGCCATCCGCCACTCAACGCGGCGCTTGAGATCGCCCAGGCGATCCGCGATCGGCTTTTTTAAGGATCAGGCAACTCCAACCGTCGCGGCAAACCCGGCCCGACAGCGCCAGGCCATGGGCGCGATGGGCCGCCAGCACCATCCGTTCCTGGCGCTCCAGCAAGCCGGCCAGCACGGCATGGCCGCCCGGCGCCAGATGCGTTGCCAGAGCCGGGGCGAGACTGACCAGCGGTCGGGCCAGGATGTTGGCGAAGATGAGATCGTAAGGCCGGTGGCGGCCGATGGCGGGATGGCGATAGCCATTGCTGACATGGGCGGTTATCCACGCCGCGGCCCGGTTGCGCCTTGCGTTGTCGGCAGCCACCGCCACCGCATCGGGATCGATGTCGGCCACCAGGGTGGGAACGCGCCACAGCCGCGCCGCCGCCAGCCCAAGAATCCCCGAGCCGCACCCGACATCGAGCACGCGACGGGGCGGGCGTATGCGGGCCAGCCGGTCGAGCGCCATCAGGCAGCCCCAACTGCTGGCATGCTCGCCCGAGCCGAAGGCCCGCCCGGCATCGATGACCAGCGCGAGCGTTCCCGCCGGCGCCGGACCTTCGATGTGCGAGCCCCGCACCAGGAAACGACCGGCGCGGATGGGTGGAAACTGGTCGCGGTTGTCGGCCAGCCAGTCGCGCGCCGCCAGGCGTTCCACCACCAGCTCGGGCGCCTCGATCGCC
The DNA here is from genome assembly GCA_016214125.1 of Rhodospirillales bacterium. Taxonomy (GTDB): domain Bacteria; phylum Pseudomonadota; class Alphaproteobacteria; order Rhodospirillales; family WMHbin7; genus JACRPC01. The sequence goes on along the minus strand of JACRPC010000016.1, from coordinate 12,589 downwards.
AGCGCCGCCGCCATCGCCGCCACCGAAGCGATCAGGGCCGGCCGATCGGGCGGATGGCGCGCCAGCCCTTCGACCAGCCACAGCCCGCCATCGCCTTCGTCCTGGCCTTCGGCGGCGAAGCGGGCCACCGTTTCGCAATGGGGCTCGAAAGCGGTCTCGAAGGCGGCGGCCTGATCTTCCGCCACCACCAACGCCGCCCGCCAGAGATCGGGAAGAAGGCTCATGGCGATCAGGCCTTGGCGACGAAGCTGTCGATCACCTTCTTCATGCCGGCCTTGTCGAATTCGATATCGAGCTTGCCGGCGTCCGAGATCAGCACCCGGCCATAGCCGAATTTCTGGTGAAAAACGCGGTCGCCCGGCTGGAAGGTCGCGGCAGGCTTCGCTGGCTTGGGCGCGCTCCAGGCGGTATCGCGTTCGGCCAGGCCGGGCGGGCGGGCATCGAGACCGCGGATTTGGGCGCGCTCGACATGTTCCCCTGGCAGTTCCTCAAGAAAGCGCGAGGGCGGCGGATGCATCCACTGGTTATAGACACGCCGCTCGGCGGCGTGACTGATGATGGCGCGCTCGCGCGCTCGGGTAAGCCCGACATAGGCCAGGCGGCGCTCCTCTTCCAGGCCCCGCATGCCTTGTTCGTCCAGAGCGCGCGGATGGGGAAACAGCCCCTCTTCCCAGCCGGGCAGAAAGACGACGTCGAATTCCAGGCCCTTGGCGCCGTGGAGCGTCATCAGCGAGATCTTTTCGGCGCCGGCCTGGGCGTCGTTCTCCATCACCAGGCTCACATGCTCGAGGAAGGCGGTGAGCGAATCGAAGGATTCCAGCGCCGCCACCAATTCCTTCAAATTATCGACCCGACCGGGCGCGTCGGGCGCCGGATCGGCCCGCCACATGGCGAGATAGCCCGACTGGTCGAGCACCGTCTTCGCCAGTTCGGCCGGCGACAGGATTTCCGCCAGCTTGGCCCAGGCGGCAAATTGATCGAGCAGGGCCGACAGGGTCGCCTTGGGCCGGGGCTTGAGATCGTCGGTGTCCAAGAGGCGGCGCACCGCATCGACGAGCGGCAGGTTCTGGGCGCGGGCCAGTTTGTGCACGACCTGCAGGGTGGAATCGCCGATGCCGCGCTTGGGCAGATTGACGATGCGCTCGAAGGCCAGCGAATCGGCGGATTGGGCGATGACGCGCAGATAGGCCAGCGCATCGCGGATTTCCTGGCGCTCGTAGAAGCGCGGCCCGCCCACCACCCGATAGGCGAGCCCCACCCGCATCAGCCGTTCCTCGAATTCGCGGGTTTGGAAGCCGGCGCGGACCAGGATGGCGATCTCCGACAATCGCTGGCCGTGGCGTTCCAACTCGGCGATGCGCTCGGCTACGAAGCGGGCCTCTTCCTCGCCGTTCCAGACGCCGCGCAGCTCGACCTTGGTCGAGCCGGGATCGGCCGGCCGGCCGGGCATCAGGGTCTTGCCCAGCCGCCCGTCATTGTGGGCGATCAGGCCGCTGGCGGCGGCCAGGATGTGCGGCGTCGAACGGTAGTTGCGCTCGAGCCGGATCACGGTGGCGCCGGGAAAATCATGCTCGAAGCGCAGAATGTTGTCGATCTCGGCGCCGCGCCAGGAATAGATCGACTGGTCGTCGTCGCCGACGCAGCACAGATTGCCGTTCTTGCGCGCCAACAGGCGCAACCAGAGATACTGGGCGACGTTGGTGTCCTGGTACTCGTCGACCAGGATGTAGCGGAAGCGCTCCTGGTACTGGGTCAGGATGTCGGCGTTGTGGGTGAACAACTCCAGCACCAGCAAGAGCAGATCGCCGAAATCGGTGGCGTTCACAGTCAGCAGGCGCTGCTGATAAAGGCGGTAAAGCCCGATCGCCTTGCCCTCGGCGCGGTCGTCCTCGTCGGGAACCTTGTCGGGGGTAAGGCCGCGATCCTTCCAGCCCTGAATGGCCGCCAGAACCATCGGCGGCGGATAGCGCTTGGGATCGAGATTGGCGTCGGCCATCACCTGCTTCAAAAGGCGGAGCTGGTCGTCGGCGTCAAGCACGGTGAAATTCGGCCTGAGCCCCACCTTGTCGGCATGGGCGCGCAGGATGCGCACCCCCACCGAATGAAACGTGCCCAGCCAGAGCTTGCCGGCGTCGGCGCCCGAGATCGCCGCCACCCGCTCGCGCATTTCGCCCGCCGCCCGATTGGTGAAGGTGACGGCCAGCACCTGCCAGGGCCGCGCCCGGCCCGAGGCCAGGATATGGGCCAACCGGCTGGTGAGCACCCGGGTTTTACCGGTACCGGCCCCGGCCAGCACCAAGACCGGCCCCTCGGTCGTTTGGACCGCCAGAAGCTGCTCGGGATTCAATCCCGAGAGATAAGAAGGGGGAGCGGCCGAAAGGCCAGGCTCCTCGTCGGCGGCCAACAAAGGATCGATCATGAAACCCGAGATATCGACGAAAGGGAACGGCTAGTATACAACATTTAGAGGTTCAGGGAACAAAGGCTTGATGGACGGGTCGGTCACCCTGGTTTTTCTCGCCAGCCGTCTTGGACGGCGCGGGCCGGACCGGGGGCCTTGGCCCTTGCGATGACGACACTGGAGCATGGACTAAATTTAGACTATATTCTGGTCGAAATGGAAACCGGGTATTGGCGATGAAACTCAAGGAAAGTGTACGGCCGATCAGCTATCTCAAGGCGCATGCGCCGGAGATGATCCGTGGCTTGGCCGATGGATCGGAGCCGGTGATCATCACCTTGCACGGCGAGGCCAAAGCGGTCTTGCAGGACATTGCCACCTACGAACAGACTCAGGAGACCCTGGCCCTGCTCAAGATGCTGGCGCTGTCGACAAAATCCCTAGAGGCCGGCCGGGTTCGCCCGATGCGCCAAGCCTTCGCCCGCATCCGCGATCGCATGAAAGTCTGATGGCCGAGCGTTTCGAGGTTTGGCTGCTTGAGGATGCCGAGCGCGATATCGAGGACATCGGCCTCCACATCGCGGCCAACGATGCGGTCGAAAAGGCTGAAGCGGTTTTGAGAGCGCTCGAAGCCGCCTGCCAAGGCCTGGAGCGCCTTCCCCAGCGCGGCAACATTCCCAAGGAATTGGCGGCCATCGGTCTTACCGACTTTCGCGAAGTCCATTACAAGCCCTACCGAGTGATCTATCGGATCATCGACCGCAAGGTGTTTGTCTTTGGCGTGTTCGACGGACGCCGCGATATGCAAAGTCTGTTGCAGCGCCGGCTGCTGCGTTAACCGATAACCGCCAGCGGCTTGTGGCCGGTGAGCGGCGTTAGGCCCCACCAGCCTTCCGCCACCGTGGCGTAGAGCTGGTGAAAATCGAGTGTGTGAACGAGGTCGCCGCCTTCGAGCTTGGCCAGCGACGGCGCTTCGCCATAAAACCCGCCCTTGACGCGTCCGCCGATCAGCAGATGCGGCGCCGCCGTGCCGTGATCGGTGCCCCGGCTGGCGTTCTCCTGGGCGCGCCGGCCGAATTCGGAATAGGTCATCACCAGCACGCGGTCCCACAGCCCGGCCGCCTTCAGGGCCAGGCGGAAGGCCGCCAGGCCCTGGGCCAGTTCCGAGAGCAGCTTTTCGTGCTGGGGAAGCTGGTTGGCGTGGGTGTCGAAGCTGCCATGAGCGATTTTTAAGACCGGCACCTTCAAGCCCGCCATCAGGATGCGGGCCGCGCTTTCCAACCCTTGGCCGATCGGGCTGGCGGGGAAATCGCCGGCCGGCTTGGGTCCCGACAGCGGCCGTTCGAACAGGGCTTGGCCGGCGCGGATCAGGTCGGCGCGCACGCCCAGAATGTGTTCGAGAGCCGGATTGCGGACCGGATGGGTGGCGGGCGAAACCCGGTCGGGCCGCTTCAGGCCCTCGCCTTTGCGATCGAGAACGATCAGGCGCAGACCGCCGCCCTCGAAGGGCCCGCGCGAGCTGTTGCCCAGCACCAGGGCGTCGGCCGGATTGAGGGCGGGTGGCGGCGCGCCGGCGAACAGGCGGGCGATCCAGCCTTCGTCCAGCACCTCGTCGCTGGCCGAGGCGGTCTCCCAAATCTCGATCGAGCGGAAATGCGAGCGGTTGGGTTTCGGATAGCCCACCCCCTGGGCGATCGCCATTTCGCCCAGGCGCCAGACCGGCATCAGGGGCGCCAGGGCGGGATGGAACCCGGCCTCGGCCGAAAGGGCGAGAGTTTGGGCCTTGGGGATCGCCAGCTTGGGACGCAGCTTTTCGTAAAGCGGGTCGGTGAGCGGCACCACGGTGTTGAGCCCATCATTGCCGCCGTTGAGTTCGATCAGCACCAAGGTGCGGTCCCAATTTCCCCGCGCCAGGGCCGAGCGCGGCAGCGCCATCAGCAGGGGCGCCGCCAAGCCCAGACGCAACAGGTCACGACGGCTGGGAGCGGCGGGCATCATTTCACCTCGAAGGCGGGATCGAGCAGGAAGCCCAGCGCGATCCGGCGCAGGTTGGACCCTTCCAGGGAGCGCGGCGGATCGAGGGGCGGCAGCGCCAGCAGCAGGCGGCTCAAGGCCTCGACGGCGCGCGGGCTGGCCATGCGGTCGAGATCGGCCAGGGACGGCATGATCGAGGGGTTGTCGGTGGCGAGCGGGTTGTAGCCGGCGCCCAGGCCGGGGTCGGGGCCGTCGCCCTCGCGGCCGCGGGCGATTTGGCGCAGGAACTGCTCGCGCTTGGCCAGGCTGTCGGTGCTGATCCAGCGCGTTCCGCCCGGCCAGCCCTTGACGTTGGGCGGATCGAACAGGTCCTGGCCCAAGGCGCGGCCGACCTGGGCCAGGCGGCGCGGATCGACATGCGGCACGCCCAGCAGGCGCACCGTGCCGACCACCAGATCGACCGGCGACTTCACCAAAATTCCCCGCGTTTCCGGCGCCCAGAAGGCTTGCGTGGCGAACAGGCCCTTCAAGAGGGGGCGCAGCTCGTAGCCCGAAGCGCGAAAAAGCGCCGCCAGCCGCTTGATCTCGTCGGCGTCGGGGCTGTCCGAAATGAATTCCCGCCACAGCTTCTCGGTGATGAATTCGGCGGTGCGCGGCTGTTCGAGAAGGACGCGCACGACATCGTCGCCGGTGCGCACCTTCTGGCCCAGCACCGATTTCTCGCCCGGATCGTGGCGCGGGCGGCGGAACACCACCTCGCCCGATTTGGAATCGAACTGCCAGCCGGTGAAGGCGCGCGCCGCCTCCTTGACGTCGAATTCGCTGAAATGGCCCTCGCCCAGGGTGAACAGCTCGAAGAGTTCGCGGGCGAAATTCTCGTTGGGGCTTTCCGGGCGGTTGGTTTGGCTGTCGAGATAGATCATCAAGGCCGGGTCGCGCACGATCTCGCGCAACAGCTCGGCGAAATTGCCCGCCGCGTGGATGCGGAACAGCAGGTTCTGGCGGTAAAGAAAGCCCGGCCATTTCACCTTGCGCAAGGACGAGGTGAAGTGGTTGTGCCAGAACAGCACCATGTGTTCGGTGAAGGGCGAATCGGTGGCAAGCATCTCGCCCCACCACCAGGCTTTCAGGCGCTTGGCCTGTTCCTGGGTCTGCGTGCGCATGAAGTCGTGGCGCGCTTTCTCGTCCGGGCCCTTGCCCAGGGCCTTGGGCGGGGCCTCGATCTCGGGCGGCGGCTGGGTCAGGGGCTTGCTTTGCATGAGCCCGAACACCTCTTCGATCGCCGATTCCTGCGAAAAGGGCATGAATCGCTCGATCTCCGCCCGGCTGGGCAGGCCGAAGCCAACCCGGGCCAAAAGATGGCGCGATTCGTCGAAGGTGAGCGCCCCGGCCGCGCCGGGGGCGAAAAGCAACAGGGCAAACAGGGCTTTGGCAAGGCGCATGGGGGCAGGATAACCCAGCCGGAAAGGGCCTGCGAGCCCCTTGTCGATCCCGCTTGAGCCTGGGCAAAGCTTGTGTATGATGGCGCGCCACATCGATGGAGGTGGCGCGCATGGACATTCGGGAAGCCCTGGCATTCGACGACGTGCTTCTGGTCCCGGCCGAATCCGCCATCCTGCCCACCCAGACCGACACCCGCACCCGGCTTACCCGCCAGATCGAGCTTAACATTCCGCTCGTCTCGGCGGCGATGGACACCGTCACCGAAAGCCGACTGGCGATCGCCATGGCTCAGGCGGGTGGCATCGGCGTCATCCACAAGAATCTGGAAGCGCCGGCCCAGGCCGACGAGGTGCGCAAGGTCAAGAAGTTCGAATCGGGCATGGTGGTCAATCCGCTCACCATCCATCCCGACCAGACCCTGGCCGACGCACTTCGGCTGATGAACGACAACCGCATTTCCGGCATTCCGGTGGTCGAGCGCGGCACCGGCAAGCTGGCGGGCATTCTCACCAACCGCGACGTCCGCTTCGCCTCGAATCCGAACGAACCGGTGAGCGAGCTGATGACCAAGGAAGGCCTGGTCACCGTGCGCGAAAACGTGGTCATGGACGAGGCCCGGCGCCTTCTCCATCAGCACCGGATCGAAAAGCTCTTGGTGGTCGACACGGCCTATCGCTGCATCGGCCTTATCACCGTCAAGGATATGGACAAGGCCCGCACCCATCCCCTGGCGGCCAAGGACGAAAAGGGCCGCCTGCGCGTCGCCGCCGCCACCGGGGTGGGCGACGCCGGCTTCGATCGGGCCGAGCGCCTGCTGGCCGCCGAGGTCGATGTCATCGTCGTCGACACCGCGCATGGCCATTCCCAAGGCGTGCTTGATGCCGTGGCCCGCATCAAGAAGCTCTCCAACTATGTCCAGGTGGTGGCCGGCAACGTCGCCACCCCCGAAGGCGCCCAGGCGCTCATCGATGCTGGGGCCGACGCGGTCAAGGTCGGCATCGGACCGGGCAGCATCTGCACCACCCGCATGGTGGCGGGCGTCGGCGTGCCGCAATTCTCGGCCATCATGGAAACCGCGGCGGCCTGCAAGAAGGCGGGCGTGCCGGTGATCGGCGATGGCGGCATCAAATTCTCGGGCGACATCGTCAAGGCGATTGCGGCCGGCGCCGATTGCGTCATGCTGGGTTCGGTGCTGGCCGGCACCGAGGAAGCGCCGGGCGAGGTCTTTCTCTATCAGGGCCGGTCCTACAAGGCCTATCGCGGCATGGGCTCGCTGGGCGCCATGGCGCGCGGCTCGGCCGATCGCTACTTCCAGCAGGAAGTGGCCGATTCCCTCAAATACGTGCCGGAAGGGGTCGAAGGCCGGGTGCCCTATAAGGGGCCGGTGTCCAATGTGCTGCATCAGATGGTGGGGGGCTTGCGCTCGGGCATGGGCTACACCGGCAACCGCACCATCGCCGATCTGCAGACCAAGCGGGTGTTCCGCAAGATCACCGGCGCCGGTTTGAAGGAAAGCCACGTTCACGACGTCGCCATCACCCGCGAGGCGCCGAACTACCGCGTCGAATCGTGACCCCCGGCGGGCGGCACCAGGCCAGCATCGATCTCGCCGACGCCATCCTGGGCAGTCCTCGCCCGGCCGATGGCATTGCGGCGGCCTGGTTTCGCGCCCGGCGCTACATCGGCGCCAAAGACCGCAAGGTCATCCACGAACGCGTCTATGCGATCCTGCGCCGGCGCGCCCGGCTCACCTGGTGGTTGGAGCGCGAGGGCGCCAGGCCCGACGCCCGCGCCCTTTTGCTGGCCGAACTGGCTTTCGCCGAGCAGCCGGTGCCCGAGAAGTTGGCGCTCGATTTCGACGGCCCGCCGCATCATCCCGACGAGCTGTCGCGCGCCGAGCGCCGGCTGGTGGCGGTTCTGGGTCGCGCCACCCTCGAATCCCCCGAGATGCCCGATTGGGTGCGTCTCGAATATCCCGAATGGCTGGATGGCCCGTTGCGCGCCGTTTTGGGCGAGGGGCTGGAAAGCGAGATGGCGGCGCTGCTTCGCCCGGCGCCGCTCGATCTCCGCGTCAACCGATTGAAGGCCGATCGCGCCCAGGCCCAGGCCGCCCTGGCCGAGGAAGGAACCGCGGCGCAAGAGACTCCGCTTTCGCCGGTGGGGCTGCGGCTGGCCTCGCGCATCAATTTGATGGTGACCCGGGCCTTCAAGGAAGGGCTGGTCGAGATTCAAGACGAGGGTTCGCAGATCGCCGCCCTGTTGGTCGGCGCCAAGCCCGGCATGGCGGTGATTGATCTGTGCGCCGGCGCCGGCGGCAAGACGCTTGCCTTGGCGGCGCAGATGGCCAACAAGGGCCGGCTGGTGGCGGCCGATGTCTCAGAGGGGCGGCTGTTCCGCTCGGGCGATCGGCTACGGCGCGCCGGCATCGACAATGTCGAGCGCCGGGTGATCGGCCAAGCCGGCGACAAATGGCTGAAGCGCTCGGCCGGCCGCTTCGACCGGGTGCTGGTCGATGCGCCCTGCACCGGCACCGGCACCTGGCGGCGCAATCCCGACGCCAAATGGAAGCTCACCCCCACCGACCTCGCGGAACTCGCGGCCAAGCAGGCCGCGATTCTCGATCGCGCCGCCAAGCTGGTGCGGCCGGGCGGACGGCTGATCTATGTCACCTGTTCGCTTCTGGCCGAGGAGAACGAGGCCCAGATCGAATCCTTCCAGGCCCGCTTTGCCGATTTTGCCCCCCTGCCGATCGAGCGCGCCTGGGCCGAGGCCCTGCCGGGCGTCGCCTGCCCGGGCAAGGGGCCTTGGCTTCGCCTGTCGCCGGCCCGCCACGGCACCGACGGATTCTTCATCGCCCTCTTGGAACGCGCCCAAAGCCCGGAGTAATCTTCGCGCCATGACCGACCGCATCCTCATTCTCGATTTCGGCTCGCAAGTCACCCAGTTGATTGCCAGGCGGGTGCGCGAGGCCGGGGTCTATTGCGAAATCCACCCCTTCAACAAGGTGACCGCCCAATCGCTCCAGGCCTTCGGCCCCAAGGGGCTGATCCTTTCGGGCGGCCCGGCCTCGGTGTTGGACGAGGGCGCGCCGCTTCCCCCCGCCTGCGTCTACGAATCGGGCTTGCCCATTCTCGGCATCTGTTACGGCCAGCAGGCGATCTGCCATCAATTGGGCGGCAAGGTCGAGCCCGGCGCCACCCGCGAATTCGGCCGCGCCTATGTGGCGATCAGCGACGATTGCGCGCTTTTTCACGGCGCCTGGGCCAAGGGCGGGCGCGAGCAGGTGTGGATGAGCCATGGCGATCGGGTGACGGTGCTGCCGCCCGGCTTTCGCGCCGTGGCGACCAGCGAGGGCGCGCCCTATGCCGCCATCGCCGATGATCGGCGGCGCTATTACGCCGTCCAGTTCCATCCCGAAGTGGTGCACACGCCGCACGGCGCCAAACTATTGGGCAATTTCGTTCACGGCGTCTGCGGGCTGGCCGGCGACTGGACAATGGCCGCCTTCAAGCAGCAAGCCATCCAGGCCGTGCGCGCCAAGGTCGGCAAGGGGCGGGTGATCTGCGGCTTGTCGGGCGGCGTCGATTCCTCGGTGGTGGCGGCCTTGATCCACGAGGCGGTGGGCGACCAGTTGGTCTGCGTCTTCGTCGATCACGGGCTGATGCGCCAGGGCGAGGCCGACCAGGTGGTGAGCGTCTTTCGGGACCGCTTCAACATCAAGCTGGTGCATCGTGACGCCGCCGATCTCTTCTTGGGCAAGCTGGCCGGGATGACCGATCCCGAAAAGAAGCGCAAGACCATCGGCGCCCTGTTCATCGACGTCTTCGAGGAAGAAGCCAAGAAGGCCGGCGGGGCCGATTTCCTGGCCCAGGGCACGCTCTATCCCGACGTGATCGAAAGCGTGAGCGTGATCGGCGGGCCCTCGGTCACCATCAAGAGCCATCACAATGTCGGCGGCTTGCCCGAGCGCATGAACATGAAGCTGGTCGAGCCCTTGCGCGAACTGTTCAAGGACGAGGTGCGGGCGCTTGGCCGCGAATTGGGTCTGCCCGAGGAGATGGTGGGCCGCCATCCCTTCCCCGGTCCCGGCCTGGCGATCCGCATTCCGGGCCAGGAAATCACCAAGGACAAGCTCGCCATCCTGCGCGCCGCCGACGCGATCTATCTGGAAGAGATCCGCAATGCCGGGCTTTACGACGCCATCTGGCAGGCTTTCGCCGTGCTGCTGCCGGTGCGCACGGTGGGGGTGATGGGCGATTCGCGCAGCTACGATTACGCCCTGGCGCTTCGGGCCGTCACCTCGACCGACGGCATGACCGCCGATTTCTATCCCTTCGACATGGCCTTCCTGGGTCGGGTGGCCAACCGCATCATCAACGAGGTCAAGGGCATCAACCGGGTGACGTTCGATGTGACCTCGAAACCGCCGGGGACGATCGAGTGGGAGTAGGGGGGGCTAATATCGACAGGCAGGACGGCCGCTTCCAGTTGATCGCTATTTCCGCGAAGGGCTCATTGAGCTCCAGGGGGAGTTCAACGTCATGATGCGTAAGTTGGTGCGGCGGTTGGACGAGTTGTATGGCATGCTTGCCCCCGCGTTCGAATCGACCTTCTCGCTGCGCTTTCGAACTGGCCCGTTCGGCCTTAACTGAGACTGAGCTATGCCCTATTCCGACGCAGACACCAGGCGTTTAGTTTCGGCGATGAAGACGGAAGCCGGGGCGCTACAGGCGCCGCCGCAGTCTGGTTGTAATTCCGTCGCTAACGCGATGAGGCCCGCCAAATGATCTTCAAAGACGTCGGAACCTTGATCCCTGTCTGGAACATCTATCGTGTCGATCCTGGTTACATATACATGTTCGAGAGCAATGGTCGGTACAAGATTGGCAAGACAAAGAGCACCAAGGACCGACTCAAGGCCGCCAAGACATGGCTGCCCGACCTGACGCTGATTGGTTTCAAGCCGTTCTGGGGTGTGCTGTATCATGAACGCCTGCTGCACACCGGGTTCGCGAACTATTGGTATTTTGGCGAGTGGTTCAATTTCGAAGGCGATGATGACGCACGCGACCTCCTCCTCGAAGGCTTCGTAGCCTTTAGCGACGACAACCCGGATACCAATTCTATCAACTTCATCTACTGGTACAACGGAGAGGGTATGGTCGAATTTCAAGTGGCCATGCACGACCAGAAGTTAACCCTCCCGAAATTCCAGAACCAGGAATCGGCTGGCCAGAAGAAGCCTAGCTAGGCTTCTAGAAGCTGGACCACCACGTCGGCTAAGCTATCCCACATCGACATCAGGTGCTCTGGTGACGGAGCGAAGTTGGGCGAATGGACGTACTTGTTGAGCGTGTCAGCGGAGACGAGCTTGTCGCCTTGTTTGAACTTCCTGATCACGTCCATCTGCTTGATGTCGATCTTGCCCGCCGCCTGAAGATGGAGGCCGGCTTTCTCCAATCTCGTCGCCAGCTTGTCATTGTCATAAACCGCGACGCCAGCTTCCTTGATGTAGTTTTCCAACGCGAGTTCGAGGAGCACACGCAGCAACACCGATACGGCGTTCGGATGGGTTCGTAGGTTGAGATGGAACTGGAGCTCCTCCCATATCTGATGATGGCGCTGGAGCCGACCGGGCCAGCTTAACCCAAACTCCTTTTGGGGGATCAGCGTCGTGCGTATAGTCGGTATCGCCCTCGCGCTTGGCTTTACCTTCGACGGCTTGGTCTTCAGTTTTGGCCCATCGTCTTTCGTGATCGCCTGCGCCGGGTCAGGGAGAAGACCTTCGTCCTCCAGCTTGTTCAGGTATTCTCGCTTGCCATCGACATCCCAGATGTCCCCCAGCACGACGTTCCGGCTCGCAAGGTCGTTGGCGATTCGCGCTAGAGCCGCAAGCGATGTCGTCTCGTCGTGTGTAAACTCGAACCGGCCCCCCTTCATGCTGATGCCGACGCGCTGCCGAAAGGGCTCCGCCGAAAGCAGCCGGTTGAGCGTCGAGCGCGGGATTTTGCGGCGAGACGGAAGCAGGTTGGCGTCTGCCAGGCGTTTCTCAATTTCATCTGCCACGCTGGGGCCGCCACCCTTACCGGTGCGCGTGACGAAGGTGGACTTCATCCGGTCGTCCCACGTGCTCTGGCCGACGCCGTTCTGAGTGCCAGTGTGACGGCGGAAAAGTATCTCATCGATACGGTCGCGATCGGTTTCGACCTGACAGCTAATCTCCTTGGGAAAGGTACCCCGCCAAAGTCCGCGTTGTTCGTGGAAGAATGTTTGCAGTTCGCCGGTTGGCGCCCGACGCGGATCGTCAAGGAGCTTCAAACAGGTTACCCGTCGGTTGCCGTCGAACACAATGAACTTGGTTTTCTCGGGGGCCACGAGGGGGTACTCGTAGATTTCGCCCTTCTCAACGATATCCTTGGCGAGATTTCGCATGTGCTGCTCGCGTTCGTTGAAGAGCCACGCAATTGCAGCGGTCTCGTTTTCCAGCTCTCCATGCCGATCATTTGCACGGTTCACTACAAGTGAACTCAACGGTAGTTTTCGAATGGCCATCCGCTCCCTCCACCGCCCAATAATTGCAGCTTAACAGTCAAGGTGGCGCTGAGTGTAGCTTTTTTTCAACATGTCTGTGGTCTAGAGCGTCGTGCGTTTAATCGGAATCGGCTTAAGGGATTGGTTACGAATTTGTGATTCATCTTGATTGGAGGTGGATCATGGGACGAGCCTATTCGAACGATCTTCGCAGCCGGATTTACGGCGATATCTCCAAAG
>JACRPC010000021.1:35000-204926 GCA_016214125.1 Rhodospirillales bacterium | reverse complement strand
TTGGAGATATCGCCGTAAATCCGGCTGCGAAGATCGTTCGAATAGGCTCGTCCCATGATCCACCTCCAATCAAGATGAATCACAAATTCGTAACCAATCCCTTAAGCCGATTCCGATTAAACGCACGACGCTCTAGGCCGATCCCCAGCCCAACCGGCCGAAGCGGCCGCCCTCGGGGGCGGCCGTTTCCTTTGGCCCACCGGCTTGACAGCCCGCCTTGGGGGCTCTTATATGCCCCCTTCGATCGGGGCGGGCGCGTAGCTCAGCGGGAGAGCACTCCCTTCACACGGGAGGGGTCACAAGTTCAATCCTTGTCGCGCCCACCATCTTCGCCATTTGGGCCCGCGCATGCCGAAGTAGCTCAGCGGTAGAGCAACTGATTCGTAATCAGTAGGTCCCCGGTTCAATCCCGGGCTTCGGCACCAGCTTTTTCGAAGGGTCGCGCGGGCGTTCCGCCCCCTCATCTCCGGACAGGAAGGCCTTGCGCCCATGGATGACGGCATCGCCCGACTGCTCGCCCGCCTGCGCGACCTGGAAGCCGAGATCGACCGGGCCTTTGCCGAAAAGCGGGCGGCGATGCGGGACAGTCTCGGCCGCGAGGGCGCCCGCTTCGAGCGGGCCGCCCTGGACGAGCAGCGGCGGCTGCGCAAGAGCCTGCGGGTCTTTCTCGCTCGCTCGCCCCTGCTGTTCTACCTGACGGCGCCGGCCATTTACGCCCTGCTGGTCCCGATCGCGCTTCTCGATCTGGCGCTCGTCCTCTATCAGCGCGTCTGTTTTCCCATCTACGGGCTGGCGAGGGTGCCCCGGGCCGATTTCATCGCCTGGGATCGTCACGAATTGGTTTATCTGAATGCGATCGAAAGGCTGAATTGCCTTTATTGCGGCTACGCGACCGGGGTCATCGCCTACGCGCGCGAGGTGGGTGGACGCACCGAGGATTACTGGTGCCCGATCAAGCACGCCGACCCGCTCCATCCGCCCCATTCGCGCTACCACGGCTTTCTCGACTATGGCGACGCGGCGGGTTTCCGTCACCGCCAGGATGGGCGCCGACCGGGGACCAAAGCCCCCTAGGCGCCGCCCGGGTGGCGAAAGCGGACTATTTCTTCCCCGCCTCGGCCTTGGCCAGCGCTTCCCAATGGGCGGCGGGGTCTTCGGGCTTCCACCAGGGATCGAGGCCCAAATCCCGACAGATGATGCCGGCCGAATTGTAGCCGGGCGCGCCGGTGATGTTGCCGCCCGGATGGGTGCTCGATCCGCACAGATAAAGCCCCGGCACCGGCGTGCGGTACTGGCTGCATTCGGGGAAGGGCCGCTTGTCGAGAATCTGGTTTTCCGAAAGCTCGCCCACCTGGATGTCGCCGCCCACCATGTTGGGCAGATGGCGTTCGATGTCGATCGGCGTCATGCCGAAGCTGGCCACCGTGTTGGCGGGCGTGAGGTTGGTCGCGTAATGGGCCAAATGCTTGTAGCAGCGATCGGTGAAGTCCTGGCGAATCTGGTCCCAGCGGGCGCGCCCGCCCTCGGCCTCGCACAGATTGCCGGGCGCCACCTGCCAGAAGAAGGCGGTGCATTTTCCGGGCGGCGCCTGGCTCGGGTCGTGCTGGGCCGGCTGGGCGCCCAGAAGCTGAAGCGCGCGCGGCAAGCGCCCGTTGTTGGCGTCGTCATACAGCTCGATGATGTCCTTCAGGCCCTCGAGGCCGGCGATCAGATAGAAGGCCTTGTTGACGTCGGGATCGTACTCGGCCGCCTTCCAATACAAGCGCTCGTTCAGCGCCAGATGCAGCGTGAAGAGCGGCGTGGTGTTCGAGTATTTGAACTTCTCGACCTTGGCGGCGAAGTCGGGCGCCAGATTGTCCTTGCCCACCATGTCGAGGAAGGTCTGGTTGGGATTGACGCTGCTGGCCACGAATTTGCGGGCCCGAAATTCGCGGCCGTCGGCGGTGCGCACGCCGACCGCGCGGCCGTTCTCGACCAGAATCCGGGCGACCGGCGCGGTCTCCACCATGTCGGCGCCGGCCTTGATCAGCATCTTGTGGAGCGAATGGGCAAGCTTGTGCGTCGTGCCCTTCGCCATCTGGGTGTTGACGCCCGAGGCAATGGCGGCGGCCGCGATGTGGCCCAGGCCGGGCGAATCGGTTTCGAAGCCGCGGATCACCGAGAGGAAGGAGAACATGCCGCGCACGGCATCGTTCTCGAAGATGCGCGAGAAGGCGTCGTTGATCGAATAGGGCTGCCATTCCAGATATTGGCGGCCGGGCAGGCTGCGTTCGAGCAGGGCCTTCTTGCGGGCGAAGGGCAGCGGCGGCGCGTATTGCTCGTGGGCGAAGATCTCGCGCGCCATGCCGGCATAGGTCTTGTTGACCTCCAGGAAGGCCTTGGCGTCCTTGGCGGAAAAGCGGCCGATGGAGGCCGCCGTCCGCTCCGGCTCGTTGGCGTACCAAAGAATGGCGCGGTGGTCACGGGTCATCATCGCCACCGAAACCGGCAGGCGGATGTATTCCTGCCCCATCTCGGCCAATTTGAGATCGCGATACCACATGAGATCGGAGACGGCGCGATGGTTGTTGGAATGAATGTTGTGCCAGAAGCCCGAGCGCGCCCCTTCGTGGGAATCGAGCCCGCCGCCCATTTCCAGATGCCGTTCGATCACCAGAATCTTGAGGCCCGCCTTGGCCAGATAGCCGGCACAGATCATGCCGTTGTGGCCGGCGCCGATGATGATTCCGTCGTAGTCCTGTTCCATCCTAGCCTCCAACTCTGTACGGGCTGTGGGCGGCGCCGACGCGGTCTTGGCCCGATGCCCTCATGGCGCCACGCGCGCCCCGTCGTGCGGGTCTTGGTCCCGGGCCTCGCGGCGGTTCGGATCGGGGACGATGGCGTCGACCGGGCAGCTCGGCACGCAATGCGGTTCGTCGTAATCGCCCTCGCATTCCCGACACCGCTCGGCATCGATCACGTAGATTCCGTCGCCTTCGGCGATCGCCTGGTTGGGACATTCCGCCACGCAGGCGGCGCAGGCGATGCAATCGTAGGTGACGGTCAAGGCCATCGGGTCAGCCCGTGTGCTTGGCCGCGCCTTCGATGGCGACGATCGGCGTGCCCATGATCTTGGACAAATTGTCGACGAACGCGCCTTCGAGCTTTTCGCGCTGGCCCTTGATGATCGAATTGTAGACCCGCTTCAGATTGCCGTGCGCCTCGGCATGAACCTGGTAGTGGATGCGGCATTTTTCCGGCCCCAGCTCCTCGAGAT
This sequence comes from Rhodospirillales bacterium, assembly GCA_016214125.1. Taxonomy (GTDB): domain Bacteria; phylum Pseudomonadota; class Alphaproteobacteria; order Rhodospirillales; family WMHbin7; genus JACRPC01. The sequence continues at coordinate 201,670 of JACRPC010000021.1, read as the reverse complement.
CGAGGGTCATGGTGATCTGGGTGAGGCCTTCCTTGTCAACCATGCGCGCCGCGGCGGCCAACCCCTTGCCCGGCGTGGCGGTCCCTTTGGCGACCAGACGCAGCGGTGGGTGGCGCTCGGTCACTTCCAGGTTCACATTGCTGTCGAGCGACAACAGCCCCATCTTCAAGATCGCCCCCACGCTGACATGGTCGGCATCGATGACCTCGACGCGGCGCACGGTCGGAAAGGCGTTGGCCATGTTGCCGACTTGGCTGAAGACTTCGAAGACCGCCGCCGCCGACCGGTCGATAAGATAGCTGTTCTCCACTCTGATCACGGTTCGATGTCCTCTAAAGGAAGGGGGGCGGGCACGCTAGTCGGCTTCCCACCATTTCGGACGCTTGAGATCGTCCATGATCATCTCGGCGGCGATCACCGCCGGGCCGGCGATGATGCCGCCGCCCGGATGCATGCAGGCGCCGGCCATATAAAGGCCCTCGATGGGGGTGCGGAATTCCGCCAGCTCGGGCAGCGGCCGGAAGTGCTCCATCTGCGCCAGATTGGTCCGCCCCATGAAGGGACCACCCTTCGCCATGTTGATGAAGCGGCCTTCGATGTCTTGGGGCGTCTGGACCGCCATCCCCATGATGTTGTCGTCGGTGAGGTTGGGCGCGAATTCGCGCCACTTGGCGATGCAGCGTTTGGCGTAGTCGTCCTTGACGTCGTCCCATTTGGCGCCTTTGATTTCGTAGGGCGCCAATTGCCAGAGGAAGGCGGTGTGGCAGCCGGGCGGCGCCTGCGAGGGATCGAACCAGGTGGGCACGCTGGCGATGAAGGCCAGCTTGTCGGGTAGCTTGCCCAGCCGCACCTGGGCGACGATGTCGATGAAATCCTCCGGCCGATCGAAGCCGATGTTGAGGCGGAGCGATTGGTTGATGTCGTCGTAGCCGGGCTGGGTGCGGAATTTGGGCGCCTCGCGCAACGCCAGATGCACCGAGAAGACCGAGAATTCGTCGAGCCGGTGGCCCTTGACCTTCTTGGCGAAGCCGGGATCGAGATGATCCTCGCCCACCATCTTGAGGAAGGTCTGCTTGAGATCGACGGTGCTGACCACGATGGGGGCGTGCAGCGTGCGGCCATCCTCGAAGCGCACCCCGGTTACCTTGCCGTCGTCGACCAGAATCCGCTCGACATGGGTGAGCGAGGTGATCTCGCCGCCGAAGCGCAAGAGGGCCCGCCAAAGGGCGTGCGCGGTGATGTGCGAGCCGCCGCGCGCGATCTGGGCGTACTCGACCTGGCTGATCACCAAGGGCACCACGGTGCCCAGGCCGGCGTAATCGGGCAAGATGCCGCGCGGGATCGGCAGATGGTGGAGCACCAGGGCCTTGACGTGCTCGTTCTCGAACCACTCGTCGAGGACTTCCAAGGGCGTCATCCGGCCAAGCCGGAGCCATTCCATGCCCTCCGCCGAGCCCTCCATCGCCATGATCTGTTCCGACGGCTGCGGCGGCGCGCTGTAGAGCGCCGGCACGATCACCGTCGAGATGAACTCGCGGTAGTTGGCGACCACTTCGCGCCAGGTCTCGGCGTCGCGCTTGGAAAAGCGGGCGATGCTGGCGCAGGTCTTGTCGAGATCGTCGTAGAAGCAGAGCGACCGGCCGTCGGGCAAGATAAGCCCGGCCTGCACCGGCGGGTGGCAATAGCGGGCGTTGAACCGCTCGAGTTCGAGATCGGTGTAGGCCGGCATGATGTTGATGGTGTCGTGGAAATAGGAGTGGAGATTGTGCGCGAACCCGGGAAGGGTGATTTCCTCGGTGCTCAGACCGCCGCCAACCTCAAGGCGCCGTTCGAGAACGCAGACCTTGAGCCCCGCCTTGGCGAGATAGGCCCCCAGCACCAGACCGTTATGCCCGGCGCCGATGATCAACACGTCGTAGGTCGCACCATCCATGTCCGTCTCCAGGAATCGCCGCGATCCCATGACCGTCGGGCCCATGACCGTCGGGGAGGCGTGAGCCGCAAGACCGACCCGGCCGATCCCGAACGCCTGGCCCCCGCTTTTATTGGGCTTTGGGACCGGAAAAGAGCCGGCGTCGGGCAAGTCCTTGAGTGGTCACCTCCCCGATGACACACTGATATTTTACAGCAACTTTACATTGGGGCGACGCTTTGTCAAGCGCAGCCGACCGACCGCATTCGCCGGCGCCCGATCGGCCACCAGGCCCGAGCAAAGGCGTTTGGCGATCACGGCGATTGACAGGGCGGGTCCGAATGGTGAAACATCAGTGAAGTTTCACATTGTTAGCCGCAGGCGCGGCCAACGGCGTACCGCCGACCGGACGGGAGAACCCCATGAGCACCAGAACGCACGACCGCGACGGCGCGACGCCCTATATGGGGGCGCTCTATCTTGGTGGGCGCGAACTGCCGATCAAGGACCCGGTTCCGATCGTCAATCCGGCTCGGCTTGGCGAAACGGTGGGCATCATTCCGGTCGGATCGCTCGACGAGGCCCGCCAAGCGGTTGCGGCGGCGCACGCCGCCTTTCCCGCCTGGTCGGCGCTGCCGATCGCCGAGCGCGCCCGCCAGTTGGCCGAGGCCGGCGAGGCGCTGATGCCCGGCATGGAGGCGCGCGCCGCCCTGCTCAGCCGCGAGAATGGCAAAACCCGTCTCGATGCCTGGTTCGATTGCATGGGGGCCAAGCGCTGCACCGACTACTATGTCGGGCTGGCCAAGGACTTCAAGCTCGAATGGGAGCTGCCGGCGCCCAACGGGCGCGTGCTGGTGGCGCGTCGGCCGATGGGGGTGACGGCGGTCATCGTGCCTTGGAACGCGCCGGTCCTCCTGGCCTTCCTGGGCATCGCGCCGGCCCTGATCGCCGGCAACACCGTGGTGGTGAAGCCCTCGAATTTCGTGCCCCTGGCCCTGATCGAAAGCGTGCGGCTGATGGCCGAAAGGCTGCCGGCGGGCGTGCTCAACGTGGTGACCGGCGAAGGCGCCGGGGTGGGGACCGAACTCTCCACCCATCCCCTGGTGCGCCGGGTGATCTTCACCGGCTCGGTCGGCGTCGGCGCCAAGGTTCTCGAGAACGCCAGCGCCACCGTCAAGCGCTGCACCATGGAATTGGGCGGCAACGATCCGGCTCTCGTGCTCGCCGACGCCGATCTCGACCAGACGGTGCCGGGCGTGCTCAAGGCCGTCTTCACCTGTTCGGGCCAGATCTGCTACGACGTGAAGCGGATCTACGTGCATCAGAGTCTTTACGCGCGATTCGTCGACCGCTTCACCCAGGCCGCCGACGCCATGGTGATCGGCAACGGGCTCGACCCCAAGGTGACGATGGGGCCGCTCACCACCCAGCCGCAGTACCGTTTCGTCAACCAGCTTATCGCCGAGACCCGGACCGGGTCGGGCAAGGTGACCGAAGTCGGCCAAAAGGCGGTTTCCGACGAGGAATGGAAAAACGGCTATTTCATCCGCCCGCACATCGTCACCGGGGTCGATCACCGCGATCGGGTCGTCACCTGCGAGCAGTTCGGCCCCATCATTCCGATCATGCCGTTTGCCAGCGAGGACGAGGCGGTGCGGCTGGCCAACGATACCGAATTCGGGTTGGCCTCGTCGATCTGGACCGAGGATATCGATCGGGGCTGGGCGCTCGCCCGGCGCATTGACGCCGGCACCACCTTCATCAACACTCACGCGGTGGCGTCGGCGGTCGACATGCCGTTCGGCGGCTTCAAATCGAGCGGGCTGGGGCGCGGCCACGGCGAGGTGGCGCTGGAAGAGCAGTTCGAACTGCAGACCATCAGCACCCGGCGGCTCGACAAGGGAAACTAGAACACGGCGCGGCCCAGCGCCGCCGTGTCCAAGGGTTAGGGAGGGCGCATGGCCCAAGGGATTCGCGACAAGGTTGTTCTGCTGACCGGGGCCGCCCAGGGCATCGGCGCCATTTACGCGCGCCATCTGGCCGCCGAGGGGGCGAAGCTGGTCGTCACCGACGTCAACGAGGAGGGCGTGCAGGCCCTGGCCGAGGCGATCGGCCGCGCCGGCGGCACGGCGCGAGCGCTTAAAGTCGACATCGCGTCGCAAGACGATACCGAGCGGATGGCCCGCTTCGCCCTCGAGCAATTCGGCCGCATCGACGGGCTGGTCAACAACGCCGCCCTTTTTTCGGCGCTGCTGCCCAAGCGCTCGATGATGGAGATCGATGTCGCCCAGTGGGACCGGGTGATGGCGGTGAACGTGCGCGGCCCCTTCCTCTGTTGCCGCGCCGTGCTGCCCCAAATGCGCCAGCAGAAATCGGGCAGCATCGTCACCATTTCGTCCAACACCGTGCTCTCCGGGGTGAGCGGCTTTCTTCATTACGTGACCTCGAAATCGGCGCTCGTCGGCTTTACGCGGGCGCTGGCCCGCGAAATCGGGCCTGACGGCATCCGCACCAATCTGGTGATGCCGGGACTGGTCGACACCGACGGGGTGCGCCAAGGCTATTCCGAGGAGGATCGGGCGCGCGCCCAGGCGGTGCGCGCCCTTGCACGGCCGCAGACGCCCGAGGATCTGAACGGCGTCATCGCCTTCCTCTTGTCCGAGGACAGCGCCTTCATCACCGGCCAGACCTTCAACGTCGACGGCGGCGCGCTCTTCCATTGAAAGGCCCACGATGATTCCCAACACCCCAGGCGGCATCGACACCGGCTTCCGCGCCGCCCTTCAGCGCCTGCAGGCGGCCGGGCGGCTGCGCTGGTACGAGGGCGCGGCCGATCCCGAATTCGAGATCGCCGGCATCATGAAGAAGATCGATGGCGGGCCGGCGCTGCTGTTCCCCGAGGTCAAGGGGCACGCGATGCCGGTGCTCGGCAATTTCCTGGCCAGTCGCGAGAATTGCGAGGCCGCTTTCGCCACCGATTACCGGGGCATCCGGGCGATGATCGGCCGGGCCTTCGGCCATCCGTTGCCCCCCGAGATCGTCGCCGAGGCGCCGGTGCATGAGAACGTGCACACAACGTTCGATCTTGGCGTCCAACTGCCGATCCTGCGCCACGGCGACGGCGACGCCGGGCGCTTCATCACCGCCGGCATCGTGGTCGCGCAAGACCCGGAGACCGGCGTCTACAACGCTTCCTACCACCGCCTCCAACTGATCGGGCCGCAGCGCACGGCGATCAAGCTCGATTTCGGCCGGCATCTGCGCCAGGCCTTCGAGCGCGCCCAGCGGATGGGCAAGCCCTTGCCGATCGCCGTCTGCATCGGCACCGATCTCGCCGTCTACTACACCGCCGCCACCATGGGGGCCTTGATGCCCGAGGGCGCCGACGAGTTTGCCATCGCCGGGCGGCTGGCCGGGCGGCCGATCGCCATGGTGAAAGCCCGCAGCCAGGATCTGCTCTATCCGGCCGAGACCGAGATCGTCATCGAGGGCGTGCTGCGGCCGGCCGAAACCGTGCGCGAGGGCCCGTTCGGCGAGTTCGTCGGCTACCTGTCGCCCGAGGGCGAGGCGCCGGTGTTCGAGGCCAGCGCGCTTTGCCACCGTCACCGGCCGCTCTACCACGCCATCAACGGCGTCGGGCGCGAAACGGTGATGCTGCGCAAATACGTGCTCGAAGCCAGCCTGCTGTCGGCGCTGCAAGCGGCGGTGCCGATCGTCCGCGATGTCGAGATGACGGCGGGCGGCCTGCACCGCTTCCACGCCGTGCTGAGCGTGCGCAAGGACAGCGAGGCCCACGAGGGCTTCCAGCGCAACGCCATCCTGGCGGCGTTCGCCACGCTCAAGGATCTCGATCTCGTCATCGCGGTCGATGACGACATCGACATCCGCGACCCCCTCGATGTCGAATACGCCCTGGCGATGCGGATGGAGGGGTCGCGCGATCTGTTCGTCGTTCCGGGAGCGCGCGCCCACGAATATGTGCGGGTGAGCGACAATGGGCGCCGCGCCAAGGTCGGCATCGACGCCACCGTTCCGTTCGCCGAGCGCGACCGTTTCCGCCGCGCCCCCTTCCGCGAGGTGACGACCAGCCTCGACCGCTTTGGGACAAAGGCGAAATCGGCGTTGCCCTGGCTGGACTGACCGGCGTGGCGAGCAACGGATAATACCACGATGCACTGGGCGCAACTCATTGCATCATGGTCGGCCGCGCCATGGATCGCGCTTGGGGTTGCGCGCCCTATGGCGCGAAAGCCAAGCGAGCGGGGGCGAGCGCTTGGGCCGATTGAGGGCGCGTTGATCGGTCACGATCAACGCAGATTGGGATAAGCGCGCGCGATCCGGTTCTTGCATCAGGCGCTGTTGCGGCCCGTCGCTTTGGCCCGCTTGGCCCGCACGGCGGCCAGCTTCTCGGCCATCTCGCCCGAGGCGTAGGCCTGATCGCGCGCTTCCTCGGCCTGGCCGCGATGGCCGGCGCCCAGCGCGTCGATCACCCGCTTGTAGGCCCGAAGCGTGTTGGGCGGCTGGCCGGCCAGGGTGCGGGCCAGCTCGGCCAGCGCGGTCTCGAAGCCTTGCGCGGGCACCACCCGCTCGACCAGGCCCAGCCGGAACGCCTCGGTAGCGTCGACGGGCTCGGCTCGCATGAGAAAGAGCTTGGCCGCCGGGGCGCCGATCCGCTTTTCCAGTTCGGCCAGCGACGCCAAGGGATAGACGATGCCCAGCTTCACCGCCGGAATGCCGATCGCCAGATCGTCGGCGGCCAGGCAGAAATCGCAGGCCAGCGCCAATTGCAGGGCACCCCCCATGCAGGCGCCCTGCAACCCGCCGATCACCGGCTGCGGCAGATTCTTAAGGGCGGCGACCGCCCGGGTGAAGGCGCGGTCGAGTTCGACCATGCAGGGCGTGAAATCGCCGCCCTGGGTCAGCGCATCGAAATCGGCGCCGGCCGAAAATCCGCCTCGCCCGGCGAGCACGGCCACCCGGGCCTCGGCGGAGCCGGCCACCCGTTCCAAGGCGGCGACCAGCGCCGCCAGCATCGGGGCGTCGAAGGCGTTGCGCTTGGCGGCGTGATCGAAGGTGATCCGCGCCACGCCCTGATCGATGACAAGATCGATGCGGTCGAATTCGCTCATGCGGGTCGTCCTTCTTCCAAGACAAGCACCACCTTGCCGGTGGCGGTGCGGCGGGTGAGCAGGCCGATCGCCTCGGCGGCACGTTCGAGCGGCAGCCGATTCGAGACATGCGGGCGCAGGCGGCCGGCCCGCCACCAGTCCAGTAGCTCGATCATCGAAGCGCGGATCGAGGGTGAATCAAGCCTTCGCCAGGCGCCCCAATAATAGCCCAGCACGGCCAGATTCTTGATGAGCAGCAGATTGGCCGGAATCGCCGGCACCTCGCCCGAGGCGAAGCCGATCACCATCAGCCGCCCGCCGGGCTTGAGCGCGCGCAGGCCGGCTTCCAGCATCGGCCCGCCCACCGGATCGTAGACCATGTCGGCGCCCAGGCCGCCGGTCAGTTCCTTCACCCGGTCGCGCACCGGTTCGGTCTTGTAATCGATGCCGGCAAAGGCGCCGCGCTCGAGCGCCACCTGCAGCTTGTCGGCGCCGCCGGCGCAGGCGATCACCTTGGCGCCGATCGCCTTGCCCACCTCGACGGCGGTCAGGCCCACCCCGCCCGCCGCCCCCAGCACCACCAGCGTTTCGCCCGCTCGAAGGCCGCCCTTCACCGCCAGCCCGTGGTGGCTGGTGCCGTAGGCGATGGGAAAGCCCGCGGCCTCGACGAGATCGAGACCCTCGGGCAGCACGAAGACATCCTCGGCCCTGGCCACTGCCTGGTCGGCAAAGCCGCCCTGGTCGAGCACCGCCATCACCCGGTCGCCCGCCTTGCAGACGTCGACACCCGCCCCCACCTCAAGCACCCGCCCGGCCACTTCCATGCCGGGCACGAAGGGCAATGGGGGCTTGTCCTGGTAGCGGCCGGCGACGATGAGCGAATCGGCAAAATTGACGCCGGCGGCGGCAACGGCGATTCGCACCCGGCCGGCGCCCAGCGCGGGCGGCGGAAGATCGGCCAGGGAAAGGACGTCTTCGGGTTTGCCGTTGGCGGTGCAAAGAATGGCGCGCATGGTCGTCTCCGATTATGCTGGGACCACCCTTAGAATCGAACCCCCGCGGGCGCAAGGAGATTGAACGGATGAGCCGGGGCTATTTCGGCATCGGCGTCGAGGGCGTGAACAAGCCGATGAATGTGGGGGCGCTTCTGCGCACCGCGCACGCCTTCGATGCCGCCTTCGTCTTCACCATCGCCGCCGATTACACCAGGCGCGAAGGCGTGAAGGCCGACACCGCCGACACCACCTTGCAGGTGCCCTTCTACGCCTTCCCCGATCTGGCCTCGATGGCGCTGCCCAAGGGCTGCCGGCTGGTGGGGATCGAGCTGTTGGACGAGGCCCACGACCTGCCCAGCTTTCGCCACCCGCCCCAGGCCGCCTATGTGCTGGGGCGCGAGCGGGGCTCGCTCACGGCCCCCTTGCTGGCGCGCTGCGATCATGTGGTGCGCATCCCCACCCGCTTCTGCGTCAATCTGGCGGTGGCGGGCGCGCTGGTGATGTACGATCGGCTGCTCACCTTGGGTCGCTTCGCCGAACGGCCCCTGCATGCCGGCGGCCCGACCCAGGCCAAGCCCACCCATCGCCACGGGCAACAGCTCTTCCGCCGCTTCGGCCCCTACCGGGCGGCGCCGCCCACCTGAGCCAGCCGCGGGCGTCCGCGGGCCTCGGCGTTCGAGGGCAAGGGCGCTTGGGGGTTGGCTGCCCAGGCGGCGATGTCGTCGAGCACCGTTTGCGCCTGAAGATCGCGCATGAGCATGTGCCAGCCGTTTTCGTAAAGAGCAAAGCGCTGGCGCAGGGGCTTGGCGGGCAGGGCCGCCAAGAGCCGGTCGAGCGCTTCGGGCGGAATGATCTGATCCTTCTCGCCATAGAGCACGAGAAGCGGGGCGGTGACGCGGGACGCCCCGGCCAGGGCGGCGTCCATCAGATCGACCAGACCATGCACGGTCTCGACCCGGGTTTCCTTGATGATATGGGGATCGCGGGCCAGGGCGCGCAGCATCTCGATGTTGTCGGACGGCATGCGGCCCAATTCGCGGCCCGACAATTCCGCCCAGGGCATCAGATGCGAGGTGATCCACAACAGAGCGCGCGGGCCAACGCCCATGGTGGCGCGGCCCCAAACGCCCGGCGCCGACAAGATGGCGCCCTCGACGGGCGGCGGATCGGCGGAGGCCAGGGCGGCCAAGGCCACCGCGCCGCCCATGCTCTCGCCCAGAAGGTAGAGCGGCAGACCCGGATCGCGGGCGCGCAGCAATCGGGCCGCGGCGGTGAGATCGGCGGCCATCGCCTCGGTGCCCGCCCACAGGCCGCGCTTGGGCGCCCGACCGAAGCCGCGCTGATCGTAGGCGGTGACGCCGATGCCCTTGGCGGCCAGGGTGGCGCCCGGCGCCTCGAAGGCCCGGCCGTAATCGTTCATGCCGTGGATCGCCAGCAGATGGGCGATCGGCTTTCCGGCCGGCTCCCAGCGCCAAAGCGGCAGGCGGGCGCCATCGGCCATGCGCAAATGATCGAGTTCAAAGGACGGCTCGGCGATGGCGGCGCCCGGCGGATGCAGGCGCGGCGCGCAGCCGATCAGACCGAGAAGACCGAGTAAAAGCGAGCGCCGCGTCATCCGCCTGGCCTGGGCCTCACGCCGCCGGCTGGGCGCGGGTGAGCGACAGGAAGATGTCTTCGAGGTCGGATTCCTCGGTCGCCAGATCGGCGATCGTCAGCCCCGACTGGCGCACGGCGTCGAGCAGTTTGTCGATGGCCACCCGGCTCGGCTGGTAGCGGAAAACCAAACGGTTTCCGCCTTTCAGTTCGGGCGCGAAGGCGGCGAGCGGCCCCGGCACGCCATCCAAGGTTCCGCTCACGGTGATGGTAAGCGCCTTGGTGTCGAGGCGCTTCAAGAGGCTGTCCTTGGCCTCGCAGGCGATCAGCCGGCCATGATTGATGATGGCGATGCGGTCGCACAACTGCTCGGCCTCTTCCAGATAATGGGTGGTGAGCAGAATGGTGGTGCCGTCGCGGTTGAGCTGGCGCACGTAATCCCAAAGCTGGCGGCGCAGTTCGATGTCGACGCCGGCGGTGGGTTCGTCGAGCACCAGCACCGGCGGGGCGTGCACCATCGCCTTGGCGACCAGCAGCCGGCGGCGCATGCCGCCCGACAGGGTGCGCGCATAGGCCTCGGCCTTGTCGGCCAGACCGACCGCCGCCAGCACCGCCTGGGTGCGCCGGCGCGATTTGGGCAGGCCATAAAGCCCGGCCTGGACTTCCAGCAATTCGCCGGGCGCGAAGAAGGGATCGAGATTCAGTTCCTGCGGCACCACGCCGATCGATTGGCGGGCGCGACGCTCGTCCTTGTCGATGTCGTAACCCCAGACCTTGACCGAGCCCGAGCTTTTCACCACCAGCCCGGCCATGATGTTGATCAGAGTCGATTTGCCGGCGCCGTTGGGACCCAGCAGACCGAAGAAGGAACCGCGCGGCACCTCGAGCGTCACGTCTTTGAGGGCGTGCCGGGCGGGCGCGCGGCCCTGGGCGCGATAGACCTTGTTCAGATCGCGGATCTCGACCGCCAGCTCGGGCGCCGGGATCGCCATCAGCCGCCCATCAGGGCGCGGACATGGGCGGCCACCGAGGCCGCCAGGGCGTCGATGTCGTAGCCGCCCTCCAAGGCCGAGACGACGCGGTTCTGGCAGCAGCGCGCCGCCACCGCCAAAAGCTCGCGCGTCACCCAGGCGTAATCCTCGACCCCCAGGCGCAGATTGGCGATCGGGTCGGCGGCGTGGGCGTCGAAGCCGGCCGAGATCAGGATCATGTCGGGCTTGAAGGCTTCCAGCGCCGGCAGCACGGTCTTGCTCATACCGTGGCGGAATTCGTTCGAACCGGCGCCGGGCGGCAGAAGCATGTTGACGACGTTGCCGGCCACGCCCTTTTCCTCGGCAAAGCCGGTGCCCGGATAAAGCGGCCACTGATGCGAGGAGGCGTAGAAGCACTCGGCGTCTTCCTCGATCAGATGCTGGGTGCCGTTGCCGTGATGGACGTCGAAATCGACCATCGCCACCCGGCGCAGCCCATGCACCTCGCGCGCCTGCATGGCGCCGACGACCACGTTGTTGAAAAAGCAAAAGCCCATCGCCTGATAGCGCTCGGCATGGTGGCCGGGCGGACGGATGGCGCAAAAGGCGTTGCGCGCCTGGCCGGTCGCCACCGCATCGACGGCGGCGCAGACGGCGCCGGCGGCGCGAAGCGCCGCCTCGCCGGTATCGGGACAGAGGAAGGTGTCGCCGTCGATGGCGCGATAGCCCTCATGCGGCACCGAATTCATCACATTGTCGATGTGGGCCGGCGGGTGGACCCGCTCAAGCTGGGTCATGGTGGCGTGCGGCGCCTCGACCCGCACCAGATGGGCGAACTCCTCGGTCTCCAAAGCCGCCAGGATGGCCTTCAGCCGATCGGGCGATTCCGGATGGTGCGGCCCGGGATCGTGCTGGATGCAGACGGGGTGGGTATAGAGGTAGGTCGGCATGGGGCTCCGGGCGCTGGAGGGAGAGCGTTAGGCTGGAAGGTTTCCACACTGGCCGCGTTGGCGCAACAGGTGGTCGAGGAGCGTGGTGGCCAACATGGCCTCGGCCACCGGCACGGCGCGGATGCCGACGCAGGGGTCGTGGCGGCCGGTGGTGGAAAGCTCCAGCTCCTGTCCCTCGTCGTTGACCGTCTTTTGCGGGATCAAGATCGAGCTGGTGGGCTTGAGAGCCAGGCGCAACACGATCGGCTGGCCGGTCGAGATGCCGCCCAAAATGCCGCCGGCGTTGTTGGAGAGGAAGGCCACCTGGCCTTGCGCCATGCGCATCGCGTCGGCGTTCTCCTCGCCGCGCAAGGCGGCGGCGCCGAAGCCGGCGCCGATCTCGACCCCCTTGACGGCGTTGATGCCCATCATCGCCTTGGCGAGATCGGCGTCGAGTTTGTCATAGACCGGTTCGCCCAGCCCGGCCGGCACGCCCAGGGCCTCGACCTCGACCACCGCGCCGATGCTGGAGCCTTGCTTGCGGATCGATTCGAGATAGGGCTCCCAGTCCTTGGCGGCCTGGGCGTCGGGACAGAAGAAGGGATTGCGCGCCACTTCGTCCCAATCCCAGCGGGCGCGATCGATGGCGTGCGGCCCCATCTGGATCACCGCGCCCCGAATGACCACCGGCCGGCCCAAGACGAAATCGAGCCCCTTGCGGGCGATGGCGCCCGCCGCCACCCGCATCGCCGTTTCCCGCGCCGAGGCGCGGCCGCCGCCCCGCCAATCGCGCCGGCCATACTTCTTCCAGTAGGTGTAGTCGGCATGGCCGGGGCGGAAGGCGTGGGCGATGTCGGAATAGTCGTTGGAACGGGCGTCCTGGTTCTCGATCACGAGGCCGATCGGCGTGCCGGTGGTGTGGCCCTCGAAGACGCCGGAGAGGATTCGCACCCGATCGGGCTCGCGGCGCTGGGTGGTGAAGCGCGACTGGCCGGGCCGGCGCTTGTCGAGCCAGGGCTGGATGTCGGACTCGTCCAAGAGCATGCCGGGCGGCGCGCCATCGACGACGCAGCCGATCGCCGGCCCGTGGCTTTCGCCGAAGGTGGTGAAGCGGAAGAGCGTGCCCCAGGCGTTGCCGGCCATCGCCTTCAGGATTTCTTGAAGGACTGGAGCAGTTCGGCCACCTCGGCGGCGGCCTCGACATTGACCATGCCGACCACGTGATAGCCGCAATCGACATGCAGCACCTCGCCGGTGACGGCGCTGCCCAGATCGGAGAGAAGGTAAAGGCCGGTCTTGCCGACCTCGTCGATGCCGACGTTGCGCCGGAGCGGCGCGTTCAATTCGTTCCAGCGCAAAATGTGGCGGAAATCGCCGATGCCCGAGGCCGCCAGCGTGCGGATCGGCCCGGCCGAGATGGCGTTGACCCGGATGCCCTTCTCGCCCAGATCGGAGGCCAGGTAGCGCACGCTGGCCTCGAGCGCCGCTTTGGCGACGCCCATGACGTTGTAGTGCGGCATCACCCGCTCGGCGCCGTAATAGGTGAGCGTCACCAGGCTGCCGCCCTCGGCCATCAGCGGCACGGCGCGCCGGGTGAGCGCCGTGAAGGAATAGCAGGAGATATTCATCGTCTGGGCGAAGTTCTCAGGCGTGGTGTCGTAGTACTTGCCCTTGAGCTGCTCCTTGTCGGAGAAGGCGATGGCGTGGACCAGGAAATCGAGCTTGCCCCAGCGCGCGGCCAGTTCGGCGAACACCGCGTCCATGCTGGCCTCGTCGGTGACGTCGCAGGGCAGCAGCATCGCCGCGCCCACCTCGTCGGCCAAGGGGCGCACCCGTTTGGCGAGCGCTTCGCCCTGATAGGTGAAGGCCAGTTCGGCGCCCTGAGCCCGCGTCGCCTGGGCGATGCCCCAAGCGAGCGAACGGTCGTTGGCCACCCCCATGATCAGGCCCCGCTTGCCTTCCATCAGCCCTGTCGTCGCACTCATGCTTTCCCCTCGACCGTTTCGCCCGCGTATCGCGGCCGGTCATCCTACACGATGGCCGATGAAAAGGGCAAAGGCGGAAACCGCGTGGAATTCCAAGTCGGAAGGGACGATGGAAGGGACTGGCCGAACGGCGCCGAGGCGGCTATGAATGCGGAAGCCCGTTCCCGCAGCCAACGCCCGGAGGCGCTATGCTCTCGACCCGCCGCAGCCTGACCGTCGAATTCGGCCATTGCGACCCGTCGGGAATCGTCTTCAATCCCAACTATTTCCAGTGGCTCGATTTTTCGGTGCACGCGCTTCTGGCCGCCGCCGGACTGACCTTGAAGGGGCTGGTGACCGAGCGCGGCATGGACGGCATACCGCTGGTCGACATGAAGGCCAAATTCTTTGCCCCCTCGCGCTGGGGCGACGTGCTGGACCTTGAGGTGGGTTTTGCCAAGCTGCACCGCTCGGCTTTTGAGATCGAGCACAAGGTTTGGAACGCCGGCACCCTGGCGATGGAAGCGATCGAGACCCGGGTGTGGACGGTGTTCGATCACGAGGCCAAGCGGATCAAGGCCAAGGCAATCCCCGACGACATCGTGGCGCTGTTCACGGGCGAGGCGAAGGGCGACTGAGGCCCCCCTGCCCCGACCGGTCGGCCGGCCGGCGCGGATGCTCCGATTTGCGCCCGATTGCACCCGCTTTCGACCATCTGGGCGCCGGGATGCGCCCGAATTGCGCCGCTTTGACTCAGCTAAGTCTTTGATATTTAAGGAATCACCCCCCGAATCGGCGCAAAAAATTGCGCATTTTTTAGCATTTTTTCAGCTAACACCTTAAATTGGCGTGGCGATTTCCTTCATATTGGGAATCGCTCGCAACACGAGGCGCGAAAAAAATTTAGCCAACTATTTGGCTTTGTTAACAAAAACCGAGTTTTCGACCATCTCTTACCGCCACCGCCTGCCGAGTTGGCAGGGTTTGTTCATGTTATGTATCTTTTTTTCGTCTTTCTGTCAAGTGTTTTTTATACCGTCGCCAATTATGCGAAACGGCATTGGCCGGCTTCGGAATCGGCAGGCCGATGCCTATCTAGAAGCTACCGGAGGGGCCCTTTGCGCCCTGCCCGGCCTTGTTCGTTCCTGGCAGGAGGGAGAGGTCGCATGCCCACGCTGTTGACCGACGCGGCGCGCCGCGACGCCCTGGCCGGCCTCGCCGGCTGGCGGGAAGCGAGCGGACGCAACGCCATCGCCAAGGAATTCCGCTTCAAGGATTTCGCCCATGCCTTCGCCTTCATGACCCGCGTCGCGCAGGTCGCCGAGGCGATGGACCATCACCCGGAATGGAGCAATGTCTATAACCGGGTGGCGATCACCCTGGCCACCCACGACGCCGGGGGCGTAACCACCAAAGACATTGAGCTGGCGCAAGCGATCGACCAGGCGGCCGCGGTGCCGTGATCGGGCGGGGAACGGAATCGCCGCCGAGCGTGCAAGACGGGCGCCGAATGCCACCGCCATACTTTCGGTTTCGACCTCGTAATGGTTCCGAGTTAACCCGGGGCATGCCTTCCGTTAGTCTTGAGTAGCGGAATATTCGTAAGGGAAGGTCAAGGCCATGGCAAATGTACTTATGGTTGATGACTGTGAGAAGACAATAAGCTCGGTGAGCGTCTATCTCAGCGTTTTTGGTCATAGCGTAAGTTGCTTTCGCGGGCGTTCTTGGCTCACAAAATTGGATTTAAAAGAATTCGATATCTTGCTTACCACTTCCCATCAGGATCATGAAGGTGAGGATGTTTTCGAAGCGATCGGCCGAGCGAAGGCGGCCAATCCCAAGCTTCGGGTCATCTTGAGTTGCGATCGGATGGCGTCGCCGGCCCACCGCTGCGCCGCGGTGGCCATGAGCCTTGGCGCCGACGCCTTCCTGCCCAAGCCGATCACCCCCGATGGATTGATTTCCGCGGTCGGCACCAGCGCGTGAACGCCGCAGGGTATTGGGTGGGGGAAGGATGACCGCCGCGCGCGCGGTGAGGCGCGATGCACAGAGGGCGCGGTGATGCCGATTGGGGGTATCGAGGAGAAAGGTTAAAGCGCGGAACGCGCGGAGAGCGCGGTGAAGGCGATCGGTATTTGAGGAGATGGGAAAGGCGCTAAGGCCGCGAAAAAGGCGCTAAGGCACGCGCCTAAGGCGATGGCCAATTTGAACCGCTTTCATTCGTGTTGATCCGTGTCTTGGCCCAACGGCCTCGGATATCGACACGGATCGACACGGATGAACGCCTGACGACCTTCGCGGTCTTGGCGGTTCTACTTTCCGTCTGCGTCTCGGCGCTCTCGGCGATCCCGGCGGCTTTGGTAATTTGTAACCAATTGATTTATATTCGTTTTCTATATAAAATCGTATTGTGTCCCCGATTTAGTCCCGATTTAATCAAAGCGCGTTGGCGATCCGGCGGAAATGGTGGCCGAGGATCGACAGCTCGATGGCGACGCGCAGCTTGCGCGGCCGCGTTGCGAGCGTCCACCACAAGAGGCACCAATAGCCGACCCGGCCCCGGTGCCAGACGCCCAACAGCCAGAGCGATTTGAGAAAGGCCCGCACATCCGGCCCCGACAGGCGCAGGTCGGGCCCCTTGGGCTCGAAGGCGCGCAGGAAGGTGCGGATGCGCCGGTAGTAATGGCGGGGCGCGTAGAGCTTGCGCATCAGGTCGCGATAGCCGCTAAGGATGAAGTCGCGGTCGAGCCGGGTGATGAAATTGATGGCGGCGTCGGTGTTGTTGCCGCAGGTCTCGGCCAGCATCCGGCCTTCCTCGACCAGGCGGCGGTAAAGCGCGGTCTGGGGCAAGGCGGTGAGCAGGCCCACCATGGCGTTGACGACGCCGTTCTTCTGGATGAAATCGAATTGGCGGGCGAAGATGTCGGGCGGGTCGGAATCAAAGCCGATAATGAAGCCGCCCATCACCTCGAGCCCGGCGCGCTGAAGCTTCAAGACCGCCTCGGCCAGGTCGCACTGGTTCTGGGTCTTGCCGCATTCGGCAATGCTGCTGGCCGAGGGGGTTTCGATGCCGAGAAAGACCTTCTTGAAGCCGGCCTCGACCATCAGGCCGCACAGCTCGGTGCTCTTGGCCAGATTGACCGAGGCCTCGGTGAAGAAGCCCATCGCCGGCCCGATGCGGCGGCGCCAAACGACCAGCGCCTCCAGCAGTTCCTGGGTGCGTTTGCGGTTGCCGATGAAATTGTCGTCGACCAGAAAGACCATGTCCCGCCAGCCGGCCTGGCGCAGCGCCTCGAGTTCGCCGATCACCTGGTTTGGGCTTTTGGTGCGCGGCACATGGCCGTTCATCACCACGATGTCGCAGAACTCGCAGACGAACGGGCAGCCCCGGGAGAACTGCACCGGCATGGTGACGTAATCGGCAAGGCGGATGAGGTCCCAGCGCGGAATGGGGGTGCGGCCGAGTTCGGGCCACGCCGTGGCGCGATAGGTGGGTTTGAGGGTGCCCCGCTCCATATCGGCCACCAGCGCGTCCATCAGATCCTCGGCTTCGCCCAGAACGAAATGGCGGATTTCGGGGAAATCCTGATGGCCGGTGGTGAACAGCGGACCGCCGGCGATCACCGTCTTGCCCAGAGCCTGGCAGCGCGCCGCGATGGCGTGCGCCGATTGGCGATGCACGATCATGCCGCTCAGGAAGACATAGTCGGCCTCGATCACCTGGCGATCGTCAAGCGCGGAGACGTTGAGATCGACCAGGGTAAGCGACCAGTCGGCCGGCAGCATCGCCGCCACGGTGAGCAGACCCAAGGGCGGAAAGGCCGCCTTCTTGGACACGAATTTCAAGACGTGCTTGAAACTCCAGAAGGTCTCGGGATTTTCGGGGTAGACCAGAAGAACCTTCATGCCCGTCCTCGCGTGGTTTCGTGTGGCGGGGTCAGAATGGCAATGGCGGCCCGGGCCCGATCGGACCGGGCGGGCGGGCGGCAATAAACCTTCTGGGGTACGCCGGAAAGAAAGGAGAGGCTCATCACCGGCCTCGCATTTTCATACGCACTATACACGGCCTAGGCTCAGGGCACGAGTCAATACGGATCAACGCGGATGGGCGCTTCGGGGTTTTGGCGGTCTTGGCGCTCCATCTCTTTTTCGTCATGCCCGGCCTTCGAGCCGGGCATCCACGCCTTCCTTGTTGGTCATTCCAATTGGGCGCGGATGGCCGGAACGAGACCGGCCACGATCAATAATCAAGGCGGCCCGTTCGATAGGGACACGGATCGACACGGATCGACACGGATGGACACGGATAAACGCTTGGCGGTCTTGGCGGTTTGACATTGCTTTTAAATCGTTGATTTATTTGGTATTTTATTGTAAATTTGTATTGTGTCACCGAAATAACACCGAAATAAAAAAAATCACCGAAATAAATGTGCGCCTGGAGCATCATCGCTGTTTTTTTCGGCAACACTTGCGGTTATGATCCGAAGCGGTTCGAGCGCCGGGCGCGCCAAGGCGCCCTCCCTTCTGGCAAGGCGGTTGGCAAGCGATCGGATCGCACGGATGACGGAGGGCGCGTGAACCGGAATGAGAGGTCTTGACGATGGCTTCCTTGCACCCGTGGCGAGCCCTTGCGGCGATGATGGCCGGCCTTTGGTCGTTCCCTTCCATGGCTGAGACCTTGCGGATCGCCCATATCCAGCCCTTTCCGCCCTTTGCCGAGGCGCGGGATGGCAAATCGGTCGGTCTTGGCGTCGATCTCCTGCGGGCGGCCGCGGGGCGCACCGGCCTCGACCTGGTCTTCGTCCCCACACCGATCGAACAGATGAATCAAACCGTGAAGGATGGTGGCGCCGACGGGCAATTCTTGGGGATAACCCCGGAACGACGGCAAACCCTCGATTTCAGCGATCCGGTTCTGGCGACCGGCGGCGCGCTGTTCGTGCGCAAGCCCTTGCCGACACCGGCGGGGTTGGCGGCGCTGGCCGGAACGATCGTCGTCACGCCAAACGCCGGGCCGTTGGCCGCCTTCATTCGGAAAACGGCCCCCGAGGTCAATCTGCGGGTCACCACCGATTACGAGGAAAGTCTGGCCGCGCTGGCCAACGGAACGGCCGCCGCCGCGGCCCTGAACTATCAGACCGGCATGATCTTGGCCAATCGGAACTATGCCGGCCAATTCACTTTGCCCGATCGCCTGTTTCAGGAAGTGTCGCTGGCGGTCGGCGTGCCGAAAGGCCAGCGAGCCGAAACGCTGCTCCGCTTGAACAAGGGCATTCAGGCGATCCGTGCCGACGGCACCTGGACCGAAATCACCACGCGCTGGGCCAATCCGTAATTTCGGAAACGATCCCCGCGGCCATCGTGAACATGGAATGCCGAAAAGCAGGGGATCGATAAACGGAGCCGATTCCGCGAACGCGAGGGCGTAATCCGATTACCCGGACCCGAATCGCCCCCGCTCCTACCCCTTCTTCATCTGACGGCGGAAGGCGGTGAGCGTGTTGTCGAGCAGGCAGGCAATGGTCATCGGCCCCACCCCGCCCGGCACCGGGGTGATGGCGGCGGCGATCCCCATCGCCTCTTGGGTCGCCACGTCGCCCACCAGCTTGGTCTTGCCGTTGGCCGCGGGAATGCGGTTGATGCCGACATCGATCACCACCGCGCCCGGTTTGATCCAATCGCCCTTGATCATCTGGGCCTTGCCCACCGCGGCGACCAGAATGTCGGCCGCCCGGCAGACGGCGGGCAGATCGCGGGTGCGCGAGTGCGCGATGGTCACCGTGCAGCTTTCCCGAAGCAGCAATTGCGCCATCGGCTTGCCGACGATGTTCGAGCGCCCCACCACCACCGCGCTCTTGCCGGACAGCGAGCCCAGCCGGTCCTTCAGGAGCAACAGGCAGCCGGTGGGGGTGCAGGGCACCAGGGCCTCCTGGCCGGTCGCCAGCCTCCCGGCGTTGACGACGTGAAAGCCGTCGACATCCTTGTCGGGGTCGATGGCGTTGATCACGGCGGCCTCGTCGATCTGGTCGGGCAGCGGCAACTGCACCAGGATGCCGTTGATCTGGGGATCGGCGTTGAGCTTCTCGACCAGCGCCAAGAGATCGGCCTGACTGGTGTCGGCGGGCAGGACGTGATGGACCGAATGCATGCCGGCGATCTTGGTCTTCTCGACCTTGTTCTTGACATACACCTGGCTGGCCGGGTCTTCGCCGACGATCACCACCGCCAGGCCGGGCACCCGCCCGTGCTGGGCCTTCAAATCGGCCACCTGGCGCCCGATTTCGGCCAACAGCCTTTCGGCAAAGGCCTTGCCGTCGATCAAGTGGGTGTCGGCCATGGCGAATCCTCGCGGGTAAAATCGAAGGGCGGCACCCTAGCCAAAACGGCGCCGGAATGCCAGAGGCAAGAGCTTCCCGTTGCATTCCGCGCCCGGGGGGCGTAAACCAGCCCCGTCGCCCCAACGGATCTTTCGCGATGTCAAAGAAATGGCTGGCTTTCGCGCTCAAATTCGCGCTTTCGGGCCTGCTCATCTGGTATCTCCTTAGCAAGATCGATCTGGCCGCCGCCTGGGAGCGGGTGCTGGGCGTGGCGCCCGTCCCCCTGGCGCTGGCGGCGGGGCTGATGCTTTTGCAGATCGTGCTGGGTTCGGTGCGCTGGCTGGCGGTGCTCGATTCGATCGCCGCCCTTCTTCCGTTCCGCCGTACCCTGGAAATTTTTTATATTGCCGGCTTTTTCAACCAGGTGCTGCCCTCGTCGGTGGGCGGCGACGCGGTGCGCATGTGGCTGGCCAGGCGCGCCGGCCTGTCGATGGCCGGGGCGATCAACGGCGTCATGCTGGAGCGTCTGGTCACCGTCTTCGGCCTGGTACTGTTGGTGGCGCTCACCCAGCCCCTTCTTTATTCGCGGATCAGCGATCCCGCCACCCGGATGGTCTTTCCGCTTCTCACCCTGGGCGGCGTGGTCGGCATCGTTGTCCTGATGCTGATGGATCGGGCGCCCGCCCGCGTGCGCCACCTCAAGATCGTGCGCGGCCTAGCCAAGCTGGCCGCCGACACCCGCCTGCTGTTCCTCAAGCCGCTGCACGCGCTTCGGGCGCTGCTGCTGGCGATCCTCGGCCATGTCAATCTGTCGATCGCTACCTATGTGTTGGCGGTAGGACTGGACATCGAGGTCGGCCTCGTCGACTGCCTGGTGCTGGTGCCGCCGGTGATCCTGATCACCACCTTGCCGATCTCGATCGCCGGCTGGGGGGTGCGGGAGACCGCCATGGTCACCGCCTTCGGCTTCGTCGGCGTGGCGGCCGATTCGGCCCTGGTGCTGTCGATCCTTCTGGGGCTCTTGAACGTCGCCGTCTGCCTGCCCGGCGGTTTGATCTGGCTGCTCTCCGGCGAGCGGCGCGCCCATCCCGACGCCGCCCGCGAGATCGAAGCCATCGAACTTGACGCCGAGGCCGACATCCCTAAGGTTGATCGCTAAATCGCCTCGAACTGGGAGGTTCCATGAAAGTCCGTTTCGCCAAGCCCGGCCTGCCGAAAGCGGGCGTTCTGGTGGTGGGGGTTCTCGAAGGCCGCACGCTCACCGCCGCCGCCCGTCAGGCCGACGCCAAATCGGGCGGCGCGCTGGTCCGCGCCATGAAGCATTCCCGCTTCGAGGGCAAGAAGGACCAGACGCTCACCGTGATGGCGCCGGCCGGGCTGGGCGTGGGCCGGCTGATCGCCCTGGGGCTGGGCAAGGCGGCCGAGCTGGACGGCGCCCGCTACGAGACTTACGGCGGCCGGGCGGTGGCGGAAATCCAGGCCTCGGGGGAAAAGGACGGCGCCATCGCCGTCGACACCATGCCGGGCGCGCCGCTCAAGCCCGGACCGGCGGCGGCCCGCGCCGCCCTGGGCGTGCGCCTGCGCGCCTGGCGCTTCGACAAATACCGCACCACCGAGAAGAAAGAGGACAAGCCGGCCGTCAAAGAGGTGGCGATCCTCACCGCCCAGCCGGGCCCGGCGCGCAAGGCCTTCCAGCCGCTCGGGGCGGTTGCCGAGGGCGTGCTGCTCACCCGCGAGTTGGCGAGCGAGCCCGCCAACGTCATCTATCCGGAATCGCTGGCCACTCGGGCCCGCCAGCTCACCCGCCTGGGCGTCAAGGTGCAGGTGCTGGGCGAAAAGGCGATGGCCAGGCTGGGCATGAACGCCCTGTTGGGTGTCGGCCAGGGCAGCGCGCGGGAATCGCAATTGGTGGTGATGCGCTGGCTGGGCGCCAAGGCCAAGAACGCCAAGCCAGTGACGGTGGTCGGCAAGGGCGTCACCTTCGATTCGGGCGGCATCAGCATCAAGCCCTCGGCCAACATGGAAGACATGAAGTGGGACATGGGTGGCGCCGGGGTGGTTATCGGCTTGATGCGCGCCCTGGCCGGGCGCAAGGCCAAGGTCAATGTGGTGGGGGTCATCGGGCTGGTCGAGAACATGCCCTCGGGCACCGCCCAGCGCCCGGGCGACGTGGTGCGCTCGGCCTCGGGGAAAACCATCGAGGTCATCAACACCGACGCCGAGGGCCGGCTGGTGCTGGCCGACGCCCTTTGGTACGCGCAAAGCCGCTTCAAGCCGGCGGCGGTCATCGATCTGGCGACGCTCACCGGCGCCATCATGATCGCCCTGGGCGCCGAGCATGCCGGCCTGTTCGCCAACGACGATTCGCTGGCCGACAGGCTCACCGGCGCCGGCAAGCGGGTGGGCGAGCTTCTGTGGCGGATGCCGATGGGCGAGGCCTACGACAAGCTGATCAAATCGGACATCGCCGACATGAAGAATGTGGGCGACGGGCGGGCCGGCTCGATCACCGCCGCCCAGTTCCTCGGCCGCTTC
The DNA here is from genome assembly GCA_016214125.1 of Rhodospirillales bacterium. Taxonomy (GTDB): domain Bacteria; phylum Pseudomonadota; class Alphaproteobacteria; order Rhodospirillales; family WMHbin7; genus JACRPC01. The sequence goes on along the minus strand of JACRPC010000021.1, from coordinate 179,343 downwards.
ATCGGTCCGGGTGTGCCTTGGGCCCATCTCGACATCGCCGGCGTCACCTGGTCGAAGGCCGACACCGCCCTGGTGCCCAAAGGGGCCACCGCCTTCGGCGTCCGCCTGCTTGAGGATTTCCTGGCCACCCATTACGAGGGCAAATGACCGCGGTCGGGTTCTACCACCTGACCCGCACGCCGCTCGAGGCGGCGTTGCCCAAGCTTCTGGAAAAGGCCCGCGCCGCCGGCTTGCAGGTTCTGGTGCTGACCGGCTCGCCCGAGCGTAGCGCGGCGCTCGATTCGCTGCTTTGGACCTACGATCCCGATTCCTGGCTGGTCCACGGCACCGCCAAGGACGGCCTTGAGGATGCGCCCCTGCACCCGATCTGGATCAGCGACCAGGACGAGAACCGGAACCGGGCCGAATGCCTGGTGCTGGTCGATGGCGCCGAAAGCGCCCGGCTGGGCGACTACGTCCGTTGCCTCGATCTGTTCGACGGCCGCGACGAGTCGGCGGTGGCGGCGGCGCGCGCCCGCTGGAGCAAGGCCAAGGAAGCTGGTCACGCGCTCACCTATTGGCAGCAGACCGAAAGCGGCGGCTGGTCGGAAAAAAAGTGATCGAACGATTCGACCCGGTCGCCCGGCGGCGCTAGGATCGGTTCCTGGTTCGAGGATCGCGCGCATGGCCGGCCGGGAAAGTTTCGAGGTTCAGATCCATTCCGACAAGCGGTGGACGGTGATCCGCGTCCATGACAGCCAGGCCGACGCCATTGCCGACGCCCAGGCAAGCTTGAAGCAGCGCCGCGACGCCGAGGCGGTGCGGGTGATCCGCTCCTGGCTTCGCGCCGACGGCCAATCGACCGAGAAGGAAGTCTTCGCCAAGAAGCAGGACAATCCCGGCAAGCCGGTGCACGTGGCGGCGATCGACGAGGCACCCTGGTGCGCCGGTCTTGACGATCTCTACGCCCTGCCCGCTCGGCGCACGTTGGGCCGCCTGCTGCGTTCCTACCTCGACAGCGTCACCCTCACCCCCACCGAACTTCTTCACAGCCATCGCGCCTTGAAACCGCTTTTGGCCCACGACACGCTGCTGCCCGCCGCGCTCGACCGGGTGGCCACCTTGCAGGCCCAATCGGCCGAGGCACCGCCCGGCACCGACGCCCGGCTGCGCAAGGAAGACCTGTTCCGCTTGGCCGATCAGGTGAGCGCGCGGGCAAAACGGCTGGCCGATGACGGCCGTCTGCCCGAATTCGACGGCGAGAATCTGGCCGGGTTGATGGTCGGGATCGCGCGGGTGGCGGCCGCCGAGGAACGCCCCTTCCTGGTGCGCGGCGCGCTGGCCGCCTATCTTGGCCTGGCGACCAGTTGGGAGGCCAAGCTCGATCGCCTGCTTGCCCTGTTCGCTCCCGATCTGCCGCCCGAAGGGGCGACGATTCTGGACGAGATCCTGGCCGAAGTGCTCGACGCCGCTTCGGTGCTCCACGAACTTTTGGGGCCGCAGCCCGATCTGGGGGCCGCGCTGGGCACCATCGCCCGGCTGGGGGCGGGCAAGATGCGCGAACTGCCCCGCCCGCCGATCGGCCCCTTGGCCCAGATCGACGCCCTCTTGGCCGCCGGCCGGGTGCCGATGTGCCGGTCGGTGCTGTTCGAGCGGGTGCGCCGCGAGTTGAAGAGCGGCCGGCGTCTGGGGGGCAATGGCAATGGCGAGGGCGCCGCCTTCGCCGCGCTCTTCGCCCTGTTGCATGACGGTCAGGGAACCGTGCCGGAAGGGCTGGAGATGCTGGAGGCGATCCTCGATCGGGCGGGCCGCGTCTTCGCGCCTCCCGATCAGCCGGCCGACCCGCATCAGACCCTGAACGGTCTGGCCGGCCTGCTCGCCGAGGCCAAGGCGCGCATCCGCTTCCTGGCCGGCCTGGCCGGCACCGGCTTCGGCGCCAAGCATGGCGACCTTGTGGCCGAGCGGTTGGGCAACGTGATTTTGCCGATCAAGGAAATCCACGAGCTTTGCTATTTCCGCGACACCCCCAAGAAGAAGATGACCGACGTCACGGCGCTCGAGCGCGTTCTTCTGGCGGCGCCGCTGCCGGAAGCGCCGCGCCGCCGGCTGGTCGACAAGCTCGACGCCCTGCTGGCCGAGTTCATCAAGCGCGAGGGCATCATCGAGAAGCTCGACCATCCCGACGATTCGCTTAAGGTGCGCGCCGATCGACTGGTGCAGTTCTGCGCCTCGGGCCTCTTGATCGACGGCAAGGCGCTGGCGATCGCCCGCGAGCGCACTCAGGCTCTGTTGCGCCAGCCCGACTTCGTCGCCAAATACGCCGCGGCGGTCAGCGACCCCCGCGAGGCGGAGACGGCGCTTCGCCACTTTCACACCTTGCTCACCAAGGCCGGGTTCTCGGCCCAGCATCTCGGCCGTTGACCGCGGCGCGGCCGGGAGCCAGAGTGGCTTTCCATGCTGCCCTTCCTTGCGCTTGACCTGCCGCCGGCCCCGCCCCAGGCCCTCTGGGTTCCGGCGGCGTCGCACGAAGAGCCGCTGCGCGAGGCCAAGGCCGACCGCAGCCAGATCTTCCAGCTTTGCGCCACCGGTGATTACGACGCCGTGGTGGCGGTGGTGGAAGGGCTTGTCATCCGCTTCTTCTGCGATCCCTTCATGCCGCCGCAACTGATCGGCCCTAAGGACGATGACGGCAAGCTGGCCAAGGGCGGCGGGCCCCCGCCCAAGCCGGGCGACGACTGCCACGAATCGGACAAGGCCTATGGGCTGTGCGGCCTCAACCAGTTCCAGCGCAGCCTGCGCCAGATGATGGTGAAGCTTTCGGAAGAGCGCGAGGCGGCACGCAAGAAGGCCGAGGAACGCGCCGCCTTGATGCCCAAGAAACCCGAGGCGCCGCCGCCCCCCGCCTGCGTCAGTTTCGGTGCCCTCGGTCTGGCGACCGGCATGCCCTATGAGGTGCTGGGCGCGACGATGGAGTTGCGCCGCCTGGTCGCGCTCGAGCGCGATCTGCGCCTAATTTTCCGGGTGATCAAGCCGGCCACCCTGGGACCGATGGCCAAGGTCGAGCAGGACGATATGATTTCCATCGACTATCTGGGGCAGCGTCACCTGCATCCGGTGGCGATGATCGCCAATCTCGATCTAGCGCCCGAGCAGATCGCCAAGCTCTGCCGCTCGGCCAGCACGGCCCGCGAGAGCGGCGTTAAGAACATCGAGACCATCATGGTCGAGGAGCGGCGGCTTTATCAGCGCGAAGCCGATAGCCGTCCGACCAAGGCCGCCGCTCCGCCTCCACCCAAGCCCGATTGCGAGGGCGCCGGCAAGATGGGGCTGGTGCTGGAGCAGAGCTACGAGATCCTGGGCGCCACCGCCGATTTGCAGAAGATCACGCCGGTGGGCGGCGATCTGCGCCTGCTGTTCAAGATCCTGCGGGCGGCCGCCGCCGGGCCCCTGGGGCGGGTGAAGCCCGACGATCTGGTGGTGCTCGATCTTTTCGCCAGCCAGCGCCTGCACGCCGTGCCGATCACCAACATCGATCTGACCCCGGAGCGCGCCGCCAATGTCTGCCGGGTGGTGGTGAGCGTGCCGCGCTTGCGGGGCGAGGCCAACGCCATCCCCATCCAGACCCTGCTGGCGGAAAGCCAGCGCCCGGCGCCGATACCCAGGCGGCGCGCGGTCGAGGAGAGCGAGGAGTAGGACGGGGCGGGCGGTAGCCGTCCGTGGCCCTCCGCGTTGGGATCGCAAGGCCTTGGGGAGAGACACGGATCGACACGGATGGAAACCGATGCACACGGATCGGCGCTTCGCGGTCCGGGGCTTGGCGGTTATCGCCAGGCCGGAGATTCGCTCGGCCGGCGCCGCTGGTTCTGGGTGAATGAAATCCGACGTGGGCCGTCGGGTGAAATTTGGCTTGAACCACCAAGGCACGAAGACACCAAGGTGATACGAAGGATCCTGGCGTTTTGGCGCCTTGGTGGTTTGCTCTTCCCGGCCACGCCGGACGGCCGCGCCGCGCGCGCCGCGTGTTCAGCGGAGAATGCCTTCTGTTAATTTATTGATTTATATTGTTAATCATGGTAAATTCGTATTGTGTCCCCAAAATAGGGACGGGCAATCGCGCCGGCCTTAGGCGGCGCGGCTGGCTTGGCTTTCGGTGAGGATGGCGTAGAGCGCCTCGGGGCTGTCGGTGCCGCGCAATTTCTCGCACACGGCGCGGTCGCGCAGAAGGCGGGAGACGCGGGCCAGTGCCTTCAGATGATCGGCGCCCGCCGATTCGGGCGCCAGCAACAGAAAGATCAGGTCGACCGGCTGCTCGTCGATCGAATCGAAGGCGATCGGACGATCGAGGCGGGCGAACAGGCCATAGAGGCGATCGAGCTGCGGCAGCTTGCCGTGCGGAATGGCGATGCCATTGCCCACCCCGGTGGTGCCCAACCGCTCGCGTTCGAGAAGGACGTTGAAGATGGCGCGCTCCGCCTGGCCGGTGATCTCGGCGGCGCGGCGCGCCATGTCTTGCAGGGCCTGCTTCTTGCTGGTGGCGCGCATGTTGGCGAAGACGCCCCGCACCGTGAGAAGATCGACGATCTCCATGCGCGTCCCGCCTTAACGATACCGGAAAGGGCGCTCAGGCCGCATCGCCGCGTCGCCCCGATCGGGCCGATTGCGCTTCACCGAAATGTGCATGACCAATGCGGAGCGTGGATGCGGTGTTTGTTGAGCCGATTGGGTGCCGGATGGTCTTCCATCTTCTCCCCGCTTGCACCACGAAGGCCTCCCCCCCGGCGGTGCAAGGCGCGGACCTTAGGCCCCCCGGTTCGGGGTGTCAAGGGGTTCACCCTAACCGTCTGACAATTAGAAGATTTGCTTCCGGTCGGCCGGTTTGTATATAGTGCTTGCGGGGTGTGAGTGGGCTCCTTTACGCGCGGTTGCAAGGCACTATGGAATATTTCGAAAAGATTGAGCAGGCGGCCCTGTTCGCCCGCAGCGCCCTGTCGCTCATGGAAGCGCACCGGGTGCCACCCCATCCGGGCAATTTCGCGGTCTGGTACGTTTACGCTTCGGGCAGCTTTCCCGACCTTAAACGCGCCGTCGACGAAACGATCGCGGCCAAGAAGCCCTTCGACGACGCGGCAATGGCCGAGCTGCGGCGGCGCTTCTTCGGCTTCCACGCCGAAGGGGAAGCGCTGACCCACGCCACCCAGCGCATCGAAAGCGCGCTGGCCCAGGTGATCGAGTATCTGGGCGCCGCCAGCCGCGGCGCCAGCAGTTACGGCGACACCTTGCAGACCTTCACCGACAAGATGGCCGGCGCCGATCCGATCGTCGACATCCGCGACATGCTGCGCTCGGTGCTGAACGAGACCCGATCGGTCACCGAGACCAACCGGCTGTTGGAGATCCGCCTCGATTCCTCAAGCCAGGAAATCCGCCTTTTGCGCGAGAACCTGGACGAGGTCAAGCGCGAGGCGCTCACCGACGCGCTCACCGGCATCGCCAACCGCAAGCTTTTCGATCTGGTGTTGCGCGAATCGACCGCCCAGGCGATGGAGAAGGGCGAGCGGCTGGGCCTGATCATGCTCGACATCGACTTCTTCAAGATGTTCAACGACACCTACGGCCATCTGATGGGCGATCAGGTGCTGAAGCTGGTGGCGCGGGCGCTCACCGACACCCTGCGCCCCGACGACACCGCCGCCCGCTATGGCGGCGAGGAGTTCGCCATCGTGCTGCCGAAATCGACGGTTGCCGAAGCGGCGCGGACCGCGGAAATCCTGCTGGCCAACGTGGCCGGCAAGCAGGTGACCAACAAGCGCACCGGCGAGCATCTGGGCCGCATCACCCTTTCGGCCGGCATCGCCGAATACCGGCTGGGCGAACCCTTGGGCCAGTTCATCCAGCGCGCCGACGAGGCGCTTTACGCCGCCAAGCGCCAAGGCCGCAACCGGGTGGTCTCGGAACGGGATCTCGACGGCTCGACGATCGGGATCAAGTCGGAACCGCGCAAGCCGTGACGGCGTAGAGCGCGGTTTCCCGGCTTTCGCGGTCCTCGAGCTCGCGGCTGGTCGGCACTGTGTAGCGCGCCAGTTCGCGCAAGCCCGCCTTGGGCAGATAGGCGCGCCCCGGATCGGCCATCAGCACCAATCCGCCCCGCCCCGCGGTTCCGCTTAGCCAGGCGAAGACCTTCTCGGCCATCGGCCTTTCGTAACAGACATCGCCGGCCAGCACGACCGGCCACGCGGTCTCGGTATCCTCGAGCACGTCGTCGGCCAGGATGTCGATCGCCACCCCGTTGGCCGCCGCGTTCAAGCGAATGGCGGCGCGCGCGAAGGGATCGATCTCGGCCGCCGCCACCCGAGACGCGCCCGCCCAGGCCGCGGCGATGGCGCCCAGGCCGGAACCGGCGGCAAAATCGAGCACCGCTTTGCCCCGCACCCGATCGGGATGATCGAGGACATAACGGGCGATCGCCTGACCGCCCGGCCAGGCGAAGGCCCAATAGGGCGGCGGCAGACCGCTTTCGGCCAGACTGGCCTCGGTCGCCTCCCATAGCGGCGTCACTTGGGTGGCGAGATGGAGCTTCAGGCCTGGGCAGAGCGGCGGACTGGCCAATTCAGTATGGCGGCGCACGAAATCGGTAGGATCGAGCAGAAGCGTCACGCCGCCACCCGGCCGGCCACCATCGCCGCCAGCACCAGGAAACCGAACAGTCGGTTCGATTTGAACTTGCGCAGGCAGTCGGCCGAATCGTCGTAATCGCAGGCCCCGGCCTGCCAGAACGCTTGCGCCGCCGCCAAAGCCAGGATCGGGTAGAAGGGCCAGGCCAGGCCGGCCAACCATCCCGACAGCGCCATCAGGAGCGCGGTCATGGCGTAGAAGCCGAACATCCAGGGCCGGGTGCGGGCGCCCAGGCGAAGCGCCGTCGATTTGACGCCGATCAGCGCGTCGTCCTCCTTGTCCTGATGGGCGTAGATGGTGTCGTAACCCAAGGCCCAGAAGAAGCAGGCCGCGTAAAGAACCAGAGCCGGCCAATCGAGATCGCCGCGCTCGGCCACCCAGCCCAACAGCGCCCCCCAGGTGAAGGTGAGGCCCAGCCAAGCCTGCGGCCAGTAGGTGATCCGCTTCATGAAGGGATAGGGAAAGATCACCGCCAGCGAGACGGCGCCCACCACGATCGCCACCTTGTTGAATTGGAGGAGAATCACCAGCCCGGCCAGCAAGAGGAAGCCCATGAACAGCCCGGCCTTGAGGGGCGAGACGGCGCCGCTGGCGATCGGCCGGGCCCGGGTGCGCTCGACCTTGGCGTCGAACTCGCGATCGGCGATGTCGTTGAAGACGCAGCCGGCGCCGCGCATGATCACCGCGCCTAGGGCGAACAGCGCCATCCGCCAAAGATCGGGCCAGGCGGGCGCTGCCAAGGCCAGGCTCCACCAGCCGGGAAAGAGCAAGAGCCAGGAGCCGATCGGCCGGTCGAGCCGGGCCAACCTGGCGTAGGGCCGCCAGGCCGCGGGCAGGAGCCGGTCGACCCAATTGCCAAGCGGAATGTCGCCGATCAGAGTGTGCGCCATGGCCTATTCATGCGCGACGGCGCCCGGGCTGGCAAGCGAAACAACCCGGGCCGGATCGAGACGGGCGCCGCCACCATCAGATGGCGAAACCGCCCAGCTTGACCTCGAGATAATCGGCGATGCCCTCGCGCCCGCCCTCGCGGCCCATGCCGCTGTCCTTCATGCCGCCGAAGGGCGCTGCCGCCGAGGTGGGGTTGATGTCGTTGATGCCGATGATGCCGAAGCGCAGCCCTTCGTAGAGCCGCATGGCGCGCGCCAGATTGGGCGTGTAGACATAGGCCGCCAAGCCATAGTGGGTGTCGTTGGCCATGCGCAGCGCCTCGTCCTCGCTGTCGTAGGCGATCACCGGCGCCACCGGCCCGAAGGTCTCTTCGCGGTAGATTAGCATCTCGGGCGTCACATTGGCCAGCAGGGTGGGCGCCCAGAAGCAGCCCTTGTCGAGCCCGTTGTCGGTAAGCCGACTGCCGCCGCAAAGCAGGGTGGCGCCCTTGGCGACCGCGTCCTTGACCTGGCGGTCGATCTTGGCGATCGCCGCTTCGTTGATGAGCGGGCCGATGCTGACCGCATCGTCGAAGCCGCTGCCCGCCTTCATCTTCAGCATCCGGGCCTTGAACTCGTTCTGGAAGGCCTCGACCTTCGAGCGGTGGACCAGGAAACGGTTGGGGCTGATGCAGGCCTGGCCGGTGTTGAGGAATTTGACCAGGGGCGCGCCCTTGGCGGCGTGCACGGCGTCGGCATCCTCGCAGACGATGAAGGGGGCGTGACCGCCCAATTCCATCGACACCCGTTTCAAGCCCGACATCGCCTGGGTGGCCAGCATGCGGCCGATTTTGGTCGAGCCGGTGAAGGTGATCTTGCGCACCGCCGGGTTGGTGACGAATTCCTGGCCGATCGGTGCCGGGTCCTTGGCCGTAACCAGATTGACCACGCCCTTGGGCAGGCCGGCCTCGGCCAGCACCTTGATGACGTCGACGGCGCAGAGCGGCGTCGATTCGGCCGGTTTCAAGACCACCGTGCAGCCGGCCGCCAAGGCGGGCGCGATCTTGCGGGTCAGCATCGACATCGGATAGTTCCAAGGCGTGATCGCCGCCACCACGCCGACCGGCATGTGCGAAACGATGAAGCGCTGATCGGCCCGGGACGACGGGATGGTGGTGCCGTAGAGCCGCTTGGCCTCCTCGGCGAACCAGAGCAGGTAATCGGCGCCGTAGACCACCTCGCCGCGGGCGGCCTTCAGGGGCTTGCCCTGCTCCTCGGTCATCCGCTTGGCCAGCTCGTCGCGCCGGTCCATCATGATCTGCCAGGCGCGGCGCAGATAATCGGAACGCTGATAGGCGGTGGTCGCCGACCAGGCGGGAAAGGCCCGCTCGGCCGCCGCGATCGCCGCCTGCGCGTCGGCCCGGCCGCCGTCGGGAACCGACGCGATGACCGCGCCGGTGGCCGGGTTGGTGCTGTCGAAGGTGGCGCCGGAAGCGGCGCCACGCCATTCGCCGTCAATGAACATGCAAGATACCTCGTGCGAAGATGGGATCAGATATAGGGCGCCATCTGGCTCCACCAATGGCGCGCCTCCTCGGCGCTCCATTGCGGGCCGTGGCCGCTGAACAGGAGAACGTCGGGCTCCAGCCGGGCCAGGAAATCGGTGATCGACTTCACGAGCTGCGGGCCGTTGCCGCCCGGAAAATCGGTGCGGCCGACGCCTTCGGCGAACAAGGTGTCGCCGGTGAGCACGAAGGGGCCGAAATCGTAGCAGACCCCGCCCGGCGTGTGGCCCGGCGTGAAGTGAACCGCGATCGGCGCCCCGCCCAGGCTGAGCTTGGCGTCGGACTCGAAATACTCGCAGCGGCCGGGCGGTTTGACGCCGCCCGCCATCATCGACTGTGCCCATTGCGGCGCCCGATCGATGATCACCTTTTCCTCGACATGGGCGCGGCAGGGCACGTCGTAGCGCGCCTGGACGTCGGCCACGCCCCCCAGATGATCGAAATGGCCATGGGTGAGCAGCACGGCGGCCAGCTTGCCGCCCAAATCGGCGATGCGGGCGTTGATGACGTCGGCGTCACCGCCCGGATCGACGACCGCGATCTCGCCCGACGGCTCGTGGCGGACCAGATAGCAGTTCTCGTACCAGGGCGGGCTGGTGACGACGGCGGTCAGGCGCCAATCGCCCAGCACAATCGAATTGTCGCCGGCCATGTGGGGTTTTTCCTCCTCGAACGGGGCCAAAGCATAGCCGCCGCCCAAGGGCAGGGCAAGGCGGCTTGCGCGCCCGCCCTTTCCGTCTTACCTATGATCGGGTCGCAATGGGGGACAAGGGACGGATGCCGACCGAAGAGGAAATCCTGGACGCGCTCAAGGAGGTCATGGACCCCGAGATCGCGCTCGACATCGTCTCGCTCGGCCTGATCGAAAAGATCGAGATCGAGCCCCAGGCGATCACCGTGTCGCTGATCATGACCTCGCCCACTTGCCCGATGGGCGATCTGTTGCAGCGGCGCACCGAGGCGGCGCTGTACCCGCTGGCCAAGGACGCCGCCGTGGTGGTGAAGCTGCTCGACCAGCCCATCTGGTCGCCCGAGCGCATGACGCTGGAAACCCGCCTGCGCATGGGCTGGAGCGGTTAGGTTTTTTGGGGTCGTCTTTTCTGCCGCCTTAAATTGGCGAGGCCCAATCCGGCCACGGTGAGCAGGAAGGCGAAGATGGTGAGCGCCCCCAATTCGGCGCCGACATGGCGCATCCAGGCGAAATCGTGGATGTCGCCCGCCATGCGCAGCGCCACCGCCAGATGCAACGCCCCCATAGGCAGATAAAGCCAAGGCGTAAAGGGCACGTCGAAGCGCAACACGGCCGGCAGAATGATCGGCGCGTGGCCGAACACCATCATGAAGACGAACCCCAAAAAGAGATCGTGCAAGATGGCGTCGTAGATTGGCCCGCCCGCCGGCAGGCCGAAGACCAGCATCAGCCCGCCCGAGAAGGCCAGCCAGACATAGCCGCCTAAAATGGCGATCGCCACATAGCGCGCCAGACCGGATTGGCGAAGATTGCGGCGGGCCAGATCGTAAACCGCCAGCCACAGCGCCAGGGCCAACAGGCCCAGGCCGAACAGGCGGGGTTGGGCGATCAAGAGACCCACGACCAACGGCGCCAGGGCGACGAGCAAGGTGGGCAGGCGGGCCTTGGTGGGCGCCAGGAGGCGCGACAGTTCGAGCCGTTCGCCGCCGATGGTCAGCACCAGGAAGGCCATCCACCAGGGCACGACGCCCGCCAGATCCCAGCCGGCCAGCCAAAGCGCGTTGCCGGCCAGCCAGGCCAGCGCCGCTAGCGCCATCAGGCTGGTGAACAGCACCGTCTGGCGCAAGGCCACCACCAGTCCGGCCAAGGCGAAGAGCAGGCTGCCCAGCGCCATCAAGACGCCGCCCAGCAGGGTGGGCAGGCCGAACAGCAACGCCAATCCGCCCAGGCCGCTGGCGATCGGCGCCGCATAGACCCAGGCCTGACGCATCGCCACCGCGCGCTCGAGCCCGATGACGGTGCCGAAGAAGCCGCCCACCATCATCGCGCCATGCAGGGGCACCAGATGCACCAGGACGTTTTCGTGCGCACCCATGCGGGTGAGCCCGGCCAAAAGGCCGGTGACCAGGCAAATGGCCCCAAGCAGGAATATCGGCAGACGATGGAGCGCGACCATGATCGTTCCCGTGTGGTTGAAGAGTGCGAGTGTCGCTTGCCAAACCTTCGCTGTCAAAGCCGGGCGATCAGCGCCTCTTCCATCGCCCGGATCGGCCGCAGATCGCCATAGAGCCTTTGGCGCCGGGCGGCGATGTCGTTGCGCAGCGATTGGCGCCACGCCCGATCGGCGCCCAACCGGACGGCGCGCTCAACCCAATCGGCTTCGTCGGCGGCGATCAAATCTTCGAGTTCGAGAAGGCGCAGGATCGCCGTGGCGTGACGGCCGCGCATCAAGGGGCCGGGCAAGGTGAGAACCGGCAGACCCTGGGCCAGCGCTTCCAGGGTCGAATTGAAGCCCGACCAGGCATTGTGATCGAGGAAGACGTCCATCAGGCGCGCGGCGCGGGCGAAATCCTTGGGCGCGAGGCGGGGAAGGAAGGTGAGGAAACCGTCCGCCTCAAGCCCTTCGGCTTGGAAGGCCAGGGCCAGGCGCTCGCGCAACCGCCTGGTGACGCGCGGATTGTCGTGATGCTCAAGGAAGACGAAATGGGCCTGGGGAAGCCTGGCCGCAATTCGGGCCAGGCGGGCGTCGAAAGCGGGCGTGTATTTGAACAAGGACTGGGCGCACCAATAAAGCACCCGGTCTTCGGGCAGAGCCAAGGCGGTCCGGGAAATCTCGCCTTCGATTTCGGGTTCGGGGCGATAGAGGATTCCCAGGCCGGGCAGGCGGACCAGCGTTTCGGTGTAATGATCCTCGGCCCCTTCCGGCTCCATGAGGGTGCTGGAGAAAAACAGATCGATGGTCGGCAGGCCGGTGGTGTCGGGATGGCCGAGCGTGGTCGCCTGCAAAGGCGCCAGCCTGAACGCCGCCAGCTTCATCGCCAACCCATCCATGCCGATGTCGGGATAAAGAAGAATGTGCGGCCGGTCCTGGGCGATGCGCTCGATCCAGCCCGCCAGCGCGCGCGGGCCGGTCACGACCTTCGCGCCCAGGGCGGCGGCTTCGCTAAGCTGGGCTTGCGCGCCTTCGAGCGCGTAGGCCGTAAGGTCGAAGCGCGATTGGTCCAGACCCTCGAGCCAGCCACGAAGCGGAATCTTCCAGATCGAATGGGGGCGGAAGAAGGGCGAGACGATGCCCAACCGCCAGCGTCCATCGGCGTTTGGCCTTGGGCTGGGGATCGGTTGGACATGGGCGGGAAAGGCGGCAGCCATCAGGCGATGGATAAGCCCGCCATAACGGCGCTGCAGATCGCGGTCGCTTTTTCCCTGATAGGCGAGGAAGAAGGGGCAGAGCGTGACAAGCTCGCCGGCCGCCTCGGCCCGCTCGGTCGCGGGCGCCCGATCGTAATGGGCTTCGAGGCTTGCCAGGATGCCGTCAAAGCGGGCGCGGCGGGTTTCGATGTCCGCGTCGCTGTCGTAAAGCTGTTCCAGTTGGGCGAGCGCGAAGGAAAACGCCGCTTCCGACCAATCGGGACGCAAGGCCAGTGTTTGGGCAAAGCTCTCTTCGGCCGCCTGCTCTTCGCCCAACTCGACCAGCAGGCGGGCGAGGTTGAGACGCGTTTCATGGGCGTCGGGCTTCAGCGCCAGCGCCTGGCGATAAAGCGGGACGGCGTCCTCGCGCCGGCCCAGACCCTTGAGCAGATTGGCGAGATTGTTGAGGGCGGCGCCATCGTCGGGCTTCGCCGCCAGGGCTTGGCGATAATCGGCCAGGGCGTCGGCCTCGCGGCCCAAGGCCGCCAGCGCGCCCGCCCGGTTGGCGAGAATCTGCGGCTGGCCGGGGTGGAGGGCGAGGGCCTGGTCGAACAGGGCCAGCGCCTCGCCAGACTCTCCGGCCTGACGATGCAGCAAGCCCAGATTGTTCAACGCCTCGCCATAGTCGGGGCGAAGCGCCAAAACACGCTGGTAGGCGGATTTGGCCTCGATCGTTCGCCCTTGCTGGGCGAAATCGCGCGCCGTCTCGAACAGCGATTCCGGCCGGGGCGTTGGGCCGCCCGCCGGGCCGCCCAGGGCCAGCGCCACCATCGTCTCGAATTCCTGGGCGCGACCCGACCAAAGGTGATGTCGTTCGATGTGATCGATCTGGCGGCGCAGATGCGCCTCGAGTTCAAGATCGCCATCTTGGAAGCGTTGGCCGAACCGCGCCGCGGCGCCGGCAAAGGCTGCGCCATCCAAGGTGAAGTTGCCCGCGCCGTCGCGCCCGACCGGAAGAAGGGTCGCCAGACCACCGGTGGTTTCCGCAAGCGCCCCCCAATCGCTGGCGACGATCGCCATCCCGGCCGCCATCGCCTCCATCACCGCGATGCCGGCGGTTTCCTCGACGATCGAGGGATAGAACAAGACGTGCGCGGCCGCCAGCGCCTTGGCCAAGTCCGGCTGGGCGGTGAGTCCGTGCCAGACCAGGCCGGGCGTCGCGTGCGAGCGCTGGGCAAGCGTTTGCCAACGCGCCTCGCTCTGGCGATGGATGTTGTTGGGCGCGTAATGTCCGAAGCCGGTATAGAGATGCAGTTCCGCCCCGGCCAAGCTGGGGTCTTGGAAAAAGCCCAGCGCCGGTTCGAGGCCCTTATAGGGCGCGCTGGTGAAGGCCAGGCGGAACGGCCCCCGCTTGGCGGCCAAGATCGAGCCGCCCTGGGGAAAGAGATTCTCGAAGGCGGGCGCGATGGCGTTGCGCAGTTTGAGGGTGCGGTCGGGGGGCAACGCCAAACCCTGGGCGCGGTAATGGGCGATCTGCCAGTCGCTTAAGAACGCAAAGAAATCGCGCGGACCGGCCAGGGCCTCGAGCGCCCGCCGGTAAGGAAGGCGCGGTTCGAACAGGTTCTGCTCCCAATGGATCAGCACCGGCTGGGGGCCCAGCACCGCGCGGGCCAGAACGGCGTAGGCGGGATCGTTCAAGATCAGCAGCGCCTCGAAATCGCCAAGCCGGTCGGGCGAGGCGGGCAGCGGCCGGGTTACCACCCCGCCCGCCTGTGTGACGGCCTCGACGCCGGTGAAGAGAGCGACCCTGTGACCGCGCGCCGCCAAGGCGCGCGCCAAATGGACCTGCGCCGATTCCGAACCGCCCAGGGGCTGGGCGTAGGGCGTTTCGGCATCGTAGCGGTGGGCGCGGTTGGGATTGATGAAGGCAAGCCGCATGCAGGCCCGAATCTAGCGGACTTTCTCGCCGCTTGACCAGACACAAGGAAGCTGGGCGGCGGGATCGGCAGGATCGGGCGTCTTTCAAGGAACCCCTCATGCCCTTTCCCGCCTTCTTCGACCAAGCGCCCATCATCGCCATGATCGATCCCTTAAGCCACTTTCTCGGCGCCACCCCCGACGGGCGGATCGAGTACCGCTACGAGGATGCCGTCCGCCTGGCCGGCCATTCCTGCCCGACCGTGGCCGGCACCTGGCTGATGCTGGCCAAGGGCCTGAAAGCGCTCTATGGCGAGGCGATGCCCGAGCGCGGCGCCATCGAGGTTCATTTCCCAAGCCCCGCCGACGAGGGCGTCACCGGCGTGATGGCCGCTATCGCCAGTCTGGTCACCGGCGCCACCGCCGAGACCGGCTTCAAGGGCCTGGGCGGGCGTTTCGATCGGCGCCATCGCCTGTTCTTCTCAAGCCCGCTGGCCGGCGATCTGGGTTTGCGCCGCCAAGACAGCATGCAGGGCGTCATCGCCCGCTTCGACGCCTCGGGCGTGCCGGCCGATCCCCAAATGCGCGCCCGTCTGGTGCGCCTCATCGAGGGACGGGGCGAGGCCGAGGACGAGCGCGAATTCGCAAGGCTCTGGCAGGAGCGGGTGCAAAGACTGATTCTGGACCATGCCGACAATCCCGCCCTGGTGGCGATTCGGGCGTGGTAGGCGGTCCTTAACCCTTGCCCCCGGCCTGGGGGTCGAGTAGAAGAATGCCCGACCCCTGCCGGCAAGGATTCCCGCCATGGCCGTGATGCCCGACCATTGGATTCGCAAGATGGCGCTGGAAAAGCGCATGATCGATCCGTTCGAGGATCGGTTGGTGCGCCAGGGCGTGATCTCGTACGGCGTCTCCTCGTACGGCTACGATTCGAGGGTGTCGCGCGAATTCAAGATCTTCACCGACGTCGATTCGGTGGTGGTCGATCCCAAGAATTTCGAGAATCGCAGCTTCGTCGAGCGCGAGGGCGATTCCTGCGTCATCCCGCCCAACAGCTTCGCCCTGGCCCGCACCGTCGAATATTTCCGCATCCCGCGCGAGGTGCTGGTGATCTGCCTGGGCAAAAGCACCTATGCGCGCTGCGGCATCATCGTCAACGTGACGCCTCTGGAGCCCGAATGGGAGGGGCATGTGACGCTGGAATTCTCCAACACCACGCCGCTTCCCGCCCGCATTTATGCCGGCGAAGGCGCCTGCCAGTTCATCTTCCTCAAGGCCGACAGCCTTTGCGAGGTCTCCTACGCCGACCGCGCCGGCAAATATATGGGTCAGAAGGGCGTGACCCTGCCCAAACTCTAGCCGGACCGAGCGCATGGATCGCATCCGCATCGAGGGCGGCCGGCCGCTCAAGGGCCAAATCGCCATCGGCGGCGCCAAGAACGCGGCGCTGCCCTTGATGGCGGCCAGCCTGCTCACCGACGAACCCTTGAGCCTGTCCAACCTGCCGCATCTGGTCGACATCGCCACCATGGCCAATCTGTTGGGCCAGCATGGCGTGATCTTCGGCATGGACGGCAGCGAGGCCGGCAATGGCGGTCATGCCGGGCGGGTCTTCACCCTGACCGCCGGCGAGATCACCAGCACCACCGCGCCTTACGATCTGGTGCGCCGGATGCGCGCTTCGGTCCTGGTGCTGGGGCCCCTGGTGGCGCGGATGGGCCAAGCCAAGGTGTCGCTGCCCGGCGGCTGCGCCATCGGCACCCGCCCGGTCGATCTGCATCTGGCCGGGCTGGCCGAGCTGGGGGCCGAGATCGAACTCAAGGAAGGCTACATCCACGCCCGTGCCCCCAAGGGTCTCAAGGGCGCCCATATCGTCTTTCCCAAGGTTTCGGTCGGCGCCACCGAGAACATCCTGATGGCCGCCTGCCTGGCCGACGGCGAAACGGTGATCGTCAACGCGGCGCGCGAACCCGAGGTCTGCGATCTCGCCCGCTGCCTGGTGGCGATGGGCGCCGAGATCGAGGGCATCGGCACCGGCACGCTCACCGTGGTGGGCGAGAAGCGCCTGCACGGCGCCACCCACGCCGTGGTGCCCGACCGCATCGAGACCGGCACCTTCGCCATCGCCGCCGCCATCACAAGGGGCGACGTGGAACTGGTGGGGGTCGAACGCGCCCATATCGAGGCGGTGGAAAAGACCCTGATCGAGATCGGCGTCGAGATCGCCGAGACGGCTAAAGGCATTCGCGTCAAGGCCGAGGGCAACGATCTGGTCGGCGTCGACATCATGACCGAGCCCTATCCCGGCTTTCCCACCGACATGCAGGCCCAGTTCATGGCCCTGTTGGCGACCACCAAGGGCGCCGCCATGATCACCGAAACCATCTTCGAGAACCGCTTCATGCATGTGCCCGAGCTGGCGCGCATGGGTGCACGGGTCAATGTGCACGGCGCCTCGGCGATCGTGCGCGGCGTGCCGCATCTGTCGGGCGCCCCGGTGATGGCGACCGACCTGCGCGCCTCGGTCTCCCTGGTGCTGGCCGGGCTGGCCGCCAGGGGCGAGACCATCGTCAACCGCGTCTACCATCTCGATCGCGGCTATGAGCGGCTGGAAGAGAAGCTGGCCGCCTGCGGCGCCCGTATCGAACGGCTTAAGGATTAGGCATTCCAGACTTCTTTGCCTAATATTTAGGCAATCCAGCCCCGGCCAATCTGATAACATCATGAAATAACACATATTTAATCTTGGCTTGGGCTTTGCTAAGGGCCTTCCGATTCCTTTTCCCATGGGAGGCGTGGCATGGAAGCGGCGAAGACCGGCGGCGATGTTCTGTTCATTCTGATGGGCGCCGTGATGGTGCTGGCGATGCATTCGGGCTTCGCCTTCCTCGAACTGGGCACCGTCCGACGCAAGAACCAAGTCAACGCCTTGGTGAAAATCCTGGTCGATTTCGCCGTCTCGACCCTGGCCTATTTCCTGATCGGCTACGCCATCGCCTATGGCACCAACTTCTTCCTGGGCGCCAAAGTTCTGGTCGGCAAGGAGGGCGGGCCGTTCGCCGCCCATGGCTACGATCTGGTGAAGTTCTTCTTCCTCTTGACCTTCGCCGCCGCCATTCCCGCCATCATTTCGGGCGGCATCGCCGAGCGGGCCCGCTTCGGCTCGCAGCTTGCCGCCACCGCCCTGATGGTGGGCCTCATCTATCCCAGCTTCGAAGGGCTGGTCTGGGGCACCCGCCTTGGCTTCCAAAGCTGGATGGAAGCTTCCTTCGGTGCGCCGTTCCACGATTTCGCCGGCTCGGTGGTGGTGCACGCGCTGGGCGGCTGGGCTGGACTGGCCGCCATCGTGATGCTGGGCAACCGGCGCGGCCGCTACAAGAAGAATGGCGGGCTGGTGGCCTTTCCGCCCTCGAACATTCCCTTCCTGGCCTTGGGCGCCTGGGTGCTGTCGGTCGGCTGGTTCGGCTTCAACGTGATGAGCGCCCAGACCCTGGAGGGCGTTTCCGGCCTGGTGGCGATGAACTCGCTGATGGCGATGGCGGGCGGCACCCTGGCCGCGCTGGCGGCGGGGCGCAACGACCCCGGCTTCGTCCATAACGGTCCGCTGGCCGGGCTGGTGGCGGTCTGCGCCGGCTCCGACGTCATGCATCCGCTGGGCTCGCTGGTCTTGGGCGCCGCAGCCGGCGGCCTGTTCGTCTGGGCCTTCAACCAGTGCCAATTGAAATGGAAGATTGACGACGTGCTGGGCGTCTGGCCGCTGCATGGGATGTGCGGCGCCCTGGGCGGCATCGCCGCCGGGTTCCTGGGGCTGGAGGCGCTGGGCGGCATGGGCGGCGTGAGCCCATGGGCCCAGATCGTCGGCACCCTGGCCGGCATCGCGGCGGCCCTGGTCGGCGGGTTCCTGGTCTATGGCGGCTTGAAACTCGCCACCGGCATCCGCTTATCCGAGGAACAGGAGCATGCCGGCGCCGATCTCACCGTGCATCGCATCTCGGCCTATCCGGAAGAAGACGCCACCCGGCACGGGTGAGCGGAAAACGCCCTTACGCCTCGCCCGCCGTTGGCTCGACGGGCGCCGGCGCTTCGGCCGGCGCCGGCGCCGGCGCGCCCGAACGGGCCCGCGACAGCGCCACCGCCTTTTCCAAATCGGCCTCGCTGCAAAGCCCCAGCGTCACCGGATTGCGCGGCTTGATGTTGGCGGCGTTCCAGTGGCTGCGCTCGCGCACCGACTGGATGGTGGGCTTGGTGGTGCCGATCAGCTTGCAAAGCTGGGCATCGGACAATTCGGGATGGTGCTTGATCAGCCAGGAGATGGCGTCGGGCCGGTCCTGGCGCTTGGAGACCGGCGTGTAGCGCGCCCCTTTGCCGCGCGCCCGGGGCAAAGGTAGGTCGGGCGTCTTGGCCAGCTTCAGATGGCCGGTCGGATCGGTCTGGCAGCGGGCGATCTCGTCGGCCGCCAATTGGCCGGACGATATCGGATCGAGCCCGACGATGCCCACCGCCACCTCGCCATCGGCAATGGCCTGGACTTCCAGCGGATGCATGCCGCAGAATTCGGCGATCTGCTCGAAGGTCAGCGTGGTGTTCTCGACCAGCCAAACGGCGGTCGCCTTCGGCATCAGCGGCAGGGCCATATGCGTTCTCCTTGGCAATAAAACACCTTGGCCGGGCCGGGTGGCATCCGGCCGGGCAAGATGCTCGCGACTGGCCCCTATATAAGGCGCGCCCGCCGGGCGGTCAAACCTTTATCGGCAAAGAATAATCTTTCCAATATGCTGGCTGCTTTCCAAAAGCCGATGCGCATCAGCCGCTTGGGCCAGGGGAAAGGTGGCATGCACCACCGGCTTTATCGCGCCCCGGTCGAGAAGCGGCCAGACTTTTTCGCGCAATCCCGCCGCCATCCGGGCCTTGGCCGCCACCGGCTGCGGCCGAAGTGTCGAGCCCGTCAGGGTCAGGCGTTTTAGCATCACCGGCATCAGGTTGATCGGCATTTCCGACCCCTTGAGGAAGGCGATGCTGACATGGCGCCCATCTTGAGCCAGGCACTTGATGTTGCGGGGAAGATAATCGCCGCCGACCATGTCGAGGATGACATCGACACCCTTCTTATTGGTGAAGGCGGCGACCTCGACCACGTAATCCTGGCTGGCGTAATCGATGGCGCAATCGGCGCCCAATTCCCGGCAGGCCGCAACCTTGCGCGGCCCGTTGGCGGTGGCGATCACAAGGGCGCCGAAGGCCTTGGCAAGCGCAATGGCCGCGGTGCCGATGCCGCTGGTGCCGCCATGAACCAGGAACGTCTCGCCCGGCTTGAGCCCGGCCCGCTCGAAAACATTGTGCCAGACGGTGAAGAAGGTTTCCGGCAAGCCGGCCGCCTCGACCGTCGACAGGGGTTTGGGGATGGGCAGGCAGAGCGCGCCCTCGGCCACGCCATATTGGGCATAGCCGCCGCCGGTGACGAGGGCGCAGACCCGATCGCCGACCGCCCAACCCGCCCCCTCGCCCAAGGCGGCGACGGTGCCGGCGATTTCCAGGCCGGGAATGTCGGAAGCGCCGGGCGGTGGTGCATACTGGCCCTGGCGTTGGATGACGTCGGGCCGGTTGACCCCGGCGGCTTCGATGGCGATCAGCACCTGGCCGGGGCCGGGTTGGGGCACCGGCCGCGACACCAAACGCAAGACCTCGGGCCCGCCCGGCTGGGCGATCTCGATGGCCTCCATCATGGCGGGGATGGTTTTGCTCATGCCTGGTCTGATATCCTGCCCCTTTCCGTCTGGCAAGATCGAAGGATTTTCCGCATGGACCTCGAGGAACTCGAGCCCCGCGCCAAACCGGCCAAACCCACCGATCTCGCGCCCTTCTCGGTCGCGGAATTGAACGACTACATCGCCCGGCTGGAGGCCGAGATCGCCCGCGCCCGCCAAGCGATCGCCGCCAAGAGCAATCACCGCGCCAGCGCCGACGCCTTTTTCAAGAAGACGCCATGATGAGAATTTTTGCCCTCGCCCTCCTCGCTCTCGCCGCCCTGCCGGCCTGGGCGCAAAGCGTGCCGCAATCGCGCGACCAGATCCGCTTTTCCTTCGCGCCGCTCGCCAAGCAGACGGCGCCCGCCGTGGTCAACATCTACACCCGAAAGGTGGTGCAGACCCGCCAAATGGTGTCGCCCTTCATGAACGATCCCTTCTTCCAGCGCTTCTTCGGCGAGCAGTTCGGGATGGGCATGCCGCAGGAACGCATCCAGCGTTCGCTGGGTTCGGGGGTGATCGTCGGCGCCGAAGGCGTCATCGTCACCAACCATCACGTCATCAAGGATTCCGACGAGATCACCGTGGTGCTGTCGGATCGGCGCGAATTCGAGGCTCAGCTTGTGGGCTCGGACGAGCGCACCGATCTGGCGGTGCTGCGCATCCAGACCAAGGGCGAGAAACTGCCGGCGCTCGATTGGGGCGATTCCGACGCGCTTGAGGTGGGCGATCTGGTGCTGGCGATCGGCAATCCCTTCGGCGTCGGCCAGACGGTGACCAGCGGCATCGTTTCGGCCCTGGCCCGCACCACCGCCGGCATCACCGATTTCCAATTCTTCATCCAGACCGACGCCGCCATCAATCCCGGCAATTCCGGCGGCGCGCTGATCACCATGGACGGCAAGCTGGTGGGCATCAACACCGCCATCTATTCGAGGGACGGCGGCTCGATCGGAATCGGCTTCGCCATTCCGGCCGCCATGGGCCGCTCGGTGGTGGGCGGCATCCTGGCCACCGGCAAGCCGATCCGCCCCTGGCTGGGCGCCGCCGGCCAGACGGTGACCGCCGAGATCGCCCAGTCGCTGGGCCTGACCAAACCGATGGGGGTGTTCGTCAACAACCTCCATCCCGGCGGCCCGGCCGAGAAGGCCGGCTTCAAGAAGGGCGATCTGGTGGTGGCGGTGAACGGCCGCGCCGTCGAGAACAGCGAGGCGCTGCGCTTCCGCATCGCCACCTTGCCGGTCAACGAGAACGCCCAGTTCACCGTGCGCCGGGGCGGCAAGGAAACCCTGCTGACCGCCAAGATGACGGCGCCGCCCGATACGCCGCCCCGCGACCTGACCGAGATCGGCGGGCGCAACGCCTTCACCGGCAGTCTGGTCGCCAACATCAACCCGGCCCTGATCGAGGAAATGGGCATCGATGTCGGCGAAACCGGGGTCATCATCCTGCGCATCAAGCGCGGCAGTCCGGCGCACCGCGTTCAACTGGCACCGGGCGACATCGTGCTCAAAGTGAACGACACCGCGCTGGCCAGCGTCGCCGATCTCACGCGGGCGATCGAGCGCCTTTCGGGCGGGTTGCGCATCACCGTGAAGCGCGAAGGCCGAGTGATGACGATCCAGGTCGGCGGCGGGTGAGCACGCTGTTCGAATCGCAGGCGCCCCGCCCGCTGGCCGACCGCCTTCGGCCGGAAACGCTGGGTGAGGTGGTTGGCCAGGACCATGTGCTGGGCGAGGCCGGCCTGTTGGGCCGCATGCTGAAGGCGGGACGGCTGGCCTCGCTGATCCTTTGGGGACCGCCCGGCTGCGGCAAGACCACGATCGCCCGCCTGATGGCCCAGCACACCAAGCTCCATTTCGAGCCCTTGTCGGCGGTGTTCTCGGGCGTCGCCGATCTGCGCAAGATTTTCGAGAACGCCAAGAACCGCCGGCGCATGGGCCAGGGCACGCTTTTGTTCATCGACGAAATCCACCGCTTCAACCGCGCCCAGCAGGACGGCTTCCTGCCCTATGTCGAGGACGGCACGGTGATTCTGGTCGGCGCCACCACCGAGAACCCTTCGTTCGAACTGAACGCCGCCCTGCTGTCGCGCTGCCAGGTGCTGGTGCTGAAGCGCCTGGACGACGCCGCCTTGGAAAATCTGCTGGCGCGCGCCGAGGCCGAGATGGGCTACGCCCTGCCGCTCGATGCCGATGGCCGCGCCGCGCTCAAGGCGATGGCCGACGGCGATGGGCGCTATCTGCTCAACATGGCCGAGGAGCTGTTCGCCATGCCGTCCGGCGAAACGCTCGACGCCGCCAAGCTGGCCGAGACCGTACAGCGCCGCCTGCCGCTCTACGACAAGGCCCAGGAGGGCCATTACAACCTCATCAGCGCCCTGCACAAATCGCTTCGCGGTTCCGACACCGACGCCGCCCTTTACTGGTTGGCGCGCATGTTGGCGGGCGGCGAGGACCCGCGCTTCATCGCCAGACGCCTTACCCGCTTCGCCTATGAGGACGTCGGGCTGGCCGATCCCAACGCCGCGCTGCAAGCCATCGCCGCTTGGGAGACCTACGAGCGGCTGGGCAGCCCCGAGGGCGAATTGGCGCTGGTTCAGCTCGTCATCTATCTCGGCACCGCCCCCAAATCGAACGCCGCCTATGTCGCCGAGAAGGCGGCGATGCGCGCCGCCAAGGAGACCGGCTCGCTGATGCCGCCGCTCCATATCCTCAACGCGCCCACCCGCCTGATGAAGGAGATCGGCTACGGCCACGGCTATGAGTACGACCATGACGCGCCCGAGGCCTTCTCGGGCCAGAACTATTTTCCCGACGGTCTGGCGCGGAAAAGCTTCT
The DNA here is from genome assembly GCA_016214125.1 of Rhodospirillales bacterium. GTDB lineage: Bacteria > Pseudomonadota > Alphaproteobacteria > Rhodospirillales > WMHbin7 > JACRPC01. The sequence goes on along the minus strand of JACRPC010000021.1, from coordinate 156,438 downwards.
ATCATCCGCGCGAGCGCGGATTCGAGCGCGACATCAAGAAGCGGCTGGAGTATTGGGAGAAGCTGAGGCGCGAGCGCCAGGCCGGCCACAAGGAGGAGCCGTCGTGAATGGGACCATGCTGATGGCGGTGGCGCTGGGCGGAGCCTTGGGTTCGCTGGCCCGCTATCTGACGATGATCGGCGCCGGCCACTGGCTGGGCGCCGAATTCCCCTGGGGCACGCTGTTGGTGAATGTGGTCGGCTCGGCGGTGATGGGCGGCGTGATCGAGGGTTCGGCGCTGCGCTTCACCCTTTCCCCCGAATGGCGGGCGTTCATCGCCATCGGCGTCTTGGGCGGCTTCACCACCTTTTCCGCCTTTTCGATGGAGGTGGCGGTGCTGGTCGAGCGCGGCCAGTTGGCGAGCGCCGGGCTTTACATTCTGGGCTCGGTCGCCTTGTCGCTGGCGGCCTTGTTCGGTGTCATGCATCTCTTGCGCTGGGTCTGGGCATGAGCGTCGAACAACGTTCGGTGATGGGCGAGGAGGCGGGGCTGCGGCTCGATCGCTGGTTCAAGCGCCATTTTCCGGCGCTCGGCCACGGGCGGCTGGAAAAGCTGCTGCGCACCGGCAAGATCAAGGTCGAGGGCAAGCGGGCCCAGGCCGGTCAGCGCCTGGAGGCCGGCCAAGTGATCCGAGTGCCGCCCTTGGGCGATCTGTCCCAGCCGCCGCCCATGCAAGCCGCCAAGCCGATCACGGAGGGCGAGGCCGGCGATTTGCAAGCCCGGGTGCTGTTCAAGAACGAAAGGCTGATCGCGCTCAACAAGCCGGCCGGGCTGGCGGTGCAGGGCGGCAGCGGTACGACGCGGCATCTGGACGGCTTCCTCGACGCGCTGCGTTTCGACGCGCCCGAGCGTCCGCGCCTGGTGCACCGGCTGGACAAGGAAACCTCGGGCGTCCTGGTGCTGGCCCGCTCGGCCAAGGCCGCCGCCGAATTGGCCGAGCTGTTCAAAGGGCGGGGCGTCAAGAAGACCTATTGGGCGCTGGTCGCCGGCCTGCCTCATCCGCTGGAGGGCGAGATCGACGCGCCGCTTTCGAAATTGCCCAGCCCGGCGGGCGAAAAGATGGGGCTTGATCCGGAATCGGGCAAGACGGCGATCACCGCCTTTCGAGTGCTCGATCGCGCCGGGCGCAAGGTGGCCTGGCTGGAACTCGAACCGCTGACCGGGCGCACCCACCAATTGCGCGTCCATTGTGCGCTTCTGGGCACGCCGATCCTGGGCGACGGCAAATATGGCGGCGCCAAGGCCTTTCCCGGCATCGAGGGGCTGGGCAAGGGTCTGCATCTGCACGCCCGGGCGATTGAAATTCCCCAGCCGGGCGGCAGGCCGCTTCGCCTGGTCGCGCCTTTGCCCGCGGCCATGAAGGACAGTTTCAAGGCGCTGGGGTTCGTGGCCGAGAAGGAGTGAGCGGCGATGAACGCCTCACCGTCGGAACGCAAGGCCGCGCTCGTCACCCTGGCGGTGGGCGAGAAGCATCATGCGGTTTTCGAGCGCGTCCGCCCGACTTGGCAGGCCTATGCCGACCGCCACGGCCATGCCCTGCTGGCGATCACCGAACCGCTCGACCGATCGGCTGCGGCCCAGGCGCGCTCGCCGGCCTGGCAGAAGCTGCTGATCCTGGAGCCCGAGCTGGCGGGGCGTTATGAACGGGTGATCTGGCTTGACGCCGACATCGTCATCAATGTCGACAAGGCCCCCGATCTTCTTGGCGGCGCGGCCCCCGACAAGATCGGCGCCGTGGCCCGCGACGCCTCGCGGCCCTTGGCCAGCGCCCTTTCGCTGGCGCCGGGTGTGCCCGACATGGTCGAGGCGCTGGAATTCCGCACCGGCGCCAAGCCGCCCAACGCGTCCGACTATTACGCCGCCTATGGGCTGGGCGACCCCGGCGATTTCGTCAACACCGGCGTGCTGGCGCTGGCGCCCGCCCATCACCGCGACCTCTTCCAAAGGCTTTACCGGGAGACCTTCGGCAAGCCCGATCCCCTGAACCAGTACGAACAGCCCCATCTGGCGCACGCCATCCTGGCCGAGGGCTGGCTCCACGCGCTCGACCGGCGCTTCAACCGCCTCTGGTTCGAGGAAATGTGCGCCCACTATCCCTTCCTGCTTTGCCACGACGAACACGATCGCGGCTGGGATTCGCTGGTCCATCTGTGCGTGCAATCGGCCTTCGTCAATTCCTATTTCCTGCACTTTGCCGGCGCCATCCCCTTCCTTGGCTATTGGCGGGCCGACATCGCCACCTGGCGCGATTTCGCCAAATTGTTCGGCGGCCCCCGAGGGGAACCCCTGTAGGTCCGGCAAGCGGCGAATCCTGGGATTGGACTCTTTCCAGAGCCGTTCTAGAATAACCCTCCACTTGGGAGGGGTCATGGCTTCGGGTCCGGGTCCGCTGCTTGCCGTCTTCGATGTCGACGGCACGCTGATCGACAGCCAGCACAACATCGTCGCCGCGGTGACCGAGGCCTGGCGCCATTTCGGTCTGCCCATTCCCAAGCCCGAGGCGATCCGCCGGGTGATCGGTCTGTCGCTCCCCGAGGCTATCGGCCAGCTCATGCCCGGCACCCGCCCCGAGGAACACCGCCGCGTGGCCGAGATGTACAAGGAAATCTTCGTCGCCCGGCGCCAGCAGCCCCGGCACGAGGAACCGCTTTTTCCCGGCGTCCTCGAAGCCCTGAAGCGGCTGGCCGAGCAGAACGTGCTCTTGGGCATTGCGACCGGCAAATCACGGCGCGGCCTCGATGCGGTGCTCGACCGCCACGGCCTCAACGACCATTTCATGACCCTGCAGACCGCCGATACCGGGCCGGGCAAGCCCCATCCCGACATGCTGCTGCGCGCCATCCGCGAGGCCAAGGTGCGACCCGAGCGCACGGTGATGATCGGCGACACCACCTACGACATGAAGATGGCGGTGCGCGCCGGCGCCATCGGCATCGGCGTCGGCTGGGGCTATCACGAAGTGGTTGAACTTCGTCAGACGGGCGCTTATCTGGTGATCGATCACTTTCGCGAACTTCCACCCATCGTCTCGCTTCTCTAATTCCAGGGGGCCTTCATGAAGATCGGAAAAATCGCCGGCATCGCGGGCGGCGTGCTCGTCCTCGTCGTGATCGGCGGCGTCGTGGCGCTGAAATCGATCGATCTCAACAAATACAAGCCGATGATCGCCGAACAGGCCAAGGCCGCCACCGGGCGCGATCTGGTGATTTCCGGGAATCTCGATCTCAAAATTTCCTTCTCGCCGGCCGTGGTGGTGGAAGGCGTGAGTTTCGCCAACGCCGCCTGGGGCTCGCGCCCGGAGATGGTGAAGCTCAAGCGCTTCGAGGCCGAGGTGGGTCTGCTGGCGCTCTTGTCGGGCGGCGTTCACGTCAAGCGCATCGTGCTGATCGAGCCCGACATCCTGATCGAGACCGACGCCAAGGGCCAAGGCAACTTCGTCTTCGACGTCAAGAAAGACGAAAAGAAGGAGCCCGAGAAGAAGGACGCCAAGAGCGGTTCGGGCGGCCTGCCGCCGATCGCCGTCGAGGAGGTGCGGATCGAGAAGGCGCTGTTCACCTACAAGGACGGGGTGGCAAAAAAGACCACCACCCTGGCGCTCGACCATCTGTCGATCAAGGGCAAGAACATGGACAGCCCGCTCGACATCGATCTGGCCGCCGTCTTCGACAAGAAGGCTCTGGCGCTCGCCGGTCAGGTGGGCGCGCCGTCGGTGCTGCTTTCCGGGTCCAAGCCCTATCCGGTGAAGCTGGCCTTGAAGGCGGGCGGCGCCACGGTGGGCGTCGACGGCACCATCGCCAAGCCGATGGAAGGCGCCGGGCTCGATCTCAAGATCACCGTCGAGGCCGGCGAGGTTGCCGATCTGGCCAAATTGGCCGACCAGACCATCCCCGCTTTGGGGCCGATGAGGGTGGCGCTCAAGGTGATGGGCTCGCCCGCCCAGGCGATCAGCGTCTCCGATCTCGACGCCAGCCTGGGCAAGTCCGAGACCGTGCGCGTCACCGCCAAGGGCGCTATCAAGGATGCTTTGAAGCAAAAGGGCATCGCGCTCGAGATCGGGCTGGAGGCCAAGGACCTTTCCGCCCTGGCGCAATTGGCCAAGGCCGAACTGCCGAAGATTCCGCCCACCACCCTGTCGGCCAAGGTGGCCGACATCGAGGGCGGCTATGCGGTGAGCGATCTCAAGCTGGCCGCCGGCAAGACGAATTTGACCGGCTCGGCCCAGGCCAAGCTGGGCGACAAGCCCAAGGTAAGCGCCAAACTTGCCTCGACCATGGTCGATCTTTCCGAACTGTTGCCGCAGCCCGCCGCCGACAAGAAGGCAGCGGCACCGGCCCAGCCCGCCAGCCCGGCCAAAAAGGGCGACGGCAAGGTTTTTCCCGACGATCCTTTGCCGCTTGACGGTTTGAAGGCGGCCGAGGCTGATCTTGAAGCCAAGATCGATCGTCTGGTGCTGCCCAACAAGATCGGCATCGACGGCGTTCTGGTGAAGCTCGTGCTGGCCGGCGGCAAGCTCGATCTTTCGCCCGTACAGGCCAAGCTGGGCGGCGGCGATGTCGCGGCCAAGATCAATCTTGACGGCTCGTCGGGCAAGAGCGCGGCCCTGAACGCCCAGATCGACGGCAAGGGCGTGGTGATCGGCCAGCTCTTGAAGGAGATGGGTCAGGCCGAAACCTTCTCGGGCGGCAAGACCGATCTGGCGGTGTCGTTGCGCGGCCAGGGCGGATCGGTGCGCGCCCTGATGGCCGGCTTGAACGGCGACGCCCTGATCGAGATGGGCGAGGGCCGCGTCAACAACACCGTTATCAATTGGGGCGGCGGCGATATCCTGACCCAGCTCATCGGCACGCTCAATCCGATGGCGAAGAAGGAAGACCACACGCCCATTTCCTGCGGCGTCGTCAAGGTGCCGATCAAGGACGGCCTAGCGACCATCAACAAGAGCATCGCGGTGGAAACCGCCCGGCTCAACGTGGTCGCCAACGGCACCGTCAACCTGAAGACCGAGGATCTCGATGTCGGCGTCAAACCGACGGTCAAGGAAGGGCTGGGGGTCGGCATGGGCAATCTGGCCAGCCTGGTGCGCGTGCGCGGCACCCTGGCCGAGCCCAAGGTGGGCGTCGACGAGATCGAGGCGGCCAAGAAGGCGCTTTCGGTGGGCTCGGCGATCGCCACCGGCGGCGTCTCGCTGCTGGCCGGGGCGGCGCTCGACAAGGCGACCGACGACAAAACCCCTTGCCTGACCGCCTTGGGCAAGGCGCCGGCGAAAACCGCCCAACCGGCACCGGCCGCCAAGTCAGGCACGGCACCGGCACCGGCGGCGAAAGAGCAAGGCGGTGTCGGCGGGGCGATCGGCGGCACCCTGGGCAAGATCTTCGGCAAGTGAGCGGCAAGCCTCGGCGCCGATTTTATAAGGTGGTGGCGACCGAAGAGGAGAAGGGGGGCATCGCCCTTCTCCTCGACGGCAAGCCGGTGCGCACGCCCACCGGCCGGCCCTTTCGCATTGCCGGCCGTAATCTGGCCCAGGCGATTGCCGCCGAATGGGAGGCGCAGGCCGAGCGCATCCGGCCCGAGACCATGCCGCTCACCCAACTGGCCTTCACCGCCCAGGACCGGATGCAAGGCGAGACCAAAGCGATCCGCGACACGCTGATCCGCTTTGCCGAGACCGATCTCTTGTGCTACCGGGCCGACGCACCGGCCGAATTGGCGCACCGCCAAACCGCGCACTGGCAGCCCGTGCTTGACTGGGCGGCGCTGGTGCTCGACGCGCCGCTTCGGGTCAGCACGGGAATCGTGCCGATCGACCAGCCGGCCGATTCGCTTTCGGCTTTGGCCAAGCGGCTGGAGGCGCTCGATCCCAATCGGATGGCGGCTCTTGCCAGCGTCACCGCCGCCTCGGGCTCGCTGATCCTGGCTCTGGCGCTGATCGAAGGAATGATCGAGGCCGAGGCGGCCATCGCCGCCGCCCAGCTCGACGAAACCTACCAACGCGAACAATGGGGCGAGGACGACGAGGCGACGACGCGGCTGGTGGCGCTGGCCGAGGAAATCCGAGCCGCCGCCCGGTTCCTGGCTTTACTCTGAGGGCACCGGGCGCGGCTGACCGGAATCGTCGACGGCAACGAAGCTGAACAGCCCTTCCGTCACCCGGTCGGACGTGCCGCCCACCTTGCGCCGAACCCAGGCCTCGATGCGAACCGTGATCGAGGTTCGTCCCACCCGGACGATCTCGGTGTAGCAGGTGACCTCGTCGCCGATGAAGACCGGCTTGTGGAACTTCATCGCCTCGACCGCCACCGTGGCGCAGCGCCCCTTGGCGCGGAAGGAGGCCGTGGTGCCCCCCGCCAAATCCATCTGCGACATCAGCCAGCCGCCGAAAATGTGACCGAAGGGATTGGCGTCGGCCGGCATGGCGATGGTGCGGATCGCCAAATCGCAATACGCCATGCCGCAGTGCGGCAATTTCGTCGGTTCGGTCGCGGTCATGCCCCTCTCCACTAGATGTTGTGGAATAATATTTTTCACCTACAGCATATACCTTGCATCGTCGACGTCGATACCTATAATGCCGGCCATGAACGACCTGTTCCAACGCCTGGCGCCGCAAAGCGCCGGCTACACCGCCAAGGACATCGAGGTTCTGGAGGGGCTGGAGCCCGTCCGGCGGCGGCCCGGCATGTATATCGGCGGCACCGACGAACGGGCGCTTCACCATCTGGTGGCCGAGGTGCTCGACAACGCCATGGACGAGGCCTTGGCCGGCCATGCGAGCTGGATCGAGTTGGAGCTGATGGCCGACGGCTTCGTCACCGTGCGCGACAATGGGCGCGGCATTCCCATCGATCCGCATCCGAAGTTCCCCAAGAAATCCGCCCTGGAAGTGATCCTGACCACGCTCCATTCCGGCGGCAAGTTCGGCGGCGACGCCTATAAGGTCTCGGGCGGGCTGCATGGTGTCGGCGTTTCGGTGGTCAACGCGCTCTCCGACGTGCTTGAGGTCGAGGTGGCGCGCGACAAGATTCTCTGGGCGCAAAACTTTTCGCGCGGCCACGCCAAGGGGCCGCTGAAGAAGATCGGGCCGGTGTCGAACCGGCGCGGCACCTGCGTGCGCTTCCATCCCGATCCCGACATCTTCGGGCACCGCGCCCATTTCCGTCCCGCCACCCTTTACCGGATGGCGCGCTCGAAGGCCTATCTGTTTCGCGGCATCGAAATCCGCTGGCGTTGCGAGCCATCGCTGATCCGCGAGGGCGACGCCACCCCGGCCCAGGAGGTTCTGCACTTCCCCGGCGGCTTGAAGGATTTCCTGGATGGCGCGCTGGCCGGCAAGGGCCTGATCGCGCCCGCCCTTTTCGCCGGCACGGCGGCGCTGGCCGAGGATATGGGCCAAGTGGAGTGGGCGGTGGCCTGGCCGCGCGACGAGGAAGGCTTCCTCAACACCTATTGCAACACCGTACCGACCCCGGAGGGCGGCACCCACGAGCAGGGCTTGCGCGGCGCGCTGGCGCGCGGCCTCAAGGCGCATGGCGAGCGGGTCGGCAACCGCAAGGCGGCCCAGATCCTGGCCGAGGATGTGATCGGCGGCGCCGCCGCCGTGCTGTCGCTGTTCATCCGCGATCCCCAATTCCAGGGCCAGACCAAGGAGCGGCTGGCCTCGCCCGAAGCGGCCCGCTTGGTGGAAACCGCCGTCAAGGATCATTTCGATCACTGGCTTTCCGCCGATCCGCAATCGGCCAAGATGCTGCTGGAGCGGGTGATCGAACGCGCCGAGGACCGCCAACGCAAGCGCCTGGCCAAAGAGACCAAGCGCCAGTCCGCGACAAGGCGTCTGCGCCTGCCCGGCAAGCTGGCCGATTGCGCGCGCACCATCGCCCAGGGCACCGAGCTGTTCATCGTCGAGGGCGATTCGGCCGGCGGCTCGGCCAAGCAGGGCCGCGACCGCGAGACCCAGGCGGTGCTGCCCCTGCGCGGCAAGATCTTGAACGTCGCCAGCGCCTCGGCCGAAAAGCTGTCGGGCAACCAGGAACTCAAGGATCTGATCGAGGCCCTGGGTTCGGGCAGCCGCGAATCCTATGACGACGAGAAGCTGCGCTACGAGAAGATCATCATCATGACCGACGCCGATGTCGACGGCGCCCATATCGCCTCGCTGTTGATGACCTTCTTCTACCAGGAAATGCCGGCCCTGATCGAACGCGGCCATCTGTTCCTGGCCATGCCGCCGCTCTACCGCCTGACCCAGGGCAAGCAGGTCGTCTATGCCCGCGACGAGGCCCACAAGGAAGAACTGCTGGCCGGCCCCTTCGCCGGACGAGGCAAGGTGGAGATCAGCCGCTTCAAGGGCCTGGGCGAGATGCCGCCCGCCCAGCTCAAGGAAACCACCATGGACCCCAAGGGGCGGACGCTTTTGCGGGTGCGTCTGGCGCATGGCCGGAGCGAGGAGGACCAGGAAGAAGCGCGCGAAGCGGCGCGCATGGTCGAGACCCTGATGGGCAAAAAGCCGGAACTGCGCTTCCAGTTCATCCAGGAGCGCGCCAAATTCGCCGGCGATCTGGACGTGTGAAACGATGGCCGCGATGCCATATATTGGGCGCGGTTTCGCCATCATCGCAGGATAGGATGTCAACCATGCGCAACCCCATGCCTTGCACCGGTCTGGCCTTGGTCGCCTTGTTGTCCGCCTGTGCGCCCCAGCCCATGATCAGTTCCGAGCACATTCACAGCAATGTGCTTATTCCCTCCCACTTCGCCTATGCGGCGCGCGACGGCAAGGTCGAGGTGACGCTCAAAGGCAATCCCTTTGCCGGGTCGCCCGAGGCCCTGGCCGCGGCCACCACCCGCGCCATGAAGGACGCCCATGCCGGACCGCGCACCCAATTCGTCCCCCGCCCGGCGACGAGCCAGGAAATCTATCGCCTGGTCTATCTCTTCAATCCCGACCCGTTCACCCTGGCCCGCAAGGCCTGCGAGAATCCCGATGGTGTCGCCTTGCGTCCCGCCGAGGGCGGAACCACGCGCGTCTTCGGCATCTTCTGCCAGCGCGAGACACCCCTTTCCGAGGCCATGGCGGTCATGGAGGGCGTGACCTCGGCCGATTCGCCGGCCTTTTCCGAGCTGATCGCCGGCCTGACCCTGGCGATCCTGCCCTATCAGATGCCGGATGGCGGCGTCTTTGGCGAACCGAGCTAGCCCAGAGCCGCCATGTTTACCTTTTCTTTCCCAACACCCTGTTATCCTGAAGCTCGTGAACCCGGCGGAAACCACGAAGGGGCCCGCGACCAAGCCCACAAATCCGACCGGCAATGGAGGCATACATGGCCTATCCGCTGATCGATCCCGACTTCACCCACTGGCAGGGTGATCTGGATACCAAACTGATCGACCGCCTGGGGCTGACCACCCGCGAACTGGGCGTCGAGGCCCGTTCCTTGATGGAGCATTTCTATTCGGGGACCTCGATCTTCGGCATGCTTGATCTCATCGTACGCCAACACGCCTTGAAGCCGGCCAAATAGTCTGGTTTCCTACCATCGGCAAATGGCGGTCCCGGAACGGCTTGATCCGGGCGGAAAGACCATTCCGGGGAGTTGGCAGAGTGCGATCGGACGCGTGGAAGGCGGTGGGGTTCGGGGTGGCGTTGCTGCTGCCTTTCGTTGCCTTTGCCCAGGAAGGGGCGACGACGGGGGATGGGGCGGCCAAGCCGCCAACGGCGGAAAAGAGCGCGCCGCCGAAATCCCCGGCCAAAAAAAGCGCCGATGTCCCGAAAGCCCCCTCGCTCGCACCGATGCCCTCGAATCAGGCGCCCATTCGAAGCGCGCCCCGACCGGCGGTCGAACCCAGCGCGCTGACGCCCCTGGCGCCGCCCGCCCCCCCTGCCTACGTCGCCGAGGATCGCAGCCAAGCCGTGCAGGCCCTCTTGCGGGCCGCCGAAAAATCGCCGGGCGAGGACGATGCGGCGCGTTGGATCGAGGCCGGCACCTGCTGGGTCTGGTATGCCGCCAAGCGCGACGCCGCCTGGTCGCGTTATCGATTCACCTATGAGGGCGGCTGTCTGAACGGCCGTGCCGAGGGTCGTGGCCGCCTCTTTTCCGATCGCGCCGAAGAAGGGGCCGGCCAGCGCCAGGTCGAGCGCATCGCGCTTTGGCACAAGGGCGTGCCGTTGGCCGAAGGCAATCGGCCGGTGCCGACCACCTTGCTGGTCGGTCTGCCCGATCGGTCCTTTTTGGCCTGGATCGGCACGCTTCCCAAAGACGAAGGCGACGTCTTCGCGGTCGGCCGCGCCGACGACGACGGAAGGGTTGCGCCTTGCAAGGCTCAATCCCTGCTGGCCGTCGCCCCCCAAACCGATCTGGCGCCCGTCGCCATGCCGACCCTGCTCAAGAACGCCGCCACCCTGATGGCAAGCACCTGCCCCGATCGCGGCCGCGCCTTGTGGCCGGTGGTGCTGGTCGGACCGGAGCTTAGTCTGGTCGGCCGCCAGGGCGCCGCAGTCGCCCAGCCGGTTCTGATGGCGGGCGAAGTCAAGGACGGCCTGATCTATTGGTCGACCTTGCGCCCGCCGGTGGCGCCGACCCTGATTCCCCAGACCATGCCGGTTGCCGGCGCGCCGGCGCTGGCCTGGACGCAGGTCGAAGACGAGTTCGAGTTCGACACCCTGATCATCTACGGGCTCCCCGCCGCCCTCTTGCTTGTCGTCCTCGGGCTGTTGCGGGTGGCGCGGCGTCGGCCTGGCACGCCGGCCCCACCGCCGGCTCAGGCCAAAAAGCCGGGACGCGCGGCGCGGCGGAAGGCCGAGGCCCAAGAAGCCATGGCCGCCAAGGCCGCCGACCTTGCCGGCGCCCCGCCGCAAGCCCCGGCCGAAGACGCGCCGTTCGATCTGGTCGACATGGTCCCGCCGCCCGCCCAGGCGAAGAGCACGTTCCTAAAAGGGCTGTTCGCCCGCAAGACCGCCGACGCGCCCTTGGTGCTCGATCGGCCGGTCGAGGAGGAAGGGGAGTTTTTCCCGCCACCGCCCGAGGTCGAACCCGCCCCACCGCCGCCGCCGGCCTGGGCCGGCGCCAAATTCGCCAAACGCCCGAGCGTGCCGATCAGCCGGGTGCCTGGAGCCAGTAGCGAAGAACCGCGCTGACGGCGTGGGGCTGCTCCAGGGGCGGCAGATGGCCGCTCGCCTCGACGATCACCAGGGCCGCGCCGGGAATGAGGGACGCCATTTCACGATGGATTTCAAGCGGCGTCAGCGCGTCCTGGCGGCCACACAGAACCAAGGTCGGGCAGGCGATGCGTCCGAGATCGGCCCGGCCGTCGGGACGGCCCATGATCGCCGTTTGCTGGCGGAAGAAGGCTTCGCGCCCGATGCGTTCGGCCATGCTGGTGACCGTTGCCACCAGACGGTCGTCGTTCAGGCGATCGGGATGGACCAGGCTGGGCAACAGGCGGGGCGTCACGCCTTTGAACTGGCCGATCTTGGCCAGTTCGAGCAGCGCCAGACGGCGGGATTTCTGTTCGTCGCTGTCGGCCTTGAAGCTGGTGTCCAAGAGCGCCAGACGCGTCACCCGCGCCGGCGCCTGGCGAAGAATTTCCTGGGCCACATAGCCGCCCATCGACAGGCCGGCCAGGGCAAAGCGGGCCGGCGCCTCGGCCAGAACGCGGCCGGCCATGGCGCGAACCGAATCGTCGAGGCTAAGGTCGGGAATGAGGAAATGGGCGAGATCGGCCAAACTCTCGACCTGGTGGCGCCACAGGGCCTCGTCGCACAACAGGCCAGGCAGAAGGACAAGCGGCTGCGAGGCGGCCATGCCCTACATCGAATTCAAGGCGGTTTCGAGGACGGTCGTCAGGGCCTGGATCTGCTTGAAACCCGCCTTCAATTTTTGCTTCTCCAGCCGATCGAGCCGGTTGGGATCGATGCGGTTGGAGAGCGGAACGCCCTCGTCCTGGTCGGCGATCTGCTGGCGAATCAGAATTTCGACCAACAGCTCGTGCAATTCGGCCAGCAGGTGCGCCTCGCCTTTCGGCAGGTGGCCGCTTTCCGCCAGACGATCGAGGCGATCGCGGGTTGCCGTGGCGTCGATGCGATGCTTGACGGCCAGCACCCGCACGGCGCTGACCAGCGGCAGCAGGCCGGCTTTCTTGATGTCGAGCCGCCCGCCCTGGGTGATGAAATTGCCGAACAGGCCAAGCGGCACACGCATGTCGGCGGTCGAGCCGGCCAGCATGTGCAGGAAGGGCTTGGAACGCGCCGCCTTCTCGGTCAGGTGGGCGCGCACCTGGTCGGCCAGGGTCGGATCGCCATAGACCGGGCGGAAATCGACGAAAATGTCGATGTTGAGGACGTCTTCGCCGCGCGCTTCGCGCACCCAGCGGTCGATCTCGGTCTTCCAGCTTTCGACCGAGCGCCGCCAAGGCGGGTTCATCGCCATCACGCCCCCCTTGCACAACGGCACCCCGGCCGCCTCAAGCGTGGTGGCGATCCGCTTGCCCGCCTCGGCGAACCAGGGGTCGTGCTCCTCGGCGCCGCCGTGAACGATGGCGTTGTCCTGATCGGGATGGAACAGCGATTCGCCCCGCCCGCCCGAGCCCAGGACCAAGATGCAGGCGGGAACCGGTGCCGGTCCCCAGCCGTCATCGACCATCGAGCGCTCGGCCAGCTCGGCCGCCCGCGCCGTCATGTCGCGCAAAACGGTGCTGGTGATGTTGGCGACCCCCAGGGGCGACACCCCCTCGCCCAGCAGCGCCTTGGCCAGCGCCGGGACGCGCGCCTGAACCTGGGCCAACTGGCTGGCGTCGGCGGCGTGAGCGATTTCATCGCCCAAGGCGAGCGCCTGACCGGCCCGCAATTTCAAGAGCACGCGGGCGGTGACCATGCCCACCGGCATTCCGGCCCGATCGATCACCACTAGATGGCGGATCTTCAGACGTTCGAGGCGCCCCATGGCGACGAAGAGCGGCGCGTCCTCATGGACCGTCATCACCGGCTGGCTCATCACCGCCGACAGCGGCATGTGAAGGCCGATGGAGCCGGTCTGGGCGGCGGCCCTGAGCACGTCGCGCTCGGTGATGATGCCGATCGCCCGCCCGTTGGGATCGACGACGACCAGCGAACTGATGCTGGCGGAGACCATCACCCGGCTGGCATCGACCAGACTGGCTTGCGGGGCCGCGGTGGCGAGCGGGCGGCTCATCACTTCGCCCACCCGATGGCGGTAGGGAAAGCTGTCGATGCGTTCGAGCGATTCGGTATCCAGTTTCATGCCCCTGCCCCCTCCGGTCCCAGCCATCCGACCACCCGCATCTTGGCGCGCGTTGGGGCCGAATCGGGTTCATGATCGGGCCAGGCCGCGAAAAAATCCAGATAAAGAAAACGCCCGGCCCCAAGGGGGCCGGGCGCGGTAAGGAAGGTTCCGGAGGGCTTTGTGCGCGAGCCCTCCGGAGGTCGAAGGCTTACGCCGCCTTCAGGTTGGGGTAACGGACATCCTCGACCATATCCTGAACTTCCTTGGACGGCGCCGGGGTAACCAGGCTGACCAGGACGATCACGATGAATCCGAGCGGAATGCCGAACAGACCGGCCGAAATCGGCTGGATGTCCCACCAGATGCCGGTCACCGGCGCGGAGCGCGGGGTTCCGAAGAACATCTCGCGCAGCCACGGTTGGGTGGTCGCCATGTAGTAGAACGTGATGCCGACGCCGGCCAGCATGCCCAACGAGGCGGCAATGCCGGTGGCCCGCTTCCAGAAGATCCCGAGGGTGAGCGCCGGGAAGAACCCGGCCGCCGCCAGCGAGAAGGCCGCCGACACCAGGAAGAGGATGTCGGCCGGTTTCTGCGCCGCCACCAGGGCCGCCAAGACGGCGACGACCAGCAGCAGGATCTTGGACAGCGTGACACGACGCTGGGTGGTCGCGTTGGGATCGATCATCATGTAGTAGAGATCGTGCGACAACGCGTTGGCGATCGTGAGCAGGAGCCCGTCGGCGGTGGAGAGCGCGGCGGCAAGACCGCCGGCGGCCACCAGGCCCGAGATCACGTAAGGCAGACCGGCGATTTCCGGGGTGGCAAGCACCACGATGTCGCCGCCGATGGCGATTTCCGCCAACTGCACGATGCCGTCCTTGTTGACGTCGACGATCGACAACAGGGATGGATCGACCGCCTGCCAGTTCTTCACCCAAGCCGGAAGGGCGCTGAACGCCGTTCCCACCACGTCGTGATAGATGGTGTATTTCACCAGCACCGCCAGGGACGGCGCCGTGAAATAGAGCAGGAAGATGAAGAACAACGACCAGGTCACGGACGCGCGGGCCTCCTTGACCGAAGGCGTCGTGTAGTAACGCATCAAGATGTGCGGCAACGCAGCCGTGCCGACCATCAGACAGAGCGTGAGCGCCAGGAAGTTCTTCCTTGCGATGTCGCGCGCCTTGTCGTCCTTGCCGGGGAAGGCCTCGGCGTGGCGGAGCGGCAGAGCGGCACGGCCGGCGGCCGCACGATCCTTCGTCCACTGCGCGGTGGCCGCCGCCTGATCCTTCGGATAGGCGGCCAAAGCGGCCTCAGCCTTCTTGACGTCGGCCTCGGGCGCGTTGTCGGCCTTGGCCTTGGCCAGATCGGCATCGAGCTTGGCCTTGCCGTCGGCATAGGACTTGGCCGGGTCCTTAAGGCTTTCGGCCCCCGTCGCGGCCCTTGAGGCGAAGATGCCGCGGACTTCCTTCTCCTTCGGATCGTCGATGAGCAATTGCTCCTTCGCCGTCACTTTCTGGAGCTGGTAGCCGTAAACCGCCTGCGGAATCGGAACGCCGGTTTGCTTCACCGACAGCCACACCACCGGGATCATGTAGGCGATGATCAGGATGATGTACTGCGCCACCTGGGTCCAGGTGACCGCCTTCATGCCGCCCAGGAACGAGCAGACGAGAATGCCGCCCAGGCCCAGGAAGATGCCCAGCGTGAATTCGACGCCGGTCAGACGGGTGGTGATCAGCCCGACGCCGTAGATCTGCGCCACCACGTAGGTGAAGGAGCAGAGGATGGCGATCAGGATGCCCACGAAGCGCGGCAGGTGGCCGCCGTAGCGGGCGCCCAGGAAGTCGGGAATGGTGAACTGGCCGAACTTGCGCAGGTAGGGGGCGAGGAACAGCGCCACCAGGCAGTAACCGCCGGTCCAGCCCATGATGAAGGCCAGGCCGGAATAGCCGCCCAGATAAAGGCCGCCCGCCATGCCGATGAAGGAGGCGGCGCTCATCCAGTCGGCGCCGGTTGCCATGCCGTTGAAGAGCGCCGGAACCCGGCGTCCCGCGACATAGTATTCATCGGCAATGTTGGTCCGGCTCATGATGCCGATGCCGGCATAGAGCAAGATGGTCATCGCCAGGAACAGATAGCCGATCCAGACACGCGGCATGCCCATTGCTTCCGCAATGCCGAGCAGGATGACGAAGACGATGAAGCCGCCCGTGTAGAAGGTATAGACCTTCTTCAATTGGGAGACGAACGCCGATTGCGATTTGGCTTCCTGAAACATCACTCTTCTCCCTCTTGCACGCCGTATTCGATATCGAGATTGTTCATGTAGCGCGCGTAGAACCAGATGATCACGATGTAAAGGATCAGCGAGCCTTGCGCGCCCATGTAGAAGGCGAAAGGCCAGCCGAAGAAGTTGAAGCTTAGATCGCGAGCGTAATAGCCGATGACGTAGGTGATGACGAACCAGATGACCATCAGGATGGCCGTGATGGTCAGGTTCTTCTTCCAGTATTCCTTACGTTTCTCCGATGCTTCCATGACTCCTCTCCTACCAGTTTCCCGTTGCCGCGGCTTGTGCGGCGTTGATTGACCTAACGATGTTCAAAACGGCACGTTCGCCCCTACCTTGATGCCGGTTTCGTGTTCGAGCCGCATGGCGACCTTGGGCTCGAACTTGGCCAGATTGCGAATCACCTTCTCCGCCTGGGCGGCGTTGCCCAGTCGGTGATAGGCATGCGCAAGCTGGTACCAGCCGTAGGGACTCATCGGCTGGAGTTCGGTGTTTTTCTTGAGGGCGTCGACGGCCTCCTCGGTGCGCCCGAGCTTCATGAGCGAGAGGGCCAGGCCGTACCAGGCGCGGTCGAGGCGCGAATCGCGATCGAGCGCCTGGCGGAAGCTTTTCAGGGCGTCCTCGTGCGCCTCCATCTCCTGCTGCACGAAGCCCAGATTGAACCAGATCGCCGGCTGCTCGCGGTTCATGTCGAGGGCCTGATGCATGAGCGCCACCGCCTCGGCCTTGGCGCCGACACGGGCCTTCAAATGGGAGAGCGTGGCGACCACCACGACGTCGTTGGGTTTGATCCGGCGCACGCGCTGCCAATACTCGATCGCCACGTCGAGGCGGCGGAACAAGGTAGCCCAGATGGCGATCTGGCTGTAGAACCAGGCGTCGAGCCAGCGCATCATCCCGCCGCTCCCGGCGCGGCGAATTCGCGCCTGATGAAGATCAGGGCCACCCAGGCCCAAAAGGCGATGAGAAAGGTGGCAAGCGGAATGTGCTTGTCGACGACGACCCTTGGGGTGATCAGCCGCACCAGCCGGGTCGCCGGCGAGACCAGAAAACGGATGCCGAGATAGACAACGTTGCGCTCGTGCCGCCCAAAGCTCAAGGCAAACACCAAGAGCTGGGCGATCAAGAGCAGCCCAACGAACTTCACAAGCTCGTGAATAACCATTAGCACAAACGGCACTCGAAACGCCCCTCTCCCAATCCGCGCTTTTTTGGCCTGTCCCTGAATAATCCAGGGAAATCAGCCTTGTGCGCATTCTTGTTGGGCCCGGTCAAGCCGGCCCCTTCCTTTACACCGCGGAGTTTAGCCGCTTTTGCCGATTTGATGCAACGACGGATTACAGGGAAGTATGAAAATTTCGTCTTGAAATATTCAACTTTCTTATCAAGCGGTTCTTCTGATAAATGGTCACTTGATAAGAGCGGAAAGGTCCTTGAATTCGGGCGTACCCGCCTTGAACAGCCATTCGAAGACCGCCATTTCGACCGTCACCAGCTTGGCCCCGGCCGCATCCAGCCGGCGCATCGCCGCCTCGTAGCTTTCCAGGCGACGCGACGAGCAAGCATCGGAAACCACGAACACCTCATAGCCGGCTTCCAAAAGACCCAGGGCGGTTTGGGTGACGCAGATGTGCGATTCGATGCCCGCCATCACCACTTGGCGGCGGCCGAAGGCCTTGAGGCGATCGAGAAAGCCCGGTTCCTCGGTGCTGGCAAAATGGACCTTTTCGAAAATGGCGCCTTCGGGGACCAGGCTGCGCAGATCGATCATTGTTGGCCCCAACCCCTTGGGGTATTGCTCGGTCACCAAGATGGGAATGGACAGTCTTAAGGCCGCCCGCATCAGCGTCGCGCCCCCGTAGAGAACCCGGCGCGGATTTTCCATCACCGGCGCCAGACGTTCTTGGACGTCGACGATCAGCAGGCAGGATTCCTGGACCTTGATGCGCATGTGATACTCGACACAGACCGAGCGGTCCGCCAAGGTTAGCCTTAGCCAAGCCGTTCGGCAATCGGCAGGTGCAAGACCACGCGTTTCTGGTCTATCATCGCCGCGGCGATCGAGAGGGAGTTTACGGGTCCATGACCGCATCTGGATTTCTGTCGCACGACGACGTTGCCCGCCTGATGTCGGAGCCGTCGCCCGACACGCGGCGCGAGACCGCGCTCAAGATCGCCCAGGGATTCGACACCGGGCAACTGACCGAATCCGAGCGCAAACTCGCCATCGATATCTTCCGGCTCATGGTGCGCGACGCCGAAGTCCGCGTGCGCAGCGCGCTGGCGATGAGCCTGAAATCGAGCCGCGAGGTGCCGCGCGACGTGGCCCTGGCCTTGGCCCGCGATGTCGAGAGCGTCGCCATCCCGATGCTGCAATATTCCGAAGTCCTCAACGACGCCGACCTGATCGAGATCGTCAAAAGCCAAGGCAGCGGCCATCAGGTGGCGATCGCCAGCCGCGCCAAGGTTTCGGAATCGGTGTCCGACGCCTTGGTCGAATCGGGCAGCGAGAAGGCGGTCGAGACCCTGGTCGGCAACGAGGGCGCCGCCATCTCGGAAACCTCGCTGGGCAAGGTGGTCGACCGTTTCCCGGAAAGCGAAGGCGTGCAGACCAAGCTGGTGGGCCGCACCAACCTGCCGATCACGGTAGCCGAGCGGCTGGTGACCAAGGTTTCCGAGCATCTGCGCCAGCAGCTTCTGTCCCGGCGCGATTTGCCGGAAACCATGGTGGGCGATCTGTCGCTGGTGGTGCGCGAGCGTGCCATCTTGGGCCTGGCCGGCGAATCGACCTCGGCCGATCTGGAGGCGCTCGTCCGTCAATTGCATAAGAACGGCCGCCTGACGCCGTCGATCCTGCTGCGCGCCGTCTGCATGGGCGATATGCACTTCCTCGAGGCCGGTCTGGCGCAGATCACCGGGGTGCCGATCGTCAACGCCCGCATTCTCATTCACGACGCCGGCCCGATGGGATTCAAGGCCATCTATGGCCGCGCCAAGCTGCCGCAGGAACTTTATCCGGCCTTCCGCGCCGCCATCGATGTCGAGAAGGAAACCCTTCTCGACGGCGAGGCCCGCGACCGCGAGCGCCACGCTAGGCGGATGATCGAGCGCATCCTCACCCAGTATGGCGATCTGGGTGTAAAGATCGACGGCGACGATCTCGATTATCTGTTGACGCGGATGCGCGGCCTGCCCTCGTCGCTCACCGTGAGCTGAGGCCGCTCAGCCGACGATGTCGGTCTCGGCGAAGAAGAACGCCACCTCGCGGGCCGCGTTGTCCAGGGAATCGGACCCGTGAACCGAATTGGCCTCGATCGATTCGGCGAAATCGCGCCGGATGGTGCCCGGCGCCGCGTTCTGCGGATTGGTGGCGCCCATCACCTCGCGGTTGCGGGCAACCGCGCCGTCGCCTTCCAGCACCTGGACCACGACCGGACCCGAGGTCATGAAGGCGCACAGATCGTTGAAGAACGAGCGTTCGGCATGCACGGCGTAGAATTTTTCCGCCATCTCGCGGGTCAGGCGGATGCGGCGCTGGCCAACGATCCGCAGGCCGGCCTCCTCGAGGCGGGCGTTGATCTTGCCGGTGAGATTGCGCCTGGTGGCGTCCGGCTTGATGATCGACAAGGTGCGCTCGATAGCCATCGCTTTGGTCCTTGACTGTTGTCCCCAGCCACGGGATTTAAAAGGCGAATTTCCCGCAAGCGGGCGGGGTTATAGACCCAAACGACCCTGGAGACAATGGCATCCTTGCCCGGCCCCCGGCACTTGGAAAAACATGCTTCATATCAATGACTTGGTCTTTCGCTACGGGGGCCGGACGCTGTTTTCCGGCGCCACCGTCCATATCGCGCCCGGCCAGAAGGTGGGGCTGGTCGGCCGCAACGGTTCGGGCAAAACCACGCTCTTTCGGCTGATCGCCGGCGATCTGGTGCCGGACGGCGGCAGCGTCGTCCGCCAAACCCGTGCCCAATTGGGCCGCCTGGCCCAGGACATGCCCGAGGGATCGGGGCCGCTGGTCGACTATGTCCTGGCCGCCGATGGCGAGCGCGCCCGGTTGCTGGCCGAGGCGGAAACCGAGGCCGATCCGGATCGCATCGGCCAGATCCACGAGCGCTTGGCCGCCATCGGCGCCCACGAGGCGCCGGCGCGGGCCGCCGCCATCCTGGCCGGGCTGGGTTTCGATGCCGAGGCGCAGGCCCGTCCGCTCGATTCCTTCTCGGGCGGCTGGCGCATGCGCGTCGCGCTGGCCGCCGCCTTGTTCGGGCGCGCCGATCTTCTGCTTCTCGACGAGCCCACCAACCATCTCGATCTGGAAGCCAGCCTGTGGCTGGAAGACCATCTGGCGCGCTTCCAGGGTACGCTCTTGCTGATCAGCCACGACCGCGACCTTTTGGATCGGGTGGCCGGGCGGATCGTCGCCATCGAGGACGGCCGGCTGGTGGCCTACGCCGGCAATTATTCGCGCTTCGAATGCACCAGGCGGGAAAAAATCGATCTGCGCGCCAAGACGCTGGCCCGCCAGCTTGAACAGCGTCGACGCATCCAGGCCTTCGTCGATCGCTTCCGCGCCAAAGCCACCAAGGCCCGCCAGGCGCAAAGCCGGCTCAAATTGCTGGAGAAGATGGAGGTGGCGGCGCCGATCGTCGAGGAACAGGCCATCAGTTTCGACTTTCCCGATCCGGCCGAGCTGGCGCCGCCCTTGATGACGCTGGACGAGGTCGCGGTGGGCTACGCGCCGGACCAGCCGATCCTGAGCCAGGTGTCCTTTCGCATCGATCCCGACGATCGCATCGCCCTTCTGGGCGCCAACGGCAATGGCAAATCGACCCTGGCCCGCTTGCTGACCGGAAGGCTGGCGCCGCAAGCGGGAACGCTCACCCGTGCGCCCCGGCTCAAGGTCGGCTATTTCGCCCAGCATCAGGCCGAGGAAATGGATCTGGCGGCGACGCCGCTTTTGTTGTTGGGGCGTCTGGCCAAGGACTGGACGGCCGAACAATGCCGCGCCCATCTGGCCCGTTTCGGATTCGACGCCGATCGGGTGACCATCGAGTCCCAACGCCTGTCGGGCGGCGAGAAGGCGCGGCTGCTGATCGCCCTCATGTGCCGTGAGGCGCCCCACATCCTGGTGCTGGACGAACCCACCAACCATCTCGACATCGATTCCCGCGAGGCCCTGGTGCAGGCGCTCAACGCCTTCGCCGGCGCCGTGGTGCTGATCAGCCACGATCCCCGGCTGATCGAGCTGGCGGCCGACCGGCTGTGGCTGGTGGCCGATGGCCGCGTGCGGCCCTTCGAGGGCGATCTCGACGAGTATCGCCGTTTTCTGCTCGAGCAGGCGCGCACGCCCAAGAAAGACAGCGAGCCCGGCAAGGCCGCCGGCGCAACCCGCAAGGACGAGCGCCGCCAGGCCGCCCAGGCCCGCGCCCGATCCGCCCCGCTTCGCCAGGCCGCCGAGGCCGCCGATGCCGCCCTGGAAGCGCTGCTGAAAGCGCGGCGCGAGCTGGAGGCCAAGATGGCCGATCCCAAGACCGCCGCCGACGGCGCCGCGATGGCGGAACTGGGCCGCCACTTGGGAGCGCTTGGCAAGAGCATCGCCGAAGCCGAAGCCCGATGGCTGGCCGCGCACGAAGCCTTGGAACAGGCCTCGTGATCGCCCAGCCACGCCGGGCAACGCTCTTTGTCTTTTCCGAATTTCCGCTATCATCGCGCCAAACCCCAAGCAACGGAGCCTTGCTTTGTCGTCCAGCCAGGAAACCCAGGAACATCTTCATCACGCCCAGCACGCGCCCAGCAACAAGAAGGTGGCGATTCTGATCATCGCCCTGGCGGCGTTCCTGGCCATCATGGAAATGGGCGGCAAGAGCGCCCAGACCACCGCCCTTAACCAGAACATCGAAGCCGCCAATCTGTGGAACTTCTTCCAGGCCAAGACCATCCGCATGACGGTGATGCGCACCGCCGCCGAGGGCTTGGAAGCGGAGGGAGGCGAAGGGTTGGCGCCCGAAAAGGCCGAACGCCTGGCCAAGCGAGCGGCCCAGTGGAAGGAGACGGCGGCCCGCTACGACAGCGAACCCTC
The DNA here is from genome assembly GCA_016214125.1 of Rhodospirillales bacterium. Lineage (GTDB taxonomy): Bacteria > Pseudomonadota > Alphaproteobacteria > Rhodospirillales > WMHbin7 > JACRPC01. The sequence goes on along the minus strand of JACRPC010000021.1, from coordinate 134,795 downwards.
GACCAACGAGGGCCGCAAGGAATTGATGGCGCGCGCCAAGGCCGCCGAAGCGGTGCGCGACAAGGCGCTCTCCGCCTATCACCTGTTCGAATACGCCTCGGCCGCCTTGCAATTGGCGATCGTTCTGGCCTCGGCCGCGGTGATTACCGAAATGGCGCTGCTTGCCTTCATCGGCGCCGGGTTGGGCGGGTTGGGCCTGATCCTTGGCCTGATCGGCTGGTTCGCGCCGACTCTGATCCATTTATGATCCGAAGGCTTGCGCTCGTCCTCCTTGTCCTCCTGGCGGCGCCGTCCGCCCGGAGCGAGGAGTCGCGGATCACTCTTCTTCATTTCAACGACTTCTATCGTCTGGCCCCGGAGAAGGGCCAGGGCGGTTTTGCGCCCCTGATGACGCTGATCCGTGCCGAGCGGGCGCGCGCCCCCGAGGCGCTCACCATTCTTTCCGGCGATTTCATCTCGCCTTCGCTGCTGTCGAGCTTCGACCAAGGCCAGCATATGATCGCGCTCGGCAACGAATTGGGCGTCGATCTTGCCGTGCCCGGCAATCACGAATTCGATTACGGCCCCACGGTTTTTCGCGCCCGGATGCGGGAATCGCGCTTTCCTTGGTTGATCGCCAATCTGTTCGAATCGGACGGGCGGGCGTTCAACAACGCGCCCATCGCCCTGGTGCGCGAGGTGGGCGGCGTCAAGGTGGGGTTTCTGGGCTTGATCACGCCGCGCACCGCCGAACTGGCGCCCGGCCTGCGCGGCTTCCGCTTCGAACCCCCGATCGAGGCGGCGCGGGTGGCGCTGGAGGCCTTGAAGGGGCAAGGCGCGGAGTTGTTCGTCGCCCTTACCCACCTCACCATCAGCGAAGACCGGGCCCTGGCGCGGGCTTTGCCGACCCTCGACCTCATCCTGGGCGGTCACGATCACGAGCCGATCACCTGGCGCGAAGGCCGCACCCTCATTCACAAGTCGGGCAGCGACGGCCATTGGCTGGGCGTCGTCGAATTGCGCGTCGACCGCGAGAAGGCGGGCGAGCGCTGGCGCGTCACGCCGGCCTGGCGGATGGAACCGACCCAGAATGTGACGCCCGATCCGGCGATGGCGGCCCGGGTCGCCGTCCATGAGGGCCGGCTCGAACCGATCCTGAACCAGCCGGTCGGCGCCTGCGCCTGCGTGCTCGATTCCCGGCGCGACACCGTGCGGACCAAGGACAGCAGCCTTGCCGCCCTGGTGACCGACGCGCTGCGCGATCGGCTGGGCGCCGATGCGGCGCTGATGAATGGCGGCGGGTTCCGGGGCGATGCGCTTCGGGCGAGCGGCACGGGGCTCACGCGCCGGGATTTGGTGACCGAGCTGCCTTTCGGCAATGTCGCGGTGCTGCTTGAGATCAGCGGCCGCCAGCTTCGCCAGGCGCTCGAGCATGGCTTGGCCCGCCTCGAAGCCAAGAGTGGCGCCTTCCCCCAGGTCTCCGGACTGGCGGTGACCTACGATCCCGCCCGGCCCGCCGGGGCGCGCATCCTTTCGATCGAAATTGGCGGGCGGACGCTGGACGCGGAAACCCGCTACCGCTTGGCGACCAGCGACTATCTGGCGGCGGGCGGCGATGGCTACGACATGCTGGGGGCGGGCCGGCTGCTGGTCGATGCTTCGGACGGCCGGCTGATCACCAGCCTGGTCGAGGATTATCTGAAGGCCAAGGCGCCGGTGGTGCTCGATCCCGAACCCCGGATGCGTTCGCGCTGATTGGCAGGGCTTCCCGGCGGCAAGGCCGGGCGCTTCCGACGGGCGGGAAGGCCAAGAGCCGGATATCACCGAGGATGGTAGGGCCAACAATCGACGACCCCAAGACCTAGCGGCTTGACAATTTGATCAAAAAAGGAACATTTAAGCAATATAGAATGAATATATCGGGGTTTATCGTGACACAGCACAAGCCCGCCTTTTCCGAACTGCGCCGCCAGTTGAAGGGCCTGGGCGGCTTGGCGGATGGGATGCCCCGGCACGGAATCGTACCTCTTGGCCTAGCCCCGATCGATGCGGTCCTGCCCCAAGGCGGTTTGGCGCGTGGACGCTTGCATGGCATCGCCGGCGAGGCGGGCGCGACGGCGGGATTCGCCCTGTTTCTGCTTGGCCGCCTGGCGGAAAGCGGAATCGTTTTGTGGTGCGGGCGCGAGCGCGACCGGGCGCCGCTTTATCCGCCGGCCCTGGCGGCCTTCGGATTCGATCCGGCCCGGCTCTGGCGGGTCGAGGCCCGCGACAACCGGATGGTGCTGGAGGCGATGGAGGAAGGTTTGCGGAGCGCGGCCCTGGGCGCCGTGGTCGGCGAGGCCGATCCGGTCGGTCGGGTGGAAAGCCGGCGTCTGCAATTGGCGGCCGAGACGTCAGGCGTCACCGCCCTGCTGCTCGGAGGGCGCATCCTGGCCGGAACCGAGACCACGCGTTGGCGTGTCGAGGCGATGCCGTCGGCGGCCGTTCCTTGGGCGGGGTTGGGTGGGGCGCGCTGGCGGGTCGATCTGGAACGCGGCGGCCTGGCCGGGCCGCGCGCCTGGCTGATGGAGCATGACGATGCGACGCATGGTTTCGCTGTGGTTGCCCCATTGGGCGACCGATCGGCTCACCCGCGTCGGGGGACCGCAGGCGACATCGCGGCATGAACCCCTGGCGACGGTGACCGAGCGTTCCGGCGGCTTGCGGATCGCCGCCGCCAACATGGCCGCCCGGGCCAAGGGCATTCATCCCGGCCTGTCGGCCGCCGAGGCGGGCGCCCTTGCCCCCGCCCTTAAGCTCGTTCATGCCGACGCCGATGGCGAGCGGCGCGATCTGCTGGCCCTGGCCTCATGGTGCCAGCGCTACACGCCCTGGGTGGGGCTTGACGAAACGGCCATCGATGGCGGCGCCGGCTTGTGGCTCGACATCACCGGCTGCGCGCATCTGATGGGCGGCGAGGCCAGCCTGGCCGATCATCTGCATCAGAGGCTCCAACGCTTCGGCTTGACCGCCCGCCTGGGCCTGGCCGACACCCCGGCCGCCGCCTGGGCGGTGGCGCGCTTCGGCGAGACGCCGATCGGGCGCGTTCCCGAGAATGTCGGCCGGCAATGGTTCGATGCCCTGCCGACGGCGGCCCTGCGCCTGCCGGCCGAGTCGGTGGCGACCTTGCATCGTCTTGGCCTGAGGCGGATCGGCGATGTGCGCGCCTTGCCCCGCGCCCCCCTGGCGGCCCGCTTCGGCGCCGTTGTCGGGTTGCGCCTGGAGCAGCTTTGGGGCGAGAGCGGCGAATCGATCGCGCCCTTGCGTCCGGCGGCTTCGCATCGTTTTCGCCGCGCCTTCGCCGAGCCGATCGGCCGCAGCGAGGATATCGCCGCCGCCCTGACGGGCCTCGTCGCCACCTTGTGCCGCCGTCTCGACTATGAGCGGCGCGGCGCACGGCGTCTGGACGCAACGCTGTTCCGGGTTGACGGAACGCTGGTCCGCCACGCGGTGGGAACGGCGCGGCCAAGCCGCGATCCCGGCCATCTGGCGCGTTTGCTGGCCCAGGACCTGGACAGGCTCGACCCTGGCTTCGGCATCGAGGCGATCGTTCTCGAGGCGGTCGAGGTCGAGGCCCTTGACTCGCGCCAGGGCGTTCTTGAGGGCGCGCCGACCAAGGCGGACGACGAGGCCCGCGCCCGTTTGGCCGACCGGCTGACGGCCCGGCTGGGGAGCGGATGCCTGCGCCGCTTCGCGCCGGCGCCGGCGCAACGCCCCGAGGAGGCGGTGGCGTTCGCTCCGCCTCTCGGCCCCGATGCCGCGCCACCCTCCTGGCCCGAAACGGCGCCGCGCCCGATTCGCCTGCTTGCCAGGCCCGAGCCGGTTTCGGTCGACGCCCCGGCAAAGGCCGATGAACCGCCCAAGGCCTTTCGCTGGCGCGGCGCCCGCCATCCGGTGGCGCGCGGCGAGGGACCGGAACGGATCGCCGATCCCTGGTGGCGAGGGGCAAGACCCGGCTCTCCCGAGGCCTACCGCGACTACTTCCGGATCGAGGACGAGGCCGGGCGGCGCTTCTGGCTGTTTCGGGACGGTCAGGCACGCTGGTATCTGCACGGTCTTTTCGCATGAGCTATGTCGAGCTTGAGGTCACCAGCAATTTCAGCTTTCTGCGCGGCGCCTCGCATCCCGAGGAGCTGGTGGCCCAGGCCGCCCGGCTTGGTCATCCGGCGATCGGCCTAGCCGACCGCGCGTCGTTGGCCGGGGTGGTGCGTGCCCACGGCGCCGCCAAGGCGGCCGGTATCCGCCTGCTGGTCGGCGCCCGCATCGATCCCGCCGATGCCCCCCCCCTGCTTCTCTATCCCACCGACCGCGCCGCCTATGGGCGTTTGTGCCGCCTGATCACGCTTGGCCGTCGCCGCGCACCCAAGGGACAATGCTTTCTGGCCTGGCGCGACGTGGCCGATCAGGCCGAAGGCCAGATGGCGATCGTCCTGCCGCCCGAGCGACCCAATGACGGCTTCAGTCAGGCGCTTGCCCGATACCGCGCGGTGTTCGACAACCGACTTTCGCTAGCCACCCGCCACCGGCTGCGGGGCGACGATGCCCGCCGTCTGTTCGAACTGGCCGCTTTGAGCGAGTGCGCCGACGTGCCGCTGGTCGCCACCAACGACGTGCATTATCACCTTCCCGACCGGCGGCCGGTCCAAGACGTGCTGACCTGCATCCGCGAAGGTTGGCGCCTGGAGGAGGCGGGGGCGCGGCTGTTCGCCAATGCCGAACGCCATGTGAAGGGGGCCGAGGCCATGCGGCGGCTCTTCCGCGATTACCCCCAGGCGGTGGCGCGCACGCTTGCGATCGCCCAACAATGCCGCTTCAGCCTGGACGAGCTGCGCTACGACTATCCCATCGATCCGGTGCCCGAGGGCCAAACGCCGCAAAGCGAGCTGACGCGGCGGGCCTGGGAAGGGGCGGCCGGCCGCTATCCCGAGGGCGTGCCCGAGAAGGTTGAAGCCCAGATCGAGCATGAATTGCGGATCATCGCCGATTTGGGCTACGCGCCCTATTTTCTCACCGTCGACGATCTGGTGCGCTTCGCCCGCGGGCGCGGCATTCTCTGCCAGGGCCGGGGCTCGGCCGCCAATTCGGCCGTCTGCTACGTTTTGGGCATCACCGCCGTCGATCCGGCGCGGCTCGATCTCTTGTTCGAGCGTTTCGTGAGCCGCGAGCGCAACGAACCGCCCGACATCGACGTCGATTTCGAACATGAGCGGCGGGAAGAGGTTATCCAATATCTTTACCAAAAATACGGCCGCGAGCGGGCCGGGCTTGCCGCCACGGTGATCGCCTATCGCAGCCGCGGCGCCCTGCGCGAAGTCTGCAAGGTTCTGGGCCTCTCCGCCGACACCGCCCAGGCCCTCATTCGCGCCGCCTGGGGCCGCGGCGTCAACGACATCACCGCCAGCCACGTCCGCGACGCGGGCCTTGATCCGGCGGCGCCGCGTCTCGGTCTGGCCGTGCATCTGGCGCGCGCCATCCGGCGCTTTCCAAGGCATCTCTCCCAGCATGTCGGCGGCATGGTGATGACCAAGGGCCGGCTCGACGAGGTGGTGCCGATCACCAACGCCGCCATGGAGGACCGCACGGTCATCGAGTGGGACAAGGACGATCTCGACGCCTTGGGCATTCTCAAGGTCGACATCCTGGCGCTCGGCATGTTGAGCGCCATCCGCAAGGCCTTTGCCCTGATCGAACGCCATCACGGCCGGACCTTGACCCTGGCCGACGTGCCGGCCGAGGACCCCGCGGTCTACGCCATGCTGAGCCGGGCCGATTCGCTGGGCGTCTTCCAGGTGGAGAGCCGCGCCCAGATGTCGATGCTGCCGCGCCTCAAGCCCAAGACCTTCTACGACCTCGTCATCCAGGTCGCCATCGTTCGCCCGGGCCCGATCCAGGGCGACATGGTCCATCCCTATCTGCGCCGGCGCAACGGCGAGGAGGCGGTGGAATTCCCCTCCGACGCGCTTCGCCAGGTGCTTGCCAAGACGCTGGGCGTGCCCATCTTCCAAGAGCAGGTGATGCGGGTGGCGATCGTCGCCGCCGGCTTCAGCCCCGGCGAGGCCGACAGCCTGCGCCGGGCGATGGCCACCTTCCGGCGCACCGGAACCGTTCATCGGCTTCGCCAGCGCTTCGTGGGCGGGATGCTGGACCGCGGCTACCCGCAGGACTTTGCCGAGCGCTGCTTTCAGCAGATCGAGGGCTTCGCCGAATACGGCTTTCCGGAAAGCCACGCCGCCAGTTTCGCGCTCTTGGCCTATGTTTCGGCCTGGCTCAAATGCCATTATCCGGCGGCGTTCGCCGGGGCCCTGCTCAACAGCCAGCCGATGGGCTTCTACGCGCCGGCCCAGATCGTGCGCGATGCCCGCGCCCATGGGGTGGCGGTACGCCCGCCTGATGTCAACGCCAGCGACTGGGACAGCCGCTTGGAGGCGACGCCGCAAGGACCGGCCCTGCGCCTGGGCCTGCGCCTGATCGACGGCTTGCCGCAGCACGAGGCCCTGGCGCTGCTGGCCGGCCGAGGCGACGGCTATGCAAATCCGCGCGATCTTTGGCGGCGGAGCGGCCTTTCGGCGCGCGGCCTGCAGGCCTTGGCCCGCGCCGACGCCTTTCGGGATTTGGGTTTTGAACGGCGGGCGGCGCTTTGGGCGGTGCGCGGCCTGCGCGATCGACCCTTGCCGCTTTTCGACGGCGCCGGGCCGGAGCCCGAGGTTTGTCTGCCGCCAACGCCGCCCCAAGAGCGGACGGTGGAGGATTATCGGGCCTTGGGCCTAACCTTGGGCGACCACCCGATGGCGTTCCTGCGCGCCGAGTTGATGCGGCAAGGCTATCAGCCGGCGTCGCGTCTTGCCCAACTCGCCGACGGCGCCAAGGCCAAGGTGGCAGGGCTGGTGCTGGTCCGCCAAAGGCCGGGAAGCGCCAATGGGGTCGTCTTCGTAACCCTGGAGGACGAGACCGGAATCGCCAACGCCATCGTCTGGCCGAACCTGTTCGAGGCCGAGCGCACCTTGCTGCTGGGCGCGGGCTGCCTGGGGGTGGAGGGAACGGTGCGCCGCGAGGGGCTGGTCGTTCACGTGATTGCCCGGCGGCTGTTGGCGCTCGACGACCATCTTGCCGCCCTGTCGCCGCCCTGCCCGATCCTTGCGCCGACGACCGAGGCCCGCTTGGAACGCCCGCTCGGCCGGCTGCAGGAATCCTATGACTTCCGCTAAGCGCAGGCCGGCGCGGGCAAGCGCGGCTCGGTGTGCCTTGGGTCGATCGCGGTCAACAACAACTGAACGGCCGGTTCAAGGCGTGATGCCGTAGCGGCGCATTTTTTCCCACAGATTCTTGCGCGAGATCCCCAGCGCCTCGGCGGTCTTGGCGATGGCGCCCTGGTTCTGGATCAGGGCCTGACGGATCGCGGTCTGCTCCGCGCCCTCGACCGCGTCCTTGAGCGTCGCCTCGCCGCGCCCGGTCCGCAGAAGGTCGTCGCCGCCATCCGAATCGGCATCGGCCAGCGGCATCAGATCATGGGCCTCGATGCGCGTGCCGTCGCACAGCGCCACCGCCCGCTCCAGAAGCGTGCGCAGTTCGCGCACATTGCCGGGCAGATCGAGACCGGCCAACCGGAGTTCGGCCTCGGGCGACAGACCGGCCAATTGACGATGCCCACCCTGGGCCAGATCGTTGAGAATCTGGCGGGCGAAGGCGACGATATCCTGGGGCCGCTCGCGGAGCGGCGGAATCTCGATGCGGATGATGTTGAGGTTCCAGAACAGGTCCGAGCGCAGCCGACCCGTTTCGAGCAAGATTTCGGGACGCTCCTGGCTGCCGGCAATGATGCGGATGTCATGCAACGGTTTGCCGGCGCCGGCGCCGCGTTGGGGCGGCGCGCGCACCAGATCGAGCAGCACCCGTTGCACGTCGTCGGGCAGCCCGGCCAGGGTATCGAGATAAAGTGTGCCGCCGACGGCGCGGCGCAGCGCGCCATTCTCGCCGCCCAGTTCCTTGATCAGATCCTTGCCCATCGAGCCGTTAATTTTGACGAACGGGCCGTCGGCGCGCCGGCTGGCGTGATGGACGAGGCGAGCCAACACTTTCTTGCCCAGGCCCGCCTCGCCGACGATAAGGACGGGACTGTCGTTGGCGTGCAGGCGGGCGATCAGACGTTCGATCCGCCGGATGGCTGGGGCACGACCCATCAGGCCATCGCCCAGGCGATAGCGGACCTCTCCGCCCGAATCGCCGCGCGCGTCCTGGATCGCGCCGAGCACGCGGGTGATTTTGGCCACCAGCTCGTCCAACGCAAAGGGCTTTTCGATGTAATCGATGGCGCCGGCCTGCACGAGGGCAACCGCGTCGGCCACCGAGGCGAACGCGGTCATCAATACGACCGGAAGCCCCGGTTGATGGCGGCTTATCCGTTCAAACAATTCCTTGCCCGAGCCATCGGGCAGTCGGATGTCGCTGATGACCAGATCGATGGCGCCGCCGGCCAGGATCGAAGCCGCCTCGGCCAAGTTTCCGGCCTCGGCGCTGGGAATCCCCTCGGCCTTAAGCCGGTCGGTAAGGGTGACGCGCACAATGTCGTCATCCTCGACGACCAGGACCTTCAAATCGCCAAAGGGAGTCGGATCGTTCATGTCGGCATCTCCCGCACCGGCGGTCCGCCATCGATCGGCAGGCGCAAAAGGAATCGGGCGCCGCCGCCCGGTCGACTTTCGGCCACGATGCTGCCTCGCATGGACACCACCAGCCGATAGCTGATCCATAGGCCCAGCCCGGTTCCCGAAGGCCGGGTGGTGAAGAAGGGATCGAACAGCCGGCTTAGGTTTTCCGGCGGAATGCCGATTCCGGTGTCGGAGACGCACAAGGTCAGCGTTTCGCCCTCGACGCCGGTTTCCAACTCAAGCCGCCCGCCGTCGGGCATCGCCTGCACCGCGTTCTTGAGAAGATTGAGAAGCACGAGTTGGCATCGCGGCTTGTTGATTCTGGCCAGGCCGGCGGCCTTGTTGCGCCAGACCAGCTCGATCGGCGCGTCGCCGATTTCGGCGCGGATAAGATCGCGCAGCTCGTCTAGACAAAGAACGTCGGCCGGCTCCCAGGCCTGCTCGGCGCGCAATTCGATCAGAAGGTCCTGCACCAGCGCGCGGATGCGCGACAGGCCCTGTTCGATCATCGGCAGGTAGCGGCGCACCAGCGTTGCGTCGTCGGGATGGTCGCGGATGTTGGACAGGCAGTTGAACAGGCCCGCCAACGGGTTGTTGATTTCGTGGGCGACGCCGGCGGCGATTCGGCCTAGCGCCACAAGTTTCTCGTCGCGCGCCATCTCGCGTTCCAGTCGCTGCTTGTTGGCGAGTTCCTCCGCCATGCGCTGGAAGCCATGCACAAGCTGGCCGATTTCGTCGCGCTCGCGCACCGCGATGGCGCCCGCCGCCTCGCCCCGTCCCAGACGTTCCATCGCGTGGTTGAGCGCGCTAAGGGGCCGAACCATGCGTATCGAAATCACCGCGCCAAGAAGGCTTCCGGCCAGGGCAAGCGCCAAGGTCCAGCCCAGCGCTGTCGCGGTAACGGCGCGGGTGCGGGCATCGAGTTCGATCGTCGAAAGGCGCAGCCGCACGACGCCAAGATGTTTGTCGGCGGCCATGATCGGCACCATGCCCTCGACAAATCCGGTCTTGCCATCGACACCCCAAGCGACCGCCCCTTGCCGCAGCGCCAGACTGCGTTCCTTGAACTCAGCTTCGGGCTCGGTTTCCGTCTCCAGCGGCAGCCCCAGGCGATGGCGGGCCGGCGCCAAATGCGCCAACACGCGGCCCTCGGAGTCGAGCACCATGCCGGTGAGCACGCGGCTGTCGCGAGCCTGATCGGTCAGGCCCGTCGCCACTTGGCGTAGCGATTTGTAGAGGGACCAGAAGTCGTTGCGCAGCACGTCCTCGATGGCGGTGGCCGCCACGGCACGCGCCATGAACAACGCCTTTTCCTCAAGCGCCGTATTCAAGCGCTGGTGATCTTGCAAGATGATGGTGGTGGCAATGACGCCCGACACGCCCACCACGACCGCCGACAGTGTGAGCGGCAGCTTGACCGACAGGCTCCAAACTTGCGGACGGAGCAGCTTCATGGGGCGGCAGGCGTTCGCGGCACACGGTCGGCCAATCGGCGGATGCCATCGAACAGCCCCGGCGTCTGGCGGGAAAATCCGTCCAGCATGAGATCATCGAGAAGCGCCCGCCCTTCGGCGGTGCCGGTCATCGCCACCAGCTCGCGGGCCATGGTCTCGCGCAGGGTCGGGGGCGTGCGCGGGCGATAGACGATCGGCGGAAATCCGTACAGATCGGAGCGTTGGATGATCTTGGTCCGCTCCACCTGCTCGGGTTGAAAGCGGCGCAAATAGTCCCAGACATAGGAATCGACCGCGCCGGCATCGGCCACCCGCTCGGAAACCGCCTGCACGGTCTCGGCATGGCTGTAGGTGAAGAAGGAAAGGCGGAAGAAGCGGTCCGGCGCCCAGCCCAAGGCGGCCAATTGCGCCCTGGGCACCAGGAAGCCCGAATTGGAATTGGGGTCGGAATAGGCGAAGACCGAGCCCTCGAGCTGGCTTAGGGCCACCGCCGGATTGTCACGATGCGTAATGATGTAGGACTGATAAAGGGGAACGCCGCCGTAGAGCGGCACCACCAGAAGGCCTATCGTGGCACTCGCCTGGACGTAGGGGAAGCCACAGATCCAGGCGAAGTCGAGTTCGTCGGCTTCGAGCATGTCCATAATCTCGCGGTAAGAACGGCGCTGGACGAACGCCACCTTGTGTCCGATCCGCGATTCGAGATAGGCCGACCAGCGATCGTAGAAGTGCAAATTCTCGCGCACGACCACGGCGGTGAGGCCGAAACGGACCGCCGGCGTTGCCGCGGCCGCAAGCAGGGCCTTAGGCACTACCGCCAAACCAAGGCCAAGACCCAAGCCCTTCAACGTTTGTCGCCGGTTTGTCCGCACACCGTCACCGTCTCGTCTTGCGGAGGGTAGTGTGCCAGCCTAGCTTGGGAATCCGCAAGGAACACAAGTAATTGTGCGGTGCGGAAGAAATTGAGGTTACGACACGGTAACGCCAGCCGGTCCATTAGGACTTGATCATGGTCGTTGATCGGAAACTCGAAAAGGTCGGGCCGGCGAAGAGGTGCGTTACCGACACGTAACCAGTCAGACTAGTTCCAAAAGAAAATAGGAGGGAGGCAGGGAAACTCCTCATTAAGAGTTTGCGCAAGGGGGCGGCCTGCCGATCCAATCGCCACTCAAGGCCGAACTTTGAATCAATCGGCCAAATGGGAAACGCAATATCCATATGGTCCGCATCGACGTCGCCCGACGCGAGTTGCACTATCACAGCGGCGGCTGCTTGCCGCAGCGGCCTCCCTTTGCGCCCTGCCAAGCCTGCCAAGACGCCTGCCCGGTCTCGGCAATCGCCGTCGATCCCAAGGAATTTCGCCTAAGCGCCGACTGCCAGGCCTGTGGCCGCTGCGCAGCCGCCTGTCCGACCGACGCCCTTTCGATCGCCGGGGTCGAACCGCCGGTTCGCTGGCGCGCCACCGGCCCGGTCCATCTTGAATGCGCGCGTGTGCCAGCCAGCCGCTGCGCCGATCCCGAAACCCGGCTGCCTTGTTTGGGGGCGCTCGATGTCGAGGCTCTTCTCGCCTGGGTGTTGGCGGCCAAGGGTCAGCCGGTGATCGTGATCGATCGCGGTTGGTGCGACACCTGTCCGGTCGGCGCGCCCGCCGGCCCGCATCCCGCCCAGGCGGCGCTTGATCGGGTGAAAGCGCTGTTTGCGGCAATGGGACTTCAGGAGCGTTTGGCGCCGCGTCGGGACGTCCAGCACCTTGACCCCAAACTCCGCGACGATCGCTTGGGCGGTGACGCGCCAACGCGGCGCGATCTCTTGCGCCGCCTGGGAGCCACGACCGAGGATCGGGCGCCAACCGGACCGTTGGCCAAGCGCCATCGTGGGACGGAGCGGTTAAGCGCCCTGGCCCGACGGTACGGCAATGGCCTGCCCGCCATTCACTTCCCATCCCTCGCGTTGGATGCGGCTTGCCAGGCGCATGGCGTTTGCGCCGCCGTCTGCCCCACTGGTGCGCTTCGCCTGGAATCGGAAGGCGCCAGCCGGAGACTGAGCTTCGCCGCCACGGATTGCCTGGCCTGCGGCCGCTGCGCCGCCCAATGCCCGGAAGCGGCCCTATCCCTTGTCCAAGACGGGAACGGAAGCCCGTCCGAAGGGCGGATCGCGTTGGGCCACCGCGCGGTTTTTGCCTGTTCGGCCTGCGGGCGCGACCATGTCGCCGCCCAGCCCCTGTCGCTCTGCCCCGCCTGCCAAAGGCGGAACCAACTTGGCCGTCTTGGTTTGGCGCTCGCCGAAGCCGGCCGCAGGTCCACACCGACCACCGTCACCGAATCGCTTTCTTAGAGGGAGGAGTCCGCATGACCCTTGAATTCAAGACCAGCCGACGCCGGTTCCTGCAGGCCACCGGAGCCACGGGGGCGGTTGCCGCCACCGGGATCGGCCTGAGCGGCGGCACGCTCGCTCCGGCGAGTGCCCAGCAGGCGGCCAGCGCCGCCGGCACCGCCACCGTCGTCAACAAGAACATCTGCCACCAGTGCCCGGCGCGCTGCGGCATCGATGTTTACACCACGGGCGGCAAGGTGCATGCCATCTACGGCAACCCCGATCATCCGATCGCCAACGGCAAGCTCTGCCCCAAGGGTCATCTCGGCACCTACATCCTTTACGATCCCGATCGGTTCAAGGGGCCGATGAAGCGCACCAACCCCAACAAGGGGCGCGACCAAGATCCGAAATTCGTCCCGATCTCGTGGGATGAGGCGCTCAACACGGTCGCCGCCCGCCTTCAAGCCTTGCGCGACAAGGGCGAAAGCCATCGCTTCACGCTGGCCTTTGGCCGCGGCTGGGGCGCCTCCTGCGCCGGGCTATTGGGGACGTTCGGCAAGCTCTATGGCTCGCCCAATATCGGGCTCGGCCATTCCTCGATGTGTTCGGACGGCTCGAAGAAGGCCAAACACGCGACCGACGGCAACAAGGATTACAACAGCTACGACTATCTCAACACGAATTACATCCTCAATTTCGGCGCCGGCTTCCTCGAGGCCTTCCGGCCCTACAACAACAATCTCCAGGTCTGGGGCCATTTGCGCACCAAATCGCCCCGGGCTCGGGTGACCGTGGTCGATGTTCGGCTCACCACCACCGGCGCCGCCGCCGACCGGCTGGTGATGATCAAACCGGCCACCGACGGCGCCTTCGCCCTGGCGATCGCGCATGTGATTCTCACCGAAGGCCTGTGGGAACGCGACTTCGTCGGCGATTTCGCCGATCCGGCGATGAAATTCGAGGCCGGCAAGACCCTGGCCGCCGACAGCTTCAAGGAAAAGTGGGTGTCGGGCCTGATCGAGTGGTGGAACGCGGTGGTCAAGGACGCCACCCCGGAATGGGCGTCGAAGATCACCACGCTCACCGTCAAGGAAATTGTGACGGTGGCGCGCGAATTCGGCTCCACCCGGCCGGCGATGGCCCTGTTCGAGCGCGGCCCCACCGCCCACACCAACGGCGTCCACACCGGCATGGCCATTCACGCTCTGAATGCGCTGGTCGGCTCGCTGTTCGCCAAGGGCGGGCTCGCCTATCAAATGGGCCCCGCCTACGGCAGCCTCGACGTCAAGTCGGATGATTTCCTGGACGATTATGCCAAGGCGCCCGAGCGCAAGAAGCCGCGCATGGACCTGGTGGGCTCGGCCGAATGGCCGATGGCCGACAACCAGTTGCAGGGCGTGGCCAAGCACCATCTGGCCGGCAATCCCTACAAGATCGACACCATGATGTTCTATCTCACCAGCCCGATCTTCAGCGCGCCGGGCTGCAAGGACTGGGAAACCGCGCTCAAGGACATTTTCGTCATCGACACCTCGCCCTTCCCGGGCGAAACCTCGGTCTTTGCCGATCTCGTCCTGCCCGATCACACCTATCTCGAGCGTCTTCAGGACGCGCCCACCTATCCCTTCCAGGGTTATCCGCTGGCGCAATTGCGCACGCCGGCCGTCAAGCCGGTGCACGACACCAAGGTGTTCGGCGACATCCTGATCGAGATCGGCAAGCGGATGAAGGGGCCGATGGGCGATTATTACAAAGCCGTCGGCAACACCGAGAACGTCGTCAAGGCCCTGGCCAAGGGCTTCGAGAAGAGTCCCGGCGACAATGGCGTCAACAGCTTCGAGACCTGGGTGCAGAAAGGCGTCTGGTACAAGAAGCCCTATCACTGGCGCCAGGTGCGGGGCGAATTCTACGAATGGGACGGCACCGCCTACGCCAAGAAGATGGACGCGGAAGAGGTGAAGAAGAAGCTGCTCAAGACCCCGTCCGGGAAGTTTGAGTTCAAGTCGGGGTTGATGGAAGCGAAGGCCGACTTCGTCACCGCCAAGGTCGGCATTCCCGCGGAGCGGGTCGGGTTTCCGCAATGGTTCGAGGCCAAGCATACCGGCGGCGGCGATCTTCATGTGGTGACGCCCAAATCGTCGGCGCATGCCGAAGGCCGTTCGGCCAATACGCCTTGGGCGATCAACATCTATCAGCCGACCTCGGGCGGCCGCACCCAGAATCTCATGGAGATCCACCCCGAGGCGGCGAAGAAGCGCAACATCGCCGATGGCGACAAGGTGCGGGTGAAATCCTCGATCGGCACCATCTCGGCCACCGCGCGCTACTACGCGGGCTTGCGGCCCGACACCATCGTCCTGCCCTTCGGCTTCGGCCACTGGGCCTATGGGCGATGGGCCAAGGGTCGCGGGTCGGGGAATGTGAGCGAGGTCACCGAGAACGTCTCCGACCCCATTTCGGGACTGGCCTGTTACTACACGGGCAAAGTCACGGTCGAAAAAGCGTAGGGCGAGGGAAGGAGAAGCACCATGACGAAATGGGGAATGGTCATTGACCTGGAGAAGTGCACCGGCTGCCAAGCCTGCACCGCCGCCTGCCAGATGGAAAACACCCGCATGCCGGGCGAAGTGTGGCAGGACGTGATCTTCTACACCGAGGGCACCTACCCGTCGGCCACGCTTTCGTGGCTGCCCAGGCCCTGCATGCATTGCGAGGAACCGTCCTGCATGCATGTCTGCCCGACCAAGGCCACCTACAAGACCGGGGACGGCTTGGTCCTGGTCGATTGGAACCGCTGCATCGGCTGCAAATACTGCATGATCGCCTGCCCCTATGGGGTGCGCTTCTATTCGGGCGAGCGCGCGGAAATCCAACCCGATGTGCGCACCGTCTATCCGGGCGAGGGCGACAAGGTGTGGAGCCCACCGTTCCAGATGCCGGCCGACAAGCAGGACCGCTCGCGTGGCGTCGGCGTGGCGCCGGCGAACGTGGTTACCAAATGCACCTTCTGCTCGCATCGGATCAGCAAGGCGCCCAAGGATGCGTCGGACTTGTCGGGCGACAATCCCGCAACCCGCGAATCGACGCCGGCCTGCGTGCTCACCTGCCCGCCGACGGCGCGCTATTTCGGCAACCTCGACGATCCGAACAGCGAGGTGAGCCGCCTGATCGCCCAAAAGAAGGGCAGCCGTTTGCTCGACCATCTGGGCAACAGGCCGCAGGTCTACTATGTCACCGGCGAGGGCGGTTCGGTGCCCAATGTCGGTTCGTCGCGCAAGGCGTAAGGGGAGGGCTTGAACCATGAATACGACCACCAACACCGCCTCCGCCTCGAACGGCATGTTGGCCGTTGGCGGCATCGGGCTGATCGTCAGCCTGGGCATCGTGCTGATGAAGCTGATGAGCGAGGGACACAGCGCCTTCGCGACCACCGCGAACATTCCCTGGGGATTGCCGATCTCCACTTATCTGTTCTTCGTCCTGGCTTCAACGGGGCTTACCTTCGTGGCCGCGTTGAGCATGGTTTTCGGCATCAAGGGTTTCTATCCGATCGCCAAACGCAGCGTCTGGCTGGCGATCATCACCCTAATCGCCGGCTTCGCCGCTCTGGGGTTGGAAATCGGCCATCCCTTCCGCATGATCTGGACCTTCCCGGCCGGCATGCAGTTCCGCTCGCCGATGTTCTGGATGGGCGTCTTCTACACCGCCGATCTGGTGCTGCTGCTGTTCAAATTCCAGAAGATGAACGCCGACGACTGGGACAGCGGCGCCAGCCGCCAGTTGGGCGTCGCCTCGTTCGTCGCCGTGGTCCTGGCCCAAGGCACGCTGGGTTCGGTGTTCGGCATGATGGCGATGCGGCCCTTCTGGTATGACGGGCTGGTGCCGGTCTTCTTCCTGGTCACCGCGGCCCTGAGCGGCGCCGCCTTTGTCGTGCTGTTCATCCAAATCGCCTATCGCGGCAACACGGATTCCATGCCGCTCGACGTCAAGGCGCTGATGACCGGAGCGATGCCGAAGGTCTTCGCCGCCGTGCTCGGGGTCTATCTGGTCTTCACCATCGCCCGCACCGCCACCGGGCTTTGGAGCAATCTTGAGGGCAACGAGGTCTTCCGGGTGATGTACGGCTCGATGCTCTTTCATTTCGAGTTCTGGATCGGCCTGGTGGTCCCCTTCTTCATCTTGATCAACGGCAATCTTCGCAATCAGGCCACGATGCAGATTCTGGCGTCGGCGCTGGTGATTCTGGCGCTGTTCATCGGCCGCTACGAGTTCGTGATCATGGGCCAGATGGTTCCGATGTTCAAAGGTCAGTGGACACCCGGCTTGGCCAGCTATATGCCGGGTCTGGCCGAATGGATGCTGGTGGTGCTGGCGGTGTCGATCACCTTGTTCCTCTACGCCTTGGGCGCTCGGATGTTCGATTTGTCGGGCAAGCCCAAATCCTAACCCCGTGCGTTTCGTTGCGTGACTCCGTGCGTGGGGGGGGGCGGTTCGAGGAGGGGCCGCCCCCCAATTCTTTGCGATTGCCCTTTCCCTCGACTAGGATCGAACCCATGAACCCCGAAGAGCTCGCCGACCGCGCCGACCTTTACGCCATTCTCTCGGCGGCCTTCCAGCCGCCCGTCGAAGCCGCCCGGCAAAGCGCGCTGATTGAGGCCCTGGCCGACGATCTCGAAGAGCTGAACGCCCGCCTGGGCTATGGGGCTGATCGGGCGGTGGCCGACCTGCGTGCTGCCCTTACGTTCTGCCAAGGGCCGGACCTTCTCGTCGATTACAGCAGTCTGTTTCTGTCCCCGCCCATTCCGGCGGCACTCAACGCCTCGGTCCATCTCGACCGCGCGCTCATGGGCGACAGTCTGTGGGCGATGGAGGCCTGGTACCGGCGTCACGGCGTCGAGCGCGCACCCGACTTCAAGGACCACGCCGATCATCTTGCGGTCCAGCTCGATTTCGTTGCCCATCTGCTCCGCCTGGCCTTGGGCACCGAGGGCGCGACGCCGGCTCTGCCGCCCGACAGCGCCTTGGCCGAGATCGGCGATTTCCTGGTCCGCTATGTGCGGCCCTGGATGGGCGGCTTGGTCCTGGGCATTCGGCAGGGAATGGTCGAACGCGGCGTTGGCCCAACCTACAAGATCCTGGTCGATTTCCTGGTTCAGGTGGTCGAAGCCGACGCGGCCCGGCTGGGTTCCGATGTCGCCGCCGCCGGAACCGAACCCAAGCGTCATGCCGACCCAAAGGCGGTGATCGGTGCCGACGCGGATGCGGCTCATTGCCGTCTTTGCGGCAAGCCCTATATCCGCGACAAGGCGCTGCGCAAGATGGCGCGGCTTCTCGACGCGAAGGGTTTGGGCACCGAGCATCTCGACACCTGCCCCGATTGCCGCGACAACGCCTTGGGGGTAACCCGCAAGACCCCGCCCGCGCTCAAACGCTCCGCCCGACCGCGCGCGTGATCGTACGGGCAGCGTTTCTTCTCTTGGCGTTGGTGACCGCGGGCGCCCTTCCCTACGCGTCCGCTCAGGAGATAGGCAACGTGCCGATGCCGGCCGATGCCGAGGGGGCCTATGTCTATCGCCGCTGCACCCGCTGCCACATCGCCGAGAACTTTCACGACAAGCGCTACGGCCGGATTGGCTGGGAATTGGTGCTGCTGCGCATGCAATTTCTTAACGGCGCCCGATTTGAGCAGGGCGAGCGGGCGCGCATTCGGACCTATTTGCTGGAGCGCAAGCGGGCCGATCCGATCTGGGAGGTTGGCGAGGTCGTTCTGCTGGCGGCCGGGGCGAGTGGTGGGGTAATATGGCTCTTGCGTTGGCGACGAAACCGATCGGGAGATCCGGCCAATGATCGCCTTTGAACACCAACCCACATGAATGCGACACCGAGGATCGGACCGGTCATCGCCCGAGCGCTTCTGCTGGCGTGCATGGCAAGCGTGGCTCAAACCGCGCGCTCGGCAGAGGTCGAGATCACTTTCGAGAGCCGGGCGGAAGCGGGTCTGGTGCCGGCGAACTTCTCGTCAGCTCTGACCGGCCAGGGCAGGCCGCCCGCCTGGCGCCTGGGAAAGGACCGGGATGACGCCGGCGAAACGCCAACGGTTGCCGAGACCAGCGGCGACGAGACCGATTATCGCTTTCCCTTGCTCATCTATCAGCCGCTTGAGGCCCGGGATGGCGAGGTGACCGTCGTCTTCAAGCCGGTCGCGGGACGGGTCGATCGGGCGGCCGGCATCGCGTTTCGGCTGCGGGATGAACGGAACTACTACGTCGTTCGGGCCAATGCGCTGGAAGGCAACGTCCGCCTTTATCGGGTGGTGAATGGCCAGCGGCATCAATTCGCCGGCCGCGATGTGGCGGTAGCATCGGGGCGCTGGCAGGAATTGACTGTTCGGGCAACCGGCAATCGCTTCGAAGTCCTTCTCAATGGCGCGGCGTTGTTCCAGGCCACCGACACGACTTTTTCCGGAGGTGGTCGCGTCGCCCTTTGGACCAAGTCCGACAGCCTCACGCACTTTCGCAAGCTGACGATTCGCACCGACCGCTAAAGCCGCCCTGTCTACGCACAGCGGAGATCGCATCATGAGCGCATTCCGGCTTCTGACCTCGACCGTCGCGTTTGTCCTTCTTGCCAGCGTCAAGGCTGGCGCGGCCGATGGCGTCAAGGGGCTGGGGATCGGCGATTTTCGCCTGGGCATGACGCTGACCGCCTTTCGCGGCCTTTCCCACCCGCACCCTACGCAATGGCCGAAGGCCTTTGCCGCCTGCACCGGCGACAAGGAGGCCGACGAGATCGGAACACCGGCGCGAAGTCTCGACCTTCGACCCGACGAACAAGCGCGGGGCCTCGTTCGCTGCGAGTTCTTCTTCTGGGAAGAACATGACGACGAATCCCATTTCTACAGCAGCGCCGGGTTGTTGCTGGGCGATTATACGCTCGATGCTCAATTCGAATTTCTGGCCAATGCGAAAGGGGCCGAGCCGCGACTGGCAAGGATTCGCCTCCAAGGTCGGGATTTTCCGCTAGCGAAGGCGGTGACCGAATTGGCCCCGCTCTATGGCAAGCCGGCCAAACCCAACCCGGCCGAGTGGCGAAGAGGCGATGGAAAAATCACCGCGACCGCCTTACCCGGGCCGCGCGACCGAATCGTCATCGAGTTTTTAGCCCTCACGGCGGCAAACAAGGGTGTGGTTAAAAGAAAACCCTGAGGTCGACTGCGCCGCCAGGGCCAAAGCGACTGGATGGTGGGACTGGTTTGCCGGTTCCTGGGCGGAATCGTGGCCAGCGTGGTCAAAACCGGTGCCGCCCGCTGGGCGCCGACCGCAACACGCGACGCGGTTCATCCAAGGCGTTCCGCCGATCCCAGGCCGGTCGTAAGACGCGACGACGAGACCGCCCATTGCCAGCGGTGCAACCGCCCCCGGCCTAGTCCGATGCCGCGGGCCTTCGCGTCGCGGGCGCGCCGGCACCCGCCAGTTCGGTGTCGCAATAGGCCTGCAGCTTTTCGATTGCCGACAGGAAGGCCTCCCGCTCGGCGGGCGACAAGGCGCGCAGGGCCCGGGCCTGCTCGCGCCGGGCGATGGGGATGATCTTGGCGTGCAGGGCCTTGCCCTTGAGCGTGATCGAACAGAGCAGCCGCTTGCGCGATTTGCCGCCCTCATGGCGAACGCTGACCAGATCGCGCTTAACGAGCAGGCGGACGGTGCGGCTGACCAGCGCCTTGTCCGAGGTCGATTGGACCACCAAAATGCCGAAGGGCAGGGTCTTGGCGTGGGCGATCAGCGACAAAACCCGCCATTCCGAAACTGAAAGACCATGTTGGTCGGCATAGGGCGTGGTGAGATCGCGGCGCAACGAATTGCTGAGCGCGCTTAGGCGGGTGGTCAGGAAATCGAGAACCGAGAGATCGGTGCCCTGGTCGTCGAGATCGGACCAGGGACCCAGCGTTAAACTCGTCTTTCGCATTCCTTCCATCCGAACTAGAGTCGAATTTGGCACGACCGGCCAAGGGAATAACGCCAAAAGGGTCGGCGGTCGAATTTATTGTTGACGCGTCAACAAAGCGGGCGCATGATCGTCAGAATAGTTGATCCATCAACAAAAGCAAGAACCGTCTTGGGAGGTGCGCATGAACTCACCGATCGTGGGTAAGGCGGTACCGCAGGTGACGGCTCTGGAAAAAATCCAGGGCCGGGCAATCTACACCGGCGATCTCAAGCAGCCGGGCATGCTGCATGCCAAAGTTCTGCGCGGCCCCTATCCGCATGCCCGTATCGTCCGGATCGACACCTCTCAGGCGGTCGCGTTGCCGGGCGTCAAGGCCGTGGTGACCGGCGCCGATACCCCCACCCGCTTGTGGGGCGTCGCCCACAAGCAGCAGCGCATCCTGGCCACCGGCAAAGTGCGCTTCGCCGGCGAAGAGGTGGCCGCGGTGGCGGCGATCTCCGAAGACATCGCGCGCGACGCGCTTGATCTCATCGAAATCGAGTACGAGGAATTGCCGGCGCTGCTTGATCCGGCGCGCGCCCTTGAAGCCGAAGCGCCGCAAGTCCATGACGGGCACGACAATCGGGTCAAGGAAATCCGCATCGCCCGGGGCGATGTCGAAGCCGGATTCGCAGCCGCCGATCTCGTCCACGAAGCCACTTACGAGCTGCATTCCCAATATCCGGGTTATATGGAGCCGATGGCAACGCTGGCCTCGGTCGACGGCAACGGCCGGCTCACCGTCTGGACCTCGACTCAATCGGTGTTTCTGGCCCGCGCCCGTTTGGCCGAGGCGTTGGACCGCCCGGTTTCCAGCATCCGGGTGATCCAGGCGATGGTCGGCGGCGGCTTCGGTGGTAAGATCGTCGAGGAACGCTCAAGCCTGATCGCCGCCTTTCTCGCCACCCGCGTCAACCGCCCGGTGCGTCTGGTCAACAACCGGCTTGAGGATTTCCAGTCAGGCTGCTTCAGCGTTCCTTGCCGGCTGTGGCTCAAGATGGGCATGACCAAGGATGGCACGATCACCGCCAAGGACGTGCGCATCCTCGCCAATTCCGGGGCCTATGCCGGCCTGGCGCCGGAAGTCATGCTGGTGACCGCCATGCGCAGCGACAACATGCACCGTCTGGAAAACGTGCGCTCGGCGGCCGATCTCGTCTACACCAACACCATGCCGCGCGGCGCCTTTCGCGGCTTCGGCGGCACCCAGATGGCCTTTGCGCTCAACAGCCATCTGAGCGTCATGGCCGACAAGCTCGGCCTCGATCCCTTCGAGGTGCACCGGCGCAACGCCATCCGCGCCGGCGAAACCAGCGTGCATGGCTGGCAGTTCGGCAGCACCGGCCTTCGCGAATGTCTCGACCAGGTGCAGGCGGGCATCGGATGGGAAGCCAAGCGCCGCCGCCCGAAGGACACGGGCGTGCGCCAGCGCGGGTTGGGCATGGCGGCGGCCATGCATGTGAGCGGCAACCGTACGCTCGGCAATTGGGATGGCTCGACCGTGGTCCTTCGGGTCAACGAGGACGGCCGCGCCTTCATCGCTTCCGGCGAATCCGACATGGGCCAGGGCGCCAACACCATGATGGCCCAGATCTGCGCCGACGAGCTGGGCATACCGCTTTCCCACGTCACCGTGCTGCCGCCCGACACCGACACCTCGCCCTTCGCCTTGGGCTCACTTGCCTCGCGCGTCACCATCAATGGCGGCAAGGCGGTGCTGCAGGCCGCCCAGCAGGCAAAGACGCAGATTCTTGATGCCGCCTCGGGCCTGCTCGGCTGCCCGGCCGACGATCTGGAAATCGATCAAGGCGTGGTGCGTTCGCGCACGAAATCGAACGCCACCGCCGCCCTGCCGCAGGTCTGCCGCTATCATGTGTTCCGCCATGGCGGCGAAGGCATTCTGGTGCGCGCCACCTACGATCCGCCGACCAAGATGATGGATGCCGACCATTACGGCAACATCGCGCCCGGCTATTCGTTCGCCGCCCAGGCGGTCGAGGTCGAGGTCGATACCGAGACCGGCCAAGTCACCCTCTTGAACAGTTGTCTGGCCGACGATTGCGGCAAGGCCATCAACCCGATGGCCGTGCATGGACAAACCAATGGCGCGGCGGTGCAGGCGATCGGCTGGGCGCTCTACGAGCACTTGCAGTTCGAGGACGGCCGGTTGGCCAACGGCAATTTCGCCGATTACACCATGCCGACCGCCGATTCGGTGCCCCACCTCCAGGCCAGCATCGTCGAATCGAACGAGCCCAATGGCCCCTTGGGCGCCAAGGGCGCCAGCGAAACGGCGATCCTGCCCGGCGCCCCGGCCATCGCCAACGCCATCGAAGATGCCATTGGCGTGCGCATCACCGAGTTGCCGATCACGCCGGAAAAGATATTGGCCGGCCTGCGGGCGAAGCGGGAGGGCGGCCATGCGTGATTTCGATTTTCTCAAGCCCGCCACGCTGGCCGAGGCGATTGCCATGCGGTCCAGCCTGGGCGAGGAGGCCTGCCTGTTCGCTGGCGGCACCGCCCTTCTGCTCGGCATGCGCCAACGTCTGGTGAACCCGAAGACGGTGATCGCGCTGGGCGGCCTGGCTGACCTGCGCGCCATCGCTTTCGATTCCCAGCATGGTCTGCGGGTCGGCGCGCTTGCCCGGCACACCGATCTCGCCCGTTCCCCCGAGCTGCGCACACACACTCCGATGCTGGCCCACATGGCGGCGCGGATGGCCAATCCGCAGGTGCGCAATCAAGGCACGCTGGGCGGCAATCTTTGTTACGCCGATCCGGCCACCGATCCGCCAACCGCCCTGATGGCCCTCCGGGCCAGCGTGGTGTTGGCCGGCCCCGACGGCGAACGGACTTTGGCGATCGAGGATTTCCTGGTCGATTACTACGCCACCGCGCTCGGCGCTTCGGAAATTCTCAAGGAAATTCGCGTTCCGCCGCCGGCGCCGGGATCGCGGGGCATCTATGTCCGCCACCTGCGCACCGCCGCCGAGCACCGGCCGGTCGCCAATCTGGCGCTGGTGGTCGAAAGGAAGGGGGCGGTCTGCACGAGGGCCCGTCTGGTGGTGGGCGCCGCAACGGCCGTTCCGTGCATTGCTGCCAAAGCCGGCGAATACCTAACCGGAAAGACGGTGACGCTCGAGGTGGCGGCCGAGGCGGGTCGACGCCTGGCCCAGGAGATCACGCCGATATCGGACCTGCGGGGCGATGGCGCGTTTCGCCGCGCCATCGTCGGCGTGATCGCCAAGCGGGCCGTCGCCGAGGCGTTCGGGCTGGATTGGAAGGGGGCCCAGGCATGAGCAAGCATGTCATCAACGTCACCGTAAACGGTGAGGCCCATGCGGTCGAGGTGCCCGCCAAGCGCCTGTTGGCGGATTTCCTGCGCGACGATCTTCTCCTTACCGGCACCAAACGCGGCTGCGAGACCGGCACCTGCGGCGCCTGTTCGGTGCTGATCGACGGCGAGGTCGTCAAATCCTGCCTCAATCTGGCGGTCCAGGCCGACGGGCGCAGCGTTACCACGGTCGAGGGCTTGGGCCAGGGCACAAACCTGCACCCGTTGCAAACCAGTTTCATGGAGCAGGGTGGGCTGCAATGCGGCTATTGCACGCCGGGCTTTCTGATGGCGGCGCACGACCTTTTGAGCCGGAACCCATCGCCCAGCGAGGAGGAAATCCGCGAGGGTCTGTCGGGCAATCTCTGCCGCTGCACCGGCTACCAGGGCATTGTCGATTCGGTCAAGAACGCGGCGGAGAAGATGCATGGACGTTGAGAAGTCCCTTCTTGTCCCGGTTCCGGCCCAGCGTTTGTGGGCGGTGCTGCTCGATCCCCGGATCATGGCGGCTTGCGTGCCGGGCATGCAGTCGGTCGAGGTGGTGAGCGACACCGAATACGTCGCCCACATTCGGGTCAAGCTTTCCTTCATCAGCGCCAATTTCAAGGTTCGCACCCGGGTCGCCGAAATGCGGGCGCCGGAATATCTGCGAAGCGACAGCGCCGGCGAGGATCGCTCGGTCGCCAGTTCGCTGAAAAGCGTGAGCGAAGTCTTTCTCACGCCTCAAGAAGGCGGCGGCACCGAGCTCTGCGTCAAGGTGAAGGCCGAGCTTCTCGGGCGGTTGGGCACCTTCGGCCTTAACGTCATGAAGACCAAGGCCGACCGGATGTGGGAGGAATTCGCCCGCAATCTGATCGCGCATCTGGGCGGCGCCACCCCAAAGGGCGCCGAGGCCGATACGCGCGGGCTTGAGGAGTCTATGAAACGGGCCTGACCAAGGGCCACCGTCCAAACACCGAACCACGATAAGGAGACTGGGAACATGAAACGCCAATCCACCCATTTCGCCGCCGCCCCGTTGGCGGCCCTGGCCGGAGCCCTTCTTCTCACGGCGCCCGGCGCTCAAGCGGCCGACATCAAAATCGGCGTCATCGCGCCGCTGTCCGGGCCGATCGCCTCGCAAGGCGTGCCGACCTCGCGCGGCATCCAGGCCGCTTTGAAATATCGCTCGGAAGTGGGCGGCCGCAAGGTCGCCCTTATTCAGCTCGACGACGCCTCCGATCCCTCCGCCTCGGCGCGCGCCGCCCGCAAGCTGATCGACGAAGAGAAGGTCGACGTCGTCATCGGCACCGGCGGCGTGCCGGGCTCGATGGCGATCGCCGCCATCTGCCGCGAGGCCAAAGTGCCGCTGATCTCCTACACGCCTTTGGTGCTGTCGGGCGACGACAGCGCTTGGGCGGTCACCACCGCCCAGCCGGCGCCGCTGATGATCAACGCCGTGGTCGAGCACATGAAAAAGGCCGGGGTGAAGACCATCGGCTATATCGGCTTTTCCGATTCCTGGGGCGATCTCGCCTATGGCAGCCTGCAAAAGAGCGCCGAGGCGGCGGGCATGAGCGTGGTCACCAACGAGCGCTACGCGCGGGCCGACAGTTCGGTGGCCGGCCAGGTGCTGAAGATCGTCGCCGCCAAGCCCGATGCGGTAATCGGCGGCACCGCCGGCACCCCGGGCGCGCTACCCTACATCGCCCTGGCGGAGCGGGGCTACAAGGGCGCCATCTATGGCACCCATGGCATCATCAATCCCGATTTCGTCCGCGTCACCGGCCCTTCGGGTCAAGGTCTGCTGGCGCCGACCGGCCCGGTGATGGTGGCCGAGCAATTGCCCGACAGCCATCCCAGCAAGAAGGTGGCGGCCGATTTCCGCGCCGCCCACCAGGCGGTGCACAACGCGGTGCCAGGCGATGCCTTCTCGGCCTACGCCTTCGATAGCTGGCTGGTGGCGACCGATGCCGCCGCCCGGGTGGCGCCCAAGATCGAGCCGGGTACGCCGGAATACCGCGCCGCCCTGCGCGACGCCATCTTCGCCACCAAGGATCTGGCGGTGACCCATGGCGTTCTCACCTTCAAGGCGGGAAGCCCCTACGGCGCCGATTCGCGCTCGGCGGTGGTGGTGAAGCTCGACAAGGGCCAGTGGGTGCTGCAACCTTAGAACCTTAGGATTCCGAGCGGGCCGCAAGCCGCAAGACGAAGGCGCATGACCTGGGATGTGGCCCTGATCCTGTCGATCGACGGCCTGGCGAGCAGCGCGATCTATCTGCTCGCCGGGTTGGGGCTGGTGCTGATCTTTTCGGTCACCCGGGTCATCTTCGTTCCTTTCGGCGACATCGCCGCCTTCAGCGCGCTCACCTTAGCGGCGTTCGAGGCCAAGAAGGTGCCGGCCACCATCGGACTGGTCGGCACGCTGGCGGCGCTGGCGGTGGCGGCCGAGACGATATCGCTGATCCGCCAGCGCGCCTTCGCCCGCCTTCCGATGGCGGTGGCCGGCTGGGGCGTGGCGCCCGGGATTGCCTGCGCGCTCGCCTGGTGGGCGGCGGGGCGCGATCTGTCGATGCCCTTCGCCATTGGCCTGACCATCCTGTTGGCGATGCCGATGGCGCCCCTGGTGGCGCGCTTGGCGCTCAAGCCGATCGCCGACGCCTCGGTCCTGGTGCTGCTGATCGCTTCGCTGGTTCTTCATTTCCTGCTCTCCGGGCTGGGCCTGCTGTTCTTCGGGCCCGAAGGCGTGCGCACCCAGCCCTTGCTAGGCGGATCGATCGCCATCACCGATAATTTTTCGGTCGGCCTGCAGGTCGTGCTGATGGTCGGCGCGGCGGCCGCCTTGAGCGCCCTTTTCTTTCTTGCCTTCGAGCGCACGCTGGCCGGCAAGGCGCTGCGCGCCACCGCCGTCAACCGGGTGGGCGCCCGGCTGGTGGGCATCCGCCCGGCGCGCACCTCGCTCCTGGCCTATGGCGCGGCGTCGCTCCTGGCGGGTTTCGTCGGCGTCCTGATTTCGCCGGTGACCACCATTTATTACGATTCCGGTCTGCTCATCGGGCTCAAGGCCTTCGTCGCCGCCATCATCGGCGGTTTGACCAGCTATCCGCTGACCGCCTTGGGTGCGCTGGCGGTCGGACTGGTGGAAAGCTTCGCGTCGTTCTGGAGCGGCGCCTTGAAGGATGTGATCGTCTTCAGCCTGCTGATCCCGGTGCTGATTTTGCGCTCGGCGCTCTCCGCCCATGCCGAGGAAGAGCCCGAGGAAATACCCTCATGAGGGGTCTGTCGCGTGCCCGGCTGGGCCTGATCGGCCTGGTCGCCGTCTTGGCGATCCTGCCGGCCTTGGCCGGCAATTTCACGATCTCGCTGTTCAACGACATCGGCTTGGCGGCTTTGGTGGTGCTGGGGCTGGTGCTGCTCTCCGGGATCGGCGGAACGGTTTCGTTCGGCCAGGCGGCCTTCGTCGGCGTCGCCGCCTACGCCAGCGCCTGGTTCACGCTGTCCCTGGGCTTCTCGCCTTGGCTGGGCCTTCTGTTCGCTCTGGCGATCACCGGCGCCAGCGCGCTTGCCATCGGCGTGCTGACGCTGCGCCTGGGCGGCCCCTATCTTCCGATGAGCACCATCGCCTGGGGCCTGTCGATCGCCCTTCTGTTCGGCAATGTCGAGGCCTTGGGCCGTCATTCCGGCCTTTCCGGCATCGCGCCGCTTGCCCTGGGGCCTTGGAAGCTGGTTACCTCCGGCTCGGTCTATTATCTCGTTTGGGGTTTGGTCGGGCTTGCCGCCGCCTTTTCCTATTGTCTGCTCAATTCGCGGATCGGCCGGGTGATCCGGGCGCTACGCGGCGGCAGCATTCTTCTGGCCAGCGTTGGCGCCGACGCTGGGGCCGTCCGTTTGGCGCTGTTCGTCCTCTCGGCCCTCTTTGCCGCCCTGGCGGGCTGGCTCTACGCCCATATCAACCGCTTCGTCAGTCCGGCGCCCTTTTCGTTGCACGCCAGCATTGATTACATGTTCATGATGGTATCGGGCGGGCTGGCACAATTGAGCGGCGCTGTTTTGGGCTCGGGACTGGTGCTGCTTCTGAAGAGCGCACTTCAAGATGTTCTGCCGCTCCTCACCCGCCGCGGCTCGCAGATTGAGACCTTGGTGTTCGCCGTTCTCTTTCTCCTTCTTTTGCATCACGCGCGGGCGGGGGTGGCCGGTTATCTCGTCCGCTGGCAAGGCGAGCTGGTCCGCAAACCGCCCGACGAGACGAGCGTTGACGACGATGTTCCGCCTTTGCCTCGGCGCGCTCTGCCGGTGCGGGGCGCGCCCTTGCTGGCGGCCGAGGGCGTTACCCGGAATTTCGGCGGTTTGGTGGCGGTCAACAATGTCGGTTTCGAACTGCGCGCCGGCGACATTCTGGGGTTGATCGGTCCCAATGGCGCCGGCAAGACGACGATGTTCAACCTGCTCTCCGGCACGCTTCCCTTAAGCGGCGGCCGGATCGCCTTTCAAGGCCAGGACGTGACCGGCAAGAGCCAGCGTTCGATCGCCCGCATGGGCCTGGCCCGTACTTTCCAGCATGTCAAGCTCCGGCCGCAGATGAGCCTGCTCGACAACGTCGCGTTGGGCGCGCACGCGCGCGGGCGCTGCGGCATTTTGCAGGGCGGCTTGGCGCTCAACCGGGCGGAAGAAGCGCGGATTTTCGCCGAGGCCCGACGCCAATTGGACCGCATCGGGTTGGGCGGGCGCGAGCAGGAATTGGCGGGCAGCCTGGCCCTTGGCACCCAGCGGCTGCTGGAAATCGCCCGGGCGCTGGCCACCGATCCGGTGCTATTGATCCTCGACGAGCCGGCGGCCGGGCTGCGGCGCCAGGAAAAGCGGGACCTTGCCGATCGGCTGCGCCGCCTGCGCGACGAGGGCATCACCTTGCTGATCGTCGAGCACGATATGGACTTCGTCATGAATCTGGTCGATCGGCTGGTGGTGATGAATTTCGGCACCAAGCTGTTCGAAGGCACGCCCCAAGAGGCCCGCGCCGACGCCGGCGTGCGCTCCGCCTATCTTGGACATTCCACATGACCGTGCTTTTGGAAATCCGCGATCTGCATGTCGCTTATGGGCGGGTCGAGGCGGTCCGCGGCATCTCGCTCGAGCTTGGGGCCGGTCAAATCGTTTCGGTGATTGGGCCCAATGGCGCGGGAAAGACGACCCTTCTGTCCGCCGCCATCGGGCTGTTGCCGGCCAGCGGGTCGGTGCGCTTTGAAGGCGAAGAGATTGGCGGCCTCGATGTCGAGGCGCGCGTCGAGCGTGGCCTGTGCCTGGTTCCCGAAAGCCGCGAGCTGTTCGGCGAAATGAGCGTGCAAGACAATCTGCGCCTGGGAGCCTATGCGCGCCGGCTGCCCCGCCGGCTTCTCAAGGAGCGTCTGGATTTCGTCTGTACGAAGTTCCCGCGTCTGGCCGAGCGGCGCGACCAGCGGGCCGATACGCTTTCCGGTGGCGAACGCCAGATGCTGGCGCTTGGCCGCGCCCTGATGTCGGGGCCGCGCCTTCTCTTGCTCGACGAGCCCAGCCTGGGCCTGGCGCCGCTGATCGTTCAGGAAATTCTTTCCATCGTAAGCCGGCTTCGCCAAGAGGGCGTATCGATCCTCCTGGTCGAGCAGAACGCCATGGCCGCCCTCGAGATTTCCGATTTCGGCTACGTAATCGAATCCGGGGAAGTGGACATTCGCGGGCCTTCGGACGTCCTGGCGCGCGACCCAAGGGTTTTTGCCACCTATCTGGGGTCGATGGAATGAGCCTCGACAACGGTAAGGCCGTCCTCAAGGAGGGCAACCGTTCTCGGCAAATGCGAACGTACGGAAAAATTGGTTGCGGGGAGAGGATTTGAACCTCTGACCTTCAGGTTATGAGTCGATATTCATGGTTTGATCCAAACAATTGATTCGACGGCATAATTTGCGTATGTCTTTGAATGTCTTTAGCTATTTTGCGCCACAAAGGCAGCGCACCGGACAAGTACAATCGCCCGACGACACCGAAATGCCATTCGCGCACGGACACAGTGCGGAGGCGGCGATTGTGTCCACCATCGTGCCGTGGCCCTTTTCGCTGTCGATATCCAGCGTGCCGCCGTGGCCAGCGGCAAAGCGGCGAAATGCCCGCCGGCTTCTCTCCCCACCCAATACCACCGCTTCAATCACCCGATCACGCAAATCCTGAGAATAGGCTCTTGGCATATCCGCTGGATATTGGTGCATCGGCACAAATTCGTTCCGCGTTGAACGGCGATCAATAGCGCGTATCAACCAGATAGCCGGTACGGCCTGAGCAATCCCAGCCGCCCGGTGTTTTGTGGGCGCGCAGCGAGCCATCCATGGTGCTGCGATTAAATTTCTTCTGGCACATCGGGCATTGATAGACGTAAGTGGGGCCGTTAGCCGCAAAGAGATTGCGCGGCTTTGCCGCCCGCTGCGGCTTGGCTCCCCATGACGCACGCGACGGGCGGGAGAGTGCCGGACGCGCCGCCGGCCGGGCCTGTCTCTCGGTATCCGGAATTGACTGAAACCCGCCTGGCGTCAGTTCAATCGCATGTCTCGGCACGAATGTCCTGCCGGTGACCCTTGCCCCGCGAATGCGATCAATGCGGAAACCACGGTGGTCCTTCTGGGTAATATCGTGGCTATGGAGAATGATGTTTCCGGCCTCAGTACGACGCAGCGCGTATGGCTCGATGTCACGCCAGCCGCGCTCACCGTTTTCCTTCATATAGTCGATGGAGACGATCAGGCGATTGGCCCCGGCAAACCGGATGGTTTCAAGAGCCGAGGCATGGATGCCAGGCCCCGTGATTGTGCCGAGTGGTTGGCGGATAATCGTTTCACCCTCCGCCAGCGGATACGCGGCGGGCATGGCGGGACGGACACCGCCCGTAAGCCAGGTAAAAAATTCCGGCAGGGCATTCCAGAATGAGTCTAGAGGCGGTAAGGCGGGAAGCTGATGCTTCAGCATGGAGTCCCAGTCGCCCGCGAGTTCGGTATAAAACGCGTTGATCGACACAAGGGTAGGAACGCTGATGCTCTTGTAATCGCACTTGCGTTTCAGCACGTCGAGAATGACGCCGGGTTGCGGCTGAAACTCGTCGTGGCGGAAAAGATTGATAACGTCATAGAGGTCGCGGGGACGCGCTCTTTCGCCAAGGGCGCGGACTTTCTCGCCAAACACTTCCTCATAGGCGTAACACTTGACGCTGATACCGCCTTCTGGCTCGTCGGAATAGGGATGCACCACCGGGCGCTCGACCGCCGGCAGCGCCAGCAGCTCGTCGGTGGTCAGATCGAATTTGATCTTCGGCAGATGGCCGCCCTTTGGGCCAATCGGGCCGCGATAATAGATGCGGCCTACTCCGGCGGGGCGGTCGCGCTTGTTGCGATAGACTTCAAACCGCAACTGGTTGGTGGGGATTTCAATGCCAGTCTGTTCGTAAATCCACGCGGCAACATCATCAAACACACGCTTCAGAAACGCCTCGTCAAGATGCGCTTCATTGGTGACCGTAAAATCGAGGTCTTCCGAGAAACGGTAGGTTTCAAAATAGCATTTCTTGAGGCAGGTGCCGCCCTTGAAGACCCAATGACCGGCGATCTCGGCATTGGAGCTAATCCCGGCGAGCAACCAGCCCAGCACATAGTCTTTCTCGACGACATGCGGTGCGAGACCAAGATTTTGGGCGACGCCCAGTATCTCTTTGCCGTCGATCATGATTTGTCTTTCTGGGATTGCGGACGCGTCCATGTCTCAGGAATCCAGAGACGCCACGCCGTGACGAGACGCGGACAATCCTGATTGGGATCGAGCTTCGCGTTGCCCTTGGTTAACCTGCTGCGGCACATATCCGCGAGCGATTGCTGATCGGCCAATGTCTCGGCGATAAAACCGAGACGCTTGAAGACGGCACCATTGCCAAGCCGTTCACCATACTCGATCAGCGTTTTTGTATTGGCGTCCTTGAGGCGGAGATAGGCTGTAAGGCAATCGGTGACATGGCGGATGCCTCCGCCGACGGCGGGATCGGCCAGCATGTCAATCATCGTGCGGTGGGTATCGGAAATCTGCACTTTGATCTGGCCGCGCCACACACTGCGCGTGCCGAAAAAATCCTGCGCCGCGATCTTGCGCAGGAGAAATGTGATACCATGCACGTCATGGCGGCGCTTGCGGATCGGCTTCGTCGTGAATACCAGAATGTCACGGAAGATTTGCTCGGTTAAGTCCCAGTATTCGGCTGCCGTCCAGCCGCCGATATAGGCGGTCTCGAAAAGAGACGGCACGAGTATCCATGGATCATCGAGCACCTGCTCCATGGCGCGGGCATCGAGCGGAATGGCGGTGTAGAGGCCGTGCCCGACACGTTGCAGCCATCGCTGGCTGTACCAGCGGGCGAGCGTCTTGGCGGCTGTTTTGCGATCAACCCCAAGCGTTCCCATCACGTCTTCGACGCGGATGAGCTTATTCGCCTCGCGCAGCACCGACGCGAGCCTAGCACGGGATCGGGGTGATTCCTGGGGTAACTCTCTCATAGGCGCTCAAGCTCTCTCAGAATGTGAATTTAAGCATCTTTAATATATCATTTTTTGCCGAAACAGTAAAGAAAACTATATGTGAATCGCAGATATTCCCCCAAATTGCGAATTTTCGCACTCTTGCCATATCATAAAAAGCCAATCATAAAAAGCCAATAAAAAGCCAATGAATAGTAAGTGCCCCGTCCGAGCCTTCGAAGGGCAGCGCTCTATCCAACTGAGCTACGGGCGCTCCTGGTTGTGATGAGTTGGTCCACGTGTTTGGACAGGTTGGCAGCGAGCTATCGCTGAATCTTGGTGACGGCCTGAAGGATCAAGCGGCGGCTTACCAATCGCCCTTTCCAATGCCCATGGCGATTGTGTGGCTTCGGCCCGGATCACCTCATTGACCCGCCCACAATTATGAACTATCATATTGATATTACACGGTAAATAAGCGTCACTTCTTGCCTGGAAGCGCCGTTCGAGGCCATCCACCGTCGAACGCTAACAGGACGAGGAACGATGCGAGAGAAAATCAGCGACAAGCTAGTGCGGGCGACCGAGCCCACGATCGGGCGCATGAGCACGACCATCTGGGATACCGAGGTCGTCGGCTTCGGGCTCTGTATCACCCAGGCTGGAGCCCGGTCCTTCGTGCTTCGCTACCGGATCGACAACCGGGAGCGCCGCCTCACCATCGGTTCCTATCCCGACTGGTCGGTGACGGCCGCACGGGAGGAAGCGAAGGCCATCAAGCGGCTGGTGGACATCGGTCGCGACCCCCTCCAGGAGCGGGACGACCGCCGCTCGGCCCCCACCGTCGCCGACCTTGCTAAGCGCTACCTGGAGGAACACGCCAGTCGCAAGGCCGATCACGCCTACCGCGACCAGAAGACCATGTTCTCGCGGCTGGTCCTGCCCGGAATTGGCAGGATGAAGGTGGCCGAGGTCAAGCACGCCGACATCGACCGGCTGCACCGCGAGATTTCGAAGCGGACGCGGATTCAGGCCAATCGGGTCGCCCAGGTCTTGCGCAAGATGTTCAATCTGGCCATCCGCTGGGAGTACCGCACCGACAACCCGGTAACCGGCCTCGTGTTCAACGCCGAAGTTCCCCGCAACCGCTACCTCTCGCCCGAGGAAATCCGTCGCCTGACCGACGTGCTGGCCGAGCATCCTAACCAGCGCTGCGCCAACGTCATCCGGCTGCTTCTGCTGACCGGTGCCCGGCGGGGCGAGGCGATGAACGCAACCTGGGACCAGTTCGACCTGGAGAACGGCATCTGGACCAAGCCCTCGTCGCACACGAAGCAGCGCCGCGAGCACCGGGTGCCGCTGTCCCAGGCCGCCGTCGTCCTACTCAAGGAGATCAAGGCGGGCCAGCCCCGCTTCTGCCGCTTTGTCTTTCCCGGCGAAACGCCCGACCATCCCCTCACCGAGATCAAGGGCTTCTGGGATCGAGTGCGCATCAAGGCTGGCATTCCCGACGTCCATATTCACGATCTTCGTCACACCTACGCCTCGATCCTGGTCAGTTCCGGGCTGTCACTGCCGATCATCGGCGCCCTGCTCGGACACACCCAGACTCAGACCACGGCACGCTACAGCCACCTCTTCGACCATCCTCTGCGGGAGGCGACCGAGCGGGTCAGCGCGGTGGTCATCGATTTTCCTGGCAGCAAGCCGGGCCAGAACCGGGCGGCGGGATGAACCGCCGCTCAATCAATTAAGCTCTTCATCCGGCCGCCGCTTTTTCCTTCCAATCTCATCAATGGCCCGCAGTATCCGCTTCCAAACGATCGCACCCTCCACGTCGCCGTTCGCAAGCAACTCGTCGTGCCTCATGGCGGCTTGGAGGGACGCATTTTCTCCATGCCGGTTGATGAGCAGAGAAGCGGCTCGAAGAACATCGATGTCGGATGTCATTTCTTCCGGCCCTGTTTTCGCCATTCCCAGGGCGGCATGAACTCCGCCGCCCATATTCCTCGTCGTGCTTCACGAGCAGTCGCCTCGTCCTCGACATAGGCCTTGGAATATTGCCTGTAGGCCATCGCCCACCCCCCTCGGACCATCCAGGCATTGAGATCTTCGTCACCCAGCCGGCATACGGCGATTGCCCTTCCGTATCGGTCCGGCTTGCCCTTCGTCTCGCACGATATCGGCTGGCGGCCGATCTTGTCCGACAGCGCAAATGCAGCATCCTTGCCGCAACGCCATGGATTCCCATCCTTCATGCAGGTCTGTCGGCTTTCTGGCGCATCGATTCCCAGCAGCCGAACGCGCTGCCCATGGATTTCTAGTGAGTCGCCGTCAATGACGCTGGCAATGCCAACCAAAGGTTCAGAGGCGGATACGGGTGCCCCGAGCAGAAGCGCCATGACCATGAAAACCTTGTGCCGCATTTTCGTACCGGCTCCCTCTTGCACGTGCCGTTTCTGCCAACTGATCAGTTGCCAAACCATCGAACGATACCCAGGACATTGATCAAGGTGAATGCTCCCTGGAGCACCACGAGGGCGGCCTCCCGTTGCACCCAGCCAACGATGGCCCAAAGAACCGACGAGACCAGGAACAGCATGAACCCGTAGGCCACGACACCGAGGTTCAGGGCAATGATCAGGGCTCCTGCCACCCCACTGGCCGTACCGATCCATTTCGCGACCAGGAAGTAATTTGCGTAGCGTCGGCGCGCCGACAAAAAAGGGCGTTCCATCCTACGCCCCCATGCCTGAGCGCCAGAGACGAGACACCTTCTTCTTCACGGTGCTCTCGTCAGGGGCGTTGTCGGTGTTGGTCGATAGCCAGTCCATCAGGCTACGCACCAGGGCCGCCTGCGTTGCGGGCAAGCCGCTGTCGTGGATGTGGCGGCAGACCGCGATCCAGAAACCGTCCCAGTCATGGCGGGGCGGGGCACCGGGGCTGGCGCGTGGCGCGGCATACGAGGTGCCCGTCCTCGATGCGGCAGTCGTCCCGTTCAGGCCATGCTCGGTCTCGAATCTGTCCCGCTCGCCCCGCGTCACCACCAGGTCGGCCAGCCCGATTTCTATTCCTCCGGCGGGGTCCTCGACATCGATGAAGGTGTCGGGTTCGTCGGGGCGGAACTGCCGGATCACGGCCTTCTCGCCCTTGAACACCGGCCAGACATCGTAGCCGTAGAGATGATGGACTCCGGAGAGCCGCTTGCTGCCATGGGAGGCGCGGAAGGTTTCGCCGTCCCCGCCGACCACATACTCGCCAACCTCGGCGTCGATACCGTTGACCACGGTCGAGAGCACGAGCATGTCCTCGATGGCGTAGCAGCCCAGATCATGGACGGCTACGCCCCACCGCTTGGAAATCTCGGCCAGCGTGAATATCTGCTTTTGGGGCAACGGCATCGTCTTCCCCCCTCCCTCACTTGTCGCCACCATCGATCGCCCGGAACCGGCGATAGGCCTTCACCACCCTGGCAATGTCCTTCTGCATGTCTGGCGGAAACCTCTCGGCCTCGATGAACAGGTCATCTAGGCGCACACCGAGGATGGCCGCCGTCTTTTCGATCAGGTCGTCGCGCGGTGGGTTCTCCTTGTCCCGCTCGATGCGCGACCAGTAGGCGGGAGAGACATCAAGACGACCGGCCATGTCGTTGAGGCCGACCCCTAGTTCCGTGCGCTTGGCCCGGACGAACGATCCGAACGACATGGTCAGCCCTCCCTGCCGGCGAGAAGCCGGTATTTGTCGATTCGCACCCGTGCGAATTCTCCCGTCACCCCGAATTCCTCCGCCAGTAGATCGAGCACTTCCCCGAACCTGATCCCGCTCAACCCCCGCCCATCGACGACCGGCAGACCCTGTTTGCCGTGCGCGGGGCGGTGAACCAGCGATAGCCCCGCCTGATTGGCCAGCCGGATCAGATGCTGATGGAAAGCCGCGGGCGGAGCCAGGAACGCCCCCATGAACTCGTTGGCCCGCCACTCCCGCCAATCCATCGGACCTTGCGGAACACGACCGGGCGCACCGCTGCG
The DNA here is from genome assembly GCA_016214125.1 of Rhodospirillales bacterium. Taxonomy (GTDB): domain Bacteria; phylum Pseudomonadota; class Alphaproteobacteria; order Rhodospirillales; family WMHbin7; genus JACRPC01. Next base: position 98,522 of record JACRPC010000021.1, on the reverse strand, counting down.
GAAAATTCTCCGGGGCCGCTCGTCTCCAAACTCCAGGCAAAGCTGACGCCCGGCATGGACGGCGGCGGGCATATCGAACAGGGCGTGCCCCAGTTCGTGCAAGGCCGTGCTGCGCTCGATCTCCGGGCGCGAGCCCACCTCGGAACCGTTGACGCTGATCATCACCTGCCCCGGTTCACACGCATCGTGCTCGCAGATGCCCATCACCGGATGCCCCTCCTCGTCATGGACCGGGTTGTCAAAGTCCCAGACCAGGGAAAATGCGATTCCGTTGATCAGCAGGCTTTCCGTCCGGCCAGCCACCTCACGCACGTCGACGACCCGGCGATGAACCATCCTCAGGACCTGACGGCGGATGGTCTCGGCAAAACCCCAGATCACCGGCGCCTTCATCGGCCGGGGCTCGAAGGAAAGGTGGTGAGGGTAGCTCCCCTTGATGGTCGGCATCGGCTTCTCATTGACCATTCACTAAATGATTATGTTCGCAATATGTACCGTAAAAAGCCGCTTGTCGAATCATTTTCGAGGGGGGCGGAATTCGTCTGCCGAATTCTGCCCCTTTCCGCCACCCCATCCGGGCATATAACTACAATATATTGTTTATAAGCGTTTTTTATCGGCTACGGCTTGGCATTTTGCCCCATTCAACCCCTTTCCGCCTCTATCCCGATGCATTCGATGTGCTGCTATGGCCTCGGATGGTCTCGAACGCCCCAGGCATGGAGGTTTGCATGAATGCTTCACAGAGTATCTCGGATAATCACGTATCGGGTGGCCTGCTCGACGGCTACCTGACCCCGGCCCAGTTGGCCGAACAGCTGGGAGTCTCGCTGCGCACGCTCAGCCGCTGGCATGCCCAGCGCATCGGACCCCGAAGGGTCACCAACGGCCGCCTGATCCTCTATCGCGCCGACGCGGTTCGGGAATGGCTCGACTCCAGTGAGGGCCACGCCCCCAAGCCCGAACCCCGGATCCGCGAGGTCCGGCGATGACGGCGACCAACCGCCAACGGTTCGACGAACCGCTCCGCGCCGTGCCCCTTTCGCCACCGCCTCCGGCGGAGCAGCAGACGGTGCCTCGACGGATCAATTTGATCGCCCTGGAGCGCTGGATCGAACGTGCCGCCCGCGGCGACGTCATCGAATACCACCGGGGTCACCTCGCCAACGACCGCTTTCCGGGCCATTCCGCCCTGACCGAGCGCCAGTACCGGGAACTCGGCCAAGTCGCCGAGCGGATGGCAGTGCTCGCCGCCGAGGGGCGGGTAGTTCTTGCCCAGAAGCGGATCGACACCGAGCGCGTCGCCTACCTGGCGATCCGGGCGGCAGGCCCCTCCTCCCACAAGCCCTTCTGAACAGGAACCCCGCCATGAGCAACCGTATCCGGATTTTTGATCTCCCCCACATGGATCCCGGCGATGTCGCAGGCCTCCCGCCCGGGGAACTGTCCCTGCTTTTGGAAGACTTGGACTCCTCCGCCGCCGAACTGGCCCGGGCCGAGACCGTCCTGCGCACCGGCCTTGATCTCCGCTACGGCGAACGTGCCACCGCACTTCGCCGCGCCGAAGGCCGCAACACCGGCACGGTGCGGATCGAGGACGGCGGTTTTGTCGTCATCGCCGATCTGCCCAAGAAGGTCCGCTGGGACCAGGAGAAGCTCGCAGCCCTGGTCGCCGATATCCGGGCATCCGGCGAGAACCCCGCCGAATACGTCGCCACCGAATTCAAGGTGTCGGAACGGGCCTACGGCGCCTGGCCGTCCTCGATCCGCACCGCCTTCGAACCCGCCCGCACCGTCGCCGTCGGCAAACCCGCCTGGCGCATTGAACTCGGAAAGGAGCCCAAGTAATGGCCATCTCCCTCGCATCCTTGAAACGCAGCACCTCGCTTACAGCGCCTCGCATCCTGATCCACGGCGTGGCCGGGGTGGGCAAGAGCACCTTCGCGGCTGGCGCGCCCGACCCGGTGTTCATCCTCACCGAGGACGGACTGGGTACCCTGGACGTCCCCCACTTTCCGCTGGCCCGAAGCTTCGATGAGGTGATGGAGGCGCTGGCCGCCCTCTATACCGAGGAACACGCCTTCCGCACCGTGGTGGTAGACAGCATCGACTGGCTGGAGCCGCTGATCTGGGCCCAGGCCTGCAAGGACAATGGCTGGAAGTCCATCGAGGACGCGGGCTATGGCAAGGGCTACGTCGCCGCACTGGATCTCTGGCGCCAGTACCTGGACGGGCTCAATGCGCTGCGCAACGACAAGGGTCTCGCCATCATCCAGATCGCCCACACCGAGATCAAGCGCTTCGACAGCCCCGAGCACGAGCCCTACGACCGCTACATCATCAAGCTCCACGGCCGCGCCGCGGCCCTGCTTCAGGAGCATTCCGACGCGGTGCTGTTCGCCAACTACCGGATCAGCACGGTCAAGTCCGAGGTCGGCTTCAACAAGAAGGTGACCCGCGCCCTGGGCTCCGGCGAGCGCGTCCTCTACACCGCCGAGCGCCCGGCCTTCCTGGCCAAGAACCGCTACGGCCTGCCCGACGTCCTGCCGCTCTCCTGGGATGCCTTCGCCGGCGCCATGCCGACCGGCCTCCCCACCGAACCCACTCCCAGCAATCCGTAACCCGAAAAGGAACCCGACCCATGGCACATTTCGGAGCCACCTTCGACGCCACCGCCGTCGAGCCCAGCAAGCCGATCGAACTCCTGCCCCCCGAGCGCTACGTGGTGCAGATCGTTGCCAGCGAGATGCGCGCCACCAAGGATGGCCAGGGCCAGTATCTGTGGCTGGAACTGGACGTGCTGGAAGGTGAATTCCAGGGCCGCAAGCTGTTCGACCGCTTGAACCTCGTCAACAGCAATCCGACCACGGTGGAGATCGCCCAGCGGACGCTGTCGGCCATCTGCCACGCCACCGGCCGCATGCAGGTCCAGGACAGCGAGGAGCTTCACTTGGTGCCCATGATGGCGGACGTGCGGGTGCAGCCGTCGAAGACCGAAGGCTATGGCCCCGCCAACACGCTCCGCTACCTGCCGCTGGAACGACCCGGCGAGCCACCAGCCGTCGCACCCACGCGCGCCGCCATATCGGCCAAATCTTCCGCTCCGGCTCCGGTGGCACGTCCGACCGGGCCGACGCCACCCTGGCGAAAGAGCGCGTGAGGGTCACGGGAGACCGCCGCCCCCGTTTCAAGACGAGGTGGTGGGATTCCTCGATGCCGTGGAGCGTCCCCGCTCTTCAATTGCGGGGACATCTCCACGGCCCCGGCCGATCGGAGAACGCCATGGATACGAAGATAACAAACTGCTTGCCCACCAGCCGCGCCGAGTGCCGCGCCCGGCTGGCGAATCTCCGAAACGACATCGCCGCCATCAAGGCGCAGATCGCCGCCGCGGATATCGAGCGCCAAGGCGAACGGGGCCGCATGGACCCTCGCTGGTTTCACCGGGCCAAGACGGCACTTCGCCACAAGCTGCGCGAGGTCGAGCTGGTGATGGCCCACATGGCGGACCTGCCCGGCCGCAAGGAGACTTTCAAGGATCACCTGATCGAGGTGGTGCGCGAGGACTACGACGACGCCGAATGGCGGGATGTGCTGGACGAGGCGCACCGCCGCCTGAACGCGAATGGTGGTGAGTGATGGCCGTCCTGCCTCCTCGTCCTACCCCCACCGTCGAGGCGATCTTTGCCGCCTACGAGATCGAGGCCGACGACGGCTTCCGAAACCATCTGGGCGCGTCCCTGATCGGCAAGAACTGTGAGCGCGCCCTCTGGCATGACTTCCACTGGACCACCCGCTCCCACTTTCCCGGACGCATCCTAAGGCTGTTCGAGACCGGGCAATTGGAGGAAGCCCGGATCGTGCGCAACCTCCGACGCACCGGCGCCACGGTGCTCGACGTCGATCCCGATACCGGGCGGCAATGGCGCGTCGAGGCCTGCGGCGGCCATTTCGGCGGCTCTTTGGATGCCGTCGCCATCGGGCTCCTGGAAGCACCGAAGACCTGGCACGTCCTCGAGTTCAAGACCCATTCCGCCAAGTCCTTCGCCGAGTTGCGCCGCGACGGAGTGCGGGCATCCAAGCCCAGGCACTTTGCGCAGATGCAGGTCTACATGCATCTCACCGGCCTGACACGGGCCATGTACGTGGCGGTCTGCAAAGACACTGACCAGATCCATGTCGAACGCCTCCCCGCCGACCGGGCGGAAGGCGAAAGGCTGTTGGCGAAGGCCGAGCGGATCATTTTCGCCCAGCATCTGCCCGCCCGCATCTCCGATGACCCCGCTTGGTGGCAATGCCGGCTCTGTGAGCACCGCGAAGTCTGCCATGAGGGAGGTGCCGCCGCGACCACCTGCCGCTCCTGCCTTCACAGCACGCCGGTTGTGGGCGGCTGGCACTGCGCGCGGTGGGATCGCCCACTTTCTCCGGCAGACCAGCGCCGGACCTGCGAGCGCCACCTCTTCATCCCCGATCTGGTGCCGGGCGTCGTGCTGGATGCAGGCGACGATTGGGTCGAGTACGGCCTGAAGGCGGGCGGCACCTGGATCAATGGAGCCCGCCCATGCTGACGCTCCGCCCCTACCAGCGTGCCGCCATTGACGGCATCTACGACTATTTCGGCCGCCGCTCCGGCCATCCCATCGTGGTGATCCCGACCGCCGGGGGTAAGAGCCTCGTCATGGCCACCTTCATCCGCGAGGTATTGGAGCAATGGCCCGACCAGCGCATCCTCATCGTCACCCATGTCCGCGAGCTGATTGCCCAGAACTTCGCCGAGCTGATGCGCCTCTGGCCCGACGCCCCGGCCGGAGTCTATTCGGCGGGACTGGGACGGCGCGATATCGGCGCCCGCATCCTGTTCGCCGGCATCCAGTCGATCCACAAGCGGGCCTACGACGTCCAGCGCTGCGACCTGGTGCTGGTGGACGAAGCGCACCTGATCCCGCGAGCCTCCGACACCATGTACCGGCGCTTCCTGGACGACCTCGCCATCATCAACCCCTACCTTAAGATCATCGGTCTCACCGCCACACCCTACCGGCTGGACTCCGGGTCCCTGCACAAGGGCGAGGACGCCCTGTTCTCCGACATCGCCTACGAGGTCTCGGTGCGTGAGCTGATCGACCAGGGATACCTCTGTCCCTTGGTCAGCAAGGCCGCCGCCACCCGCCTCGACGTCACCGGAGTCGGCAGCCGGGGCGGCGAGTTCATCCCCAGCCAATTGCAGGCCGCCGTCGACAGGGACGACATCACAGCCGCCGCCGTGGACGAGATGGTGGCCTACGGAGAAGACCGCCGCTCCTGGCTCGCCTTCTGCTCCGGCGTCGACCACGCCGGCCACGTCGCCGAGGCGATCCGGGCGCGCGGCTACACCTCGGCCACCATCTTCGGCGACACACCCAAGACCGAGCGCGACCGGATCGTCACCTCCTTCAAGAAGGGAGAAATCCGCTGCCTCGCCTCCATGGGGGTGCTGACCACCGGCTTCAACGCCCCCGCCGTCGATCTGATCGCCATGCTGAGGCCCACCAAGTCGGCCGGGCTCTACGTGCAGATGGCTGGACGCGGCACCCGGCTGTCTCCGGCCAAGGACAACTGCCTGGTGCTGGACTTCGCCGGCAATGTCGCCCGCCACGGTCCCATCGACGCGGTGGCGCCCAGGGAGCCCGGCAAGGGCGACGGCGAGGCCCCGGTCAAGGTCTGCCCTGATTGTGACAGCATCCTGGCGGCGGCTACCCGGGAGTGCCCCGACTGCGGCCACGTCTTCCCACCGCCAGAGATCAAGATCGAGGCCTCGGCCAGCACGCTCGAGATCCTGTCCTCGGGCAAGCCGCAATGGGTGGCAGTGACCGACGTTGCCTACGACCTCCACGAAAAGCCCGGCAAGCCGCCCAGCCTGCGGGTCGACTACCGCTGCGGCCTGGTACGCCACCGTGAATGGGTTTGCATCGAGCACACCGGCTACGCCCGCGAGAAGGCGGTCGCCTGGTGGCGGCGCCGTGCACCCAATCTCCCGATGCCGGCCACGGTGGAGCAGGCCCTCGAACAGAGCGAAGAACTGCTGGTTCCCGCCGAGATCGCCGTGCGGCCCAGCGGCCGGTTCACGGAGGTGGTCGATGCGAGATTTTCGTGATCTGCGCCGTCTGCCGCCGCGAAAGACGCGGTTTCGGCTTCGCCCCCTCGCTGATCGGGATCAATCGGCCATCCCTGTCCGCCTGTTCCATGAGCTGCCTTCACATCATCGCCGAGAAGAGGGGGGCCATGATCGATCCCACACCCAATGAACAAGCCGCCATCCGCAAGGGCGGGATGATGGGCGGCGAGGTCCTGGACAGCCTGGGCCGGACCGATCTCGCCCTGCTTTCGGAAACCGAATGGCTCACCTTCGTCGAGGCCATCGTCACCGGCTATTGCGACCATCTCCGCGAGTTGGCAGGCCGGGACAAGAAAAGCCTCGATCGCGCCACCGGCGAGGCGCCACTTTGATGATCAACGACTTTATGGCGCGGCATGGCGCCCGGCTGGTGGACCAGGGGTGGCCCGTCATCCCCATCTGGCCGGGCACAAAGAAGCCGGGTCGATTCCACCGCGGCGAATGGCGCGATCAGCCCGGCTGGACCCGCCACTGCGACCGCCCGACTACCTTGAACGAAGTGGAGATCTGGGAGAAGTGGCCCGACTGCGCCATCGGCATCGCCTGCGGCGTCGTGGTCGGCGTCGACATCGACGTGCTCGATTCGGAACTCGCCCATCGCCTCGAGGCTCTGGCCCGCGAGATGCTGGGCGACACGCCCCTGCTGCGCATCGGCAAGGCCCCCAAGCGGCTGCTGGTCTACCGGACGGAAGCTTCATTCTCCGGCCCCAAGCGCGCGCCCCTGGAAATCCTGGCGCATGGTCGGCAGTTCGTGGCCTTCGCCGTCCATCCCGACACCGGCCAGCCCTATGACTGGCCGGAGGAAAGCCCGCTGTCGGTGGGGATCGAAGATCTTCCCACCGTCACCGAGGAGGGTGTCGCCGCCTGGCTGGAGGCCGCTCTGGCCTTGCTGCCGGAAGAGCTGAAGCCCACCGTCCTGCCAGCCTCGACAGCCAAAGGAACACCCGCCCATGCCCTGGCCGGCACTTTCGAGGCGATCCGGGAGGCGCTTGCCTTCATCCCCAACGCCGATCTCGACTACGATTCCTGGGTTCGCATCGGCATGGCATTGAAGGGAGCGCTGGGCGAGGACGGAAGCGACCTGTTCGCCGCCTGGTCCGCCCAGTCGGCCAAGAACCTCCACGACGTCACGGCCAAGGCTTGGGCCAGCTTCCGCCCCACCGCCATCGGCGCCGGCACCCTCTACCACCATGCCATGGAACGCGGCTGGAAGCCCGATCCCGCCCTGGTGCTGGACGGTACGGCGCCCCGCGATCCCGTCCATCCCGCTGCCGGGCTGTTGGCCCAGGTACAGACGCCGGTCGAGTCCCTTCAGGCCAAGCCCGCCGCCAGGTTCGATCTCGCGATTCCCGGCGGCGTGCTGGGTGCCATGACCGACTACATGCTGGCCACCGCGCGCCGGCCCCAGCCACTCCTCGCCTTGGCGTCCAGCCTCTGCGCTCTGGGCGCGCTGATGGGCCGCAAGTACCGGACCGAGACCAACCTGCGCAGCAACCTCTACATCGTCGGCATCGCTGACAGCGGGTCGGGCAAGAACCACAGCCGCGAGATCGTCAACGAGCTGTTCGTCGAGGCTGGGCTCGGGGCCTACCTCGGCGGCAACAAGATCGCCTCGGGAGCCGGGCTGCTCACCGCCATCCACCGCCAGCCCGCCATCCTCTTTCAGATCGACGAGTTCGGCATGTTCCTGTCGGCCGCCGCCGACCGCAAGCGCAGCCCCCGCCACATCACCGAGATCATCGACAACATGACCGAACTCTACACATCGGCGGGCGGCATCTTCCTGGGCGCGGAATACGCCAACCGGGATGGAAAGAACGAGCGCCGCGATATCAATCAGCCCTGCCTCTGCATCTACGGCACCACCGCACCGCTGCATTTTTGGAACGCCCTGCAGTCCGCCAACGTGGTCGACGGCTCCCTGGCCCGCTTCATCATCGTCCAGACCGAGGACGACTACCCGGAAGAGAATGCCGCGACCGGCATCCGTCGCTCTCCGCCCGGCCTGCTGGAAGAGCTGAAGCGGATCTCCGAAGGCGGCGGACGGAAGCCCACCGGGAATCTCTCCGGTTTGACCACGGACACGACCACTGGCATTGATCCGATGATCGTGCCCACGGCCCCTGATGCGCGCGAGACCTTCGCGGCCCTGTCCAACGAGATCACCAGGCAATTGCGCGAGGCGCGGGGAACCCCCTTCACCGCGATCCTGGCCCGGGTGGCCGAGAACGCCGCCAAGGTTGCCCTGGTGCGCGCCGTCGCCCTTGATCCGGTCTCGCCCGTCATCCGCCTCGACGATACCGAATGGGCCATCGCCTTCGTGCGGCATTTCGCGGAGCGCACCATTGTTGAGATCGAACGCCGCGTCGCCGACAACGACACCGAGCGCAACCACAAGCGGATGATGGAGACCATTCGCGCCGTCGGCCCGGCCGGGATCAGCAAGAACGATCTGATCCGTCGCACCCAGTTTCTCGACAAGCGCCAGCGCGACGAAATCATCGCCTCCCTGGTCGAGGCCGGAATGGTCGCTACTGCCATGAAGACCACTGTGACCAAGCCTGCCCTGGTCTACCGGACGGTCGATGGGGGACGGTCATGACGGCCGAATTCCTCAAGGACGGGGAATTCCTCATCCCCATCAGAATTATGCCAACCCTTTGGAACACAAGGGCGCAGACCGGATTCCTCAAATTCCTCAATTCCTCACGCGGGGTGTGTACGCGCGGGGGGCCGTGGGGTCTCCCCCACACCCTGATTGAGGAATTGAGGAATTTGAGAGATTTGATTTTATATATGATTCATCAAGGAGTTGGCGGCCAAGCCATCTTCTTGAGAAATCCTGAGCGATTTGAGGAATTCGCCCGCCGTCCTGGCGGCGAACCGGCATGCCAGACCGAATCCCGTTTCATCGGGTTCGGGCGGCGGCACCGTCCCGGCCCGGACATTGCCCCCGCCCCGACCGCTCGAACCACGAGGAGGTCTCCATGACCATACCCGAACCCGCCAGGGCACTCGCTGCCACGGCGCCAATGCCCGCCAACGATCATCCTTCCGCGATCCTGGCTCTCGATCTCGGCACCACCACCGGCTGGGCCATGCGCCTCGGTGACAAAACCATAGTCTCCGGCACCATGGCCTTCCGGCCCGGGCGCTACGAGGGTGGTGGGATGCGCTACCTGCGCTTTCGCTCCTGGCTGGACGAGATGCTGCGGCAGTCCCCGGCACTCGGTGCTGTCTACTTCGAGGAGGTTCGCCGCCACGCGGGCACGGACGCCGCCCATATTTATGGCGGTTTCCTCGCCCATCTCGCGGCTTGGTGCGAACAGAAGGGCCTGCCCTACGAGGGAGTTCCCGTCGGTGCTATCAAACGCCATGTCACCGGCAAGGGTAATGCCGACAAGCAGGCGATGATCGCCGCCGTCACCGCACGAGGCTTCGCTCCCGCCGACGACAACGAAGCCGACGCCATCGCCATCCTGCTCTGGGCCATCGAGACCCGGGGAGGTGTGCGATGAGGTGGTTCCCAAATGGTTATGGCGGCAAGCGTAGCGACCCCGAGCAGGTCAAGCGCGACGGCTGGAAGGAGCAGGGTGTCCTGGTGATCGCCGAAGACGACCACCGCCTCACCTGGCCCGAGCGCGAATTGGTCAAGCAGCTGGGCACCAAGCTCTACGGCCAGCGTCCGGACAGGGAGGCGTGTCATGGTTGACCCGCGCTGGACCGCCACGATGGTCGAGGAAAGGCTGGAAGAAGCATCCGACACGCTTCGGCGCCTGCCCGAGCACCGCATTCAGGGCTTCTTCAGCACCTGGCCTCCGATCGTCCGGGAGTTCTGGGAAGCGTTCGGCCGGGAGGCCCCACGTATCCGCCGTGGTCCTCCCTCCCCTGGCGCCATCACCCGCATGGACGAAGCCATGGCTTGGCTGGGCTGGCTGGAACCCGAGGATGCCAAGCTGCTCTGGGCCAGGGCCGACCGGATGCCCTGGAAGGTCGCCTGCCACCGCTTCGGAAAGTCACGCGCCGCCCTCTGGCGTCACTGGGTCGGCTCGCTCCAGCTGATCGCGATTTTTTTGAACGGCCACTCGGGACGCAAATTGTCGCGCATGGCGCTGGTCGAGATGTGGCAGGCCGCCAACGGCACGGCAAGCGGACATGGGCCGTCGGAACAGGCCAGCGAGGTCGAAACGATGGAAACACTTTGAGGTGAGACAGGTGAGCCGGATTTTGGCAGTTTCGGGACTATCCTCAGGCGAGGCGCGCGCGGGCGGTCAGGGTTTCCATGGCCCGCCGGGCTCCCACATTATTGGTGATGAGTCCGGTTCTCTTGCGAGAGCAATGGCAGGCATGAGGAAGGCGTTCAATTCCGCAACCACGCTGTCAAGCGATCCGGGTGGTTGATTCAGAACATTGCGTGTTCTGAAAAACCCCCAGCGTTTGATCGCATCGGCGTCCATGGCAAAATTGCGGCTCAATCCAACCGGAGTTTCCGCAGGAAGCGGCGTCTGCCGACGGGCAAAGGTGGCCGCGACCGCCTTCGCCAGCAGAGCCCCGTCGAAGGCAAGGTGCTGAGACATCATCCAGAGATCATAAAAATCCTTCATCCGCCCATTGTTAGCCCCCAGGACTACGATGGCCTGGAGCTTCTCGGCTACAACGGTTTCCTTTGGATAGGCCAGAATTTTTGGCATCGGGGAATCAAGCAAGACGGGATAATCGATCTTCTTCGCCTGCGGCGTCACCGCGTCGCCGAACCCCAGGTCGATCTGAACCTTGATCCTGGCCCCCGCCAGACGGGAGGTGGCCTCAATGCGCAGTCCACCATATTCGGTTTGCTCGCGGATCGGTTCAACGGAAAGACTTTCAATATCGAAGAGGATTCCATCATCGCTCTTGATTGAGAGGATTTCTCCAAACACGGTCTTCACATGCTCCGTGCTTTGGTCTCCATATGCGAGAAGATCAAGATCACGGGTCGGTCGGAAAAGATCATCGAGCCAGACCGTCTGCAACATCGCACCTTTCAAAATGAACCGGCTGCCATACTGTGATTGCCCAAGCCGGTAGAGCAGCCGCTCGAGCGTATAGCGGACCAGCAGCAGTTCCAGGTTGATCCCTTTCGCGCGCGCGAGCTTGGCAAGGCGGGACCGGACACTGGCTTCCATTGCGGAAGTTTTAGTTTTAGGTTTCATCGACCGTCATCGCCTCGAGGTAGGGCCGAACCACATTCGCGATGCGGAGCGATCGCGCATGCCGGGCGATCTCGTCGGAAGTGCATCTGCGTTTCCGCAGGGCTTCGCGCATAGCCGAAACGGCGATGTCGACTCCGATCTTGTTGCGAAACCGGAAACAGTCAACGATGGTCCGGGCCGGACTGGTGATCCTGACGTGGACACCCTCAATCAGATGTTGCTCGACTCCCTCGCTCAGTGCCCGCTCGCTGAACCGCACGAAACGCATAGGCGGGTAGCTGTGGCAGGGTTGGCGGGTATGCCCCTCGATCGCGACCCAGACGAACGGCGGCATCTGCAGAGTGAGTTCATGGTAGGCAAGGGCCGAGATCAGGCAGACGACGCCCTTTGGGACGATCTTGGCGACCTCCGCAAGCGTGTGGCCCGCATGAAGATCGGCATCCGGCATCTGGTAAAGGCCGCGGGCGAGCCGAACAATCCGACCAGCCTTGGCCAGCCTGGCGACGACGACCTCCGGAATGCCGGCGCCCTTGATCTCGCGCAGCCGGACCATCCCACCCTTCGAAATGATGTCGAGGGCTCTCTCGGCTGCCGTGCGGCGGAAATCGGCTCGAATGGAAGGTGTCGCCATGTTATAAAACGGCTGTCTATTTGTGTATCTACAGCCGTTTTATAACACACCTCCCTGGAAAGCGCAAAGCCATCCGAGGGCATTCCGCGCACCAAAACGGACACTCAATTCCACCAGATTTCGGCTAACCCTTTGAAATCACGGGTCCTCCCTGGCCGATAACGTATGCTGGGGGCAACAGCCCGAAAGTTCGCTACCGCCAGCCCGAAAATCTGGGAAGCCGCCGGGTGGAGTCCACCCCCGGACGCTTCCTGAAACCTGCGACAATTCAAAGCATTGACCTGGACACCCGAGGTGGCTTCTAGACCCCGACGGAGTCCAGCCGGAAGCCGACCGGAGTCCACCTTCGGAATCCAGTTCCAGGAATCCACCTGCCCCATGGCCCATCCGCTTCCCGAAGCGGTCGAGCAAATGCCGCTCGACCGGCTGATCCCCTATGCCCGGAACGCCCGGAGGCATTCCGACGAGCAGGTGGCGCAGATCGCCGCTTCCATCGTTGAGTTTGGCTGGACCAACCCGGTGCTGGTGGACGGCCAGGGCAACATCATCGCCGGACACGGGCGGGTGCTGGCCGCCAGGCGGCTCGGGCTCGAAGTCGTGCCGGTGCTGGTGCTCGACCACCTGACCGACGCCCAACGGCGTGCCTACGTGCTGGCCGACAACAAGCTGGCATTGAACGCGGGGTGGGACGAGGAACTGCTGGCTGCCGAACTCCATGCCCTCAACGGCGACGGGTTCGATCTGGTGCTGACCGGCTTCGACGAGACCGAACTCGACCACCTGATGGCCCCACTCGACGACACCCCGGAAGAGGATGGCAAGCCGGGCGAGGGACTGGAGGACGAAGCTCCGGAGCCACCCCGCGATCCGGTATCGCGGCCAGGCGATCTCTGGATCATGGGCGATCACCGCCTGCTCTGCGGCGATAGCACGGATCCGAAAGTCGTCGCCCACCTGATGGAGGGTGAGCGGGCCTCGCTGCTCTTCACCTCGCCGCCCTACGGCAATCAGCGGGATTACACCACCGGCGGCATTGGCGATTGGGACGCCCTGATGCAGGGCGTCTTCGCACACATCCCCATGGCCGACGACGGCCAGGCTCTAGTCAATCTGGGCCTGATCCACCGCGCCAACGAATGGCAGCCCTACTGGCAAAACTGGCTGGAATGGATGCGCGGCCAAAACTGGCGGCGCTTCGGGCTTTACGTCTGGGACCAGGGGCCGGGCCTGCCAGGCGACTGGAATGGACGACTTGCCCCGGCCTTCGAGTTCGTTTTCCACTTCAACCGCCAAGCCCGCAGGCCCAACAAGACGGTGCCCTGCAAATGGGCCGGGCACGTCAACGACAGTCACGGCGGCATGCGCGCCAAGGACGGCCATGTCGGCGAATGGACCCATGCCGGCCAGGGCGTCCAGGAGACCCGCATTCCCGACAACGTCATCCGCATCACGCGGCACAAGGCGCGCGGCATCGAAACCGAGCATCCGGCGGTATTCCCGGTCAAGCTGGCCGAGTTCGCCCTGGAGACCTACTCGGACGAAGGCTGTCTCGTCTACGAACCCTTCTCGGGCTCCGGCACCACGCTGGTTGCCGGACAGCGCACCGGACGGCGCGTCCGCGCCCTGGAACTGGCGCCCGAATATGTCGACGTCGCGATCCTGCGCTGGCGTGAGCTGTTTTCTAAGGTTCCGGTGATCCACGCCGAAACCGGCCAAACTTTCGAGGCCGTCGCTGCTGGGCGCTCAGGCGCGCAATTGTCGAATGGCGGCAAGGACATTACCCATGCCCCATGATTCCTTCCAGATCGAGCGCTGGCCCATTGAGCGCCTGCTGCCCTATGCCGCCAACGCCCGCACCCATAGCGATGACCAGGTGGTGCAGATCGCGGGATCGATCGCCGAGTTCGGCTTCAATGTCCCCTGCCTGGTGGACGAGCGGGACGTACTGATCGCCGGCCACGGCCGTCTGATGGCAGCCCGCCGTCTTGGGCTAGCCGAGGTGCCGGTGATCCGGCTCGGCCATCTCACCGACGCCCAGGCACGCGCCTTCCGTCTGGCCGACAACCAGATCGCCCTCAACTCCGGCTGGGACGATGCGCTGTTGTCCGCCGAACTGGCCCGCTTGCGCGAGGACGGCTTCGATCTCGACCTGCTCGGATTTTCCGATGACGACCTTGACCGGCTGCTGGCTGAGGAGGTCGGGGACGGCCTTGGAGATGGTGACGAAAACGACGTTCCCGAGCCGCCTGCCGACCCCATCACCCGCCCTGGTGATCTTTGGCTGCTCGGAAAGCATCGCCTGCTCTGTGGCGACGCCACCGTGGCCACCGACGTCGAGCGGCTCCTGGCCGGGGCGGTTCCTCACCTGATGGTGACCGATCCGCCCTACGGGGTCGATTACGATCCCGGCTGGCGCAACGAGGCCGGGGTCTCCGCCACCTCCCGCACCGGCAAGGTGACCAACGACCACAGGGCCGACTGGCGCGAGGCCTGGGCGCTGTTCCCCGGCGACGTGGCCTATGTCTGGCACGCGGGCGTCCATGCCCGCACGGTCGCCGAGAGCCTGGAGGTCTGCGACTTCCGCATCCGCTCTCAGATCATCTGGGCCAAGCCCCGCTTCGTGCTGGGGCGCGGCGACTACCACTGGCAGCACGAGCCCTGCTGGTATGCGGTGCGCGAAGGCACCAAGGGCCATTGGCAGGGTGCCCGCGACCAGGCCACCGTCTGGACCATCGGTCATGAAGGCGAGGAGGACGAGGCCACCATCCACGGCACCCAGAAACCTGTGGAATGCATGCGCCGCCCGATCCTCAACAACAGCACCGAGGGTGATGCGATCTACGAGCCCTTCTGCGGCTCTGGCACCACCTTGATCGCCGCCCAGACCACCGGGCGCGTCGGTCTCGGGATCGAGATCGATCCTCGCTACTGCGACGTCATCGTGAAGCGCTGGCAAAAGCTCACCGGGGCCAAGGCCGTGCTCGATGCGGACGGAACGGCCTTCGATGATCTGGCGGCCGGACGCGAGGCGACTTGAAACAGTCTCACCGCATGTCGATGGCCGAGGCGGCGGCCAACGTCGCCGTCGGCTATGGTATCGCCGTTGCCACCCAGGCGCTGGTGTTCCCGCTGTTCGGCCTTTACGCCAGCCTGTCGGACAATTTGCTTCTGGGCTTGGTTTTCACGGTTGTGTCCATCGTCCGCTCGTACTCGCTTCGCAGGCTGTTCGAGGCCATGCGCCAACGATCATAAAATGATCCGCTTATGAGCTTGGCTGTTCCCGCAAACAGCGCATTCATGGACGCCATCACCATCGGAGGAACGGCCATGACCGGACGACACAAGGGCAGAATCGAGATCAGCACGAGCGAGTTCCAGTTCGCGCACGGGCGCAAACCGCATGGCCGGGGGCATTGGGCCTTTTATCTGCCAGGCGATCCCGAGCCGGTGTTTTTCGACGGCACTTACACGGAAGCCTGCCAGCAGGCTAAGGCGCTAGCGTCGGCGCGGTTTCCTGGCCGCTACCTCACCATCAAATTGGGATCATGAGCTTTGAGACTCGACACCTTGGGCTCCGATCATCGAATGATCCAGATTGCCAAAACAAAGCAATCAAATGATCCGCTTATGAGCTTGGCTGTTCCCTCAAGCAGCGCCTTCATGGACGCCATCAAGGATGGAGATGACGCCATGAACATCGAAACGACCCTGCCCACCACCAACACCGCCTGGGGATTCTGGGGCACCATCGCCCACCGCGCCGATCCCGTCCAGGCCTGGCCGCAGGCCATGACAGCGGTTGCCAAGGCCACCGGATGCCCGGACACGGCGGTACGCGATTTCCTGGACAGCCGCTACGGCCGCCACTTCGCCGACGACGTTGCCAACGGGCTGGTTGACGGGCTTGACCTCAAGCCCGCCATCGAAGCGGCCATCGAGCGCTGGATGGGTTGGACCATCAGCCGCCGCACCAGCCGGGAGACCGGGATACCGCGCGGGCTGCCTCACCTCACGGGCTTCGTTACCCACTTCGAGATCCTGGCCGAAGCCGACTGAAGAACCGGCCCCCCTCTGGCCCCGACCGGGTTTGCCCGGCGGGGCTTCGGGTGGTAGCAGCGCCGCGATGGTCGTGGTGCCGTCACCCGAAGGAGATTCCCATGACCGCCAAGAACAACGTCACCCTGGAGAAGTTCACCGTCGCGCAGATCGCGACCGCCATCTCAACTCTCACCGGTGAAGCGGTAAGCCCCAAAGCATTCAACTACAAGGGCAAGGCCCTCGATCGCCTGAAGGCCCTGATGAAGGAAAGCCACCTTTCCGTCCAGGATGTCCTGCAGGCCGCTGGCATCGAGGCGGTGACGCCCGAGGGCGAGACGATTTCCGGCATCGGAATCGTCCTGCCCCCGTCTTCCGCAAAGCCGGAGCGCAAGCCCCGCGACAGCAAGCAGGCCCAACTGATCGATATGCTGAGGCGGCCCGAAGGCGCATCCATCGCCGAGATCGTCGCTGCCTTCGGCTGGCAGGCCCACACGGTGCGCGGCGCCATCGCCGGAGCGCTCAAGAAGAAGCTCGGGCTTGACGTGACCTCGGAGAAGGTCGACCGAAGGGGGCGCGTGTACGCCATCCGGGTGGAGGGCTGAACCATGGCAAGGAAGCCCGAATACACCGTCCATCACATCGAGAGCCCGGCGGGACAGGCGACCCTTGCGGCACGCGGCCTTACCACCCACGACCTTGCCCGCGCCGTCGCCGAGTTCCAGAAGCGCGAGAACGTCCATGTCGGCACCCTGATCGGCATCAGCCAGGATGGTTTCTTCGGCTCGACCCGCGAGGGCTGGCAGCCCGACCAGCCGGACGCCTTCGCGGAACCGCTCGTCACCATTCCTTGGGTCCAGGTTCTGGAACTCCTCGGTCGCGTGCAGGACGGCACCACAGGAGAGTTCCTGTCGTCCGGCGGCAACCGTCACTGAGGAGGGCGCCATGACCGACCGCGACAGCATCATCCGGGAGATCGCCACCCGCACCCTTAGCATTGAAACCTTGGAGACCCGCAAACGGGACAGTTTCGATTTCCACGAAATCCCGGTCTGGGCCATCAGGAAAGCGCTCGAGGCCGCCTACGAGGCCGGCCTTGCCGCCGGAAGGAAATGACCCATGCCGACCTTCCGCGTGATCATCACCCGTGACGTCACCGAGAGCACCGTCATCGAGGTCGAGGCAGAAACCAAGGAACAGGCCGAGACGGCGGCCTTCGCCAAGCTGCACGCCAGCACCGACACCGAATGGGAAATCGACGAAGGATCGTGGAATCAAAGCGGGGCCTACGTTACCGGCATCGACCAGACCAGCAATTGAACCCCACGGCCACCACCACGAAACCGCCGGGATTTTGATCCCGGCGGCTCGTGTTCGGCTCTCTTCTAAAAGAAACGGATCAACCCCATGCCGGGCATGAGCGAAAGGCAATATACCGCCCATGTGAGGCTGTCCTGCGCACAAAAACACCGCTTAAAGCGCCAATAATCCGGTAAGAAATCTCAATAATATGATACAAGAAGCTCTCTATAATCGGCAGCAGAGGCGCATAGAAGGATGAAACGTTCGTCGTTCCGGATAGCCTTCGACGGTGAGCCGTTTAGGGGTGGTGAGATCGACGTCAACGATCTCGCTCCAGCGCTTCTTGCCCTTGGCAATGTTATTCAGACTGCAAATCGCGCACTCAACGGGGATCGTGCGCGCGCGCGCCTCAAGCTTCGCGCTACAAATGAGGCTTGCTTTGAAGCCCTATTAAGCATCGACATTTCAATGGTCGACGCTATTAGAGACATTCTCGACGCTGTCGTCGAGAACCCAGATCGTGTTGTTGCTGCGGATCAGTTGCTTGACCTGCTGATTAAGGGAGGAACCATTCTTGGGGTTCCAGTGGCTGGCCTATTCACTGTGATCAAGCTTCTACGAGGGCGGCGCCCCGACATGATCAACGACCGAGGTGATGGTACGACAGTGATCACGGCGAACCAAACCACTATCATTGTTGATAACAGAACGATTGAGTTGTTGGAAAACCTTCCGACACGAGAGGCACTTGAGGAATTTAGCGATAAGGCCCTTGGTGTGCCTGGCGTGACCTCGTTGAAAATTGGAGAGAAGAATTCTGACGGCGAAGTCTTATTAACAGTAAGTGACCGCTCCTCTTTCAAGATTCCTGAGCCGGTCGATGAGGTACCACAAATCGAATCCAGTGAGCGTGAGGTCTGGCTAAGAATTGTCACTTCTCATTTTCGGGACGGCTACAAATGGCGATTTACTGATGGCGGAGACAAGCCGTTTACAGCTGATATGGAGGATGTTGAATTTCTCAATCAAGCATTAGAAGGCAAGATAGCCCTATCCGCCAATGACACGTTGCGTTGTCAAATCCGCGAAGAGCAGACTTTGACGTCATCCGGCCTGACCAAAGAGGTCAAGGTCATAAAAATTATCGAACACATCCCTGGTGCGAAACAGCTTCGCCTCATTTGAAGAACGCATGATCGTCTGACGTTGTTTGTAAAAGTATGTTTTGCTGGCAATAACGACAGATTATTTTTGTTCTCTGGATTTAGGAGCCTGGATGCCGGGCATGAGCGAACGGCAATATGCCGCCCATGTGGGTTTGTCGCGGGGCGCGGTGCAGAAGGCCAAGGCCGCCGGACGTCTGGTGCTGCTGCCCGACGGCACTATCGACGCGGAAGCCTCGGACGCAAGGCGCGCCGCCGCCACCGATCCCGCCAAGCGCCGCCCTCCTGCCGCCGACGCCCAGGATGTCAGGCCCAAAGTGAAGCCGGTGGCCGAGGCGGCAATGGGATCGGTGCGTGAGACCCTGAAGGAACAGGGACTACCGACCGGCAGAATCACCTTCGTCGAGGCGCGTACCGCCCACGAGGTCGCCAAGGCCCATCTCGCCCGCCTGCGCCTCCAGGAGAAGAAAGGCGCGTTGATCGACCGCGCCCGCGCCCTTGCCGTGGTGTTCAAGCTGGCCCGCCAGGAACGCGATGCCTGGATCAACTGGCCGGCCCGCGCCGCCGCCCTGATGGCCGCCGAGCTGGGGACAGAGGTGCACGTCATGCAGAAGGCCCTGGAGACCCATGTCCGCGCCCACCTCGACGAACTGGCCGAGCCAAACCCGGGTTCTGCCTTCGGCTAGAGGCCCGAGTTCGGGTGAATCCGATGGGTTCGATGGCGTAGACGACATCCTCCGCAGCTGGTCCGAGGGGCTTCGGCCCGACCCGCTGCTCACCGTCTCCGAATGGGCCGACCGAAACCGGGTCTTGAGCACCCGGGCAGCCGCCGAGCCCGGACGCTATCGCACGGCGCGCACGCCCTACATGCGCGAGATCATGGATGCGCTCTCGCCGGGACACCCTGCCCAGCGCATCGTCTTCATGAAGGGGGTGCAGGTCGGCGCCACCGAGGCCGGCATCAACATGATCGGTTTCGTCATTCACCAGGCTCCCGGCCCCATGCTGGCCGTCCAGCCGACGGTGGAACTGGCCAAGCGGGCGTCGCGGCAACGCATCGATCCGCTGATCGAGGAATGCCCGGCCCTTCGTGACAAGGTTCGCCCCAGCCGATCGAGGGATTCCGGCAACACGGTGTTGTCCAAGGATTTCGCGGGCGGCATTCTGGTGATGACCGGGGCCAATTCGGCGGTCGGTCTGCGCTCGATCCCGGCCCGCTACCTGTTCCTCGACGAGGTGGACGCCTATCCGGCCTCCGCCGACGAAGAGGGCGACCCGGTGACGCTGGCGGAGGCCCGCTCGCTCACCTTCGCCCACCGGCGCAAGATATTCCTGGTCTCGACTCCCACCATCAAGGGCGTCTCGCGGATCGAGCGCGAATACGAGGCCTCCGACCAGCGGCGCTTCTTCCTGCCCTGTCCCCACTGCGGGGAGTACCAGTGGCTGAAGTTCGAGCGCCTGCGCTGGGAGAAGGGCTGTCCGGAAACCGCCCGATACGTCTGCCAGTCCTGCGACGGCGAAATCGCCGAGCATCACAAGACCGCCATGATGGCGTCGGGCGAGTGGCGGGCCACCGCCACTTCGGCCGATTCGCTTACCATCGGCTTTCACCTGTCGGCGCTTTACTCGCCGGTGGGCTGGCTCTCCTGGGAGCGCATCGCCCGGGCCTGGGAGGCGGCACAAGGATCGGACGAGGCCATCAAGGCGTTCAAGAACACCATGCTGGGCGAAACCTGGGTCGAGAGCGGCGAAGCACCGGACTGGCAGCGGCTTTACGACCGCCGCGAGGTGTGGGCGAATGGCGCGGTGCCCGCGGGCGCCCTGTTCCTCACTGCCGGGGCCGACGTCCAGAAGGACCGGATCGAGATCGACGTCTGGGCCTGGGGTCGGGGCCTGGAGAGCTGGCTGGCCGATCACATCGTCATCGAGGGCGGCCCCGAGAAGGTCGAGTCCTGGACGGCGCTGGAAGAGGTTCTCGCCCGGACCTGGACCCACGCGAACGGCGCTGCCCTGAAGATCGCCCGTCTGGCCATCGATACCGGCTACGAGACCTCGGCGGTCTATGGCTGGGCGCGCCGGATGGGCGTGGCTCACGTGGCGCCGGTCAAGGGCGTCGAGGGCTTCAACCGGGCAAGCCCGGTCTCGGGGCCCACCTATGTCGACGCCACCGAGGGCGGGAAAAAGGTCCGTCGCGGCGCCCGGCTCTGGACGGTGGCGGGATCAACTTTCAAAACCGAGACCTATCGCTTCCTGCGTCTCGACCGCCCGACCGACGAAGATCTGGCCGGGGGTGCCCGCTATCCGGCCGGAACGGTACATCTGCCATCGTGGGCCGACGCCGAATGGTGCAAGCAGCTGGTCGCCGAGCAGTTGGTGACGGTCAAGACAAGGCGCGGCTTTGCCCGGCTCGAATGGCAGAAGCTCAGAGAGCGCAACGAGGCGCTCGACTGCCGGGTCTACGCCCGGGCGGCGGCCTGGATTCTCGGCGCCGACCGCTGGCCCGAGGCCAAGTGGCAGGATCTCGAAGCCCAGGTTGGGATTGCCGATCCCCCCACCGACGCTGGGCCGCAGGACATGCCCGCCGCCGGTGTCATCCGCCGCCCCTTGCGGCGAGGCCGCAAAGTGTTTCGGTCGAGCTATTTCAGCTGAGGGGGGTCGGGAGACAGGATGCCTTGGGCTAAATGCTTGCGAAGGGCCCGGTCGCGCTTCAGATGCCATTCCCGGCTCATCGCCTCCTGGCGTGTCTCATGGCGCTCGGCGTAGAGCAGGCTCCATCCGTACCCTCGGGTCGAGCGAGCGCCGGTGCCGGCATTGTGCTGGGCCAGGCGTCGCTCCAGATCGAGCGTCCAACCGACATAGGTCCGGATGCCATAACGGCTATCGCTGCCCAGGACGTAGACATAGCATGTCACGCGCCTACTCCCGGCTCTTGCGCCGGCCGCTCCGGTGGCTTGCGAGAGGGCCACGGCGGCGGTCGGCAAACCAGGCGAGATAGGTCTGGATGCGCTTCTCGTCGATGTCCTTCGGATCGAAGGGGCCACCATACCAGGTCAGCATGGCCCGATGCTCCCGGTGCGAGGGGTTGAGCGCCGCTTCCAGAAAGTCCATGAAGCCACTGGTGCCTCCGACATCCTCGGGCGGTCCCCGCCGGGCGCCATCGACGAAGACGGGATAATCGATCTCCGCCTCGCCGTCACGGACGGCCTCGATGATGACATCGTGCCGCCAATTGTCGCCGAGATCGTAGACGTAAAGAAACCGATCGATCCCACGATCGACCAGATCCACGAGGCGCAGGCTCTTGGCCTTATGAATCTTGCGCTCATACTTGTCGTCATCGGGCATCGGGTCGCCATAGATCTTGCCCCCTATGTGAAACTCGAACAGATGGGCTCCCCGCCAGCCGATGACCAGCTGGATGATGTCGTTCAACGCCATCAGGGTCGATGACAGGGGCACGTCGACCCTCCGCCAGATCCTGGGCTCGATATCTTGAAGCTCGATCCGGATCCGGGCGATCGGTTCGATCATTTGCCCCCTCTATCAATGGTCAAGGCTTCCCACCCTATCCGGCAAGCCGGCGTGACATCAATCGAATGATCGCCGGCTCCCGCTGAAAGGTCGCTGATTCGATGACCCTCGACGATCTCAAGGCCGAGCGCGAACGCGTGCTCGCCCGGCGCAATTCCCTGGTGAGCCGGGTCAGCGTCGGCGACCGCACCGTCCAGTACGATCTGGCACAGGCCGACAAGGTTCTGGCCGATCTCGACCGGCGCATCGCTTCCCTGGAGAGGCGCGGACCCCGGCGTCGCATTTTGGTTTCCGCCAGCAAGGGGCTTTGACCGTGCTGGCATCCTTCCGTCGCCGCGTCGGCACCTTTATTGGCGGCTTCGAGGCGGGCCAGGGCAATAGGCGGCTAAAGTCGTTTCAGCCCAGCCGCGCCCACCTCAACACCCTGATCGCGGCGGCCGGGACGGACATCACGGCGCGTGCCCGTTATCTGATCCGCAACAACGGCTATGCCGCCAACGCCATCGAAAGCTGGGCCGGCAACGTGGTGGGAGCCGGGATCAAGCCTTCGTCCCTGATCAATGAGTCTGACCTGAAGGCTCGCGTCCAGAAGCTGTGGCTGTCCTGGACCGACGAGTCCGACGCCGAGGGCTTCACCGACTTCTACGGCCAGCAGCGCCGTGCGGCCCGTGAGGTCTTCATCGCCGGCGAGGTGTTCTTCCGCTTCCGGCCGCGCTGGCCCGAGGATGGGCTCTCGGTGCCGCTGCAGTTGCAGATGATCCCCTCCGAGATGCTGCCGCTCACCCGAACCGAATTGCTGGCCTACGGCAACGTCATTCGCCAGGGCATCGAGTTCGACCGCATCGGGCGGCGCGTCGCCTACCATTTCCTGAAACGCCACCCCGGCGACATGACCGACCCCGGTCTGGTCGGCGAGACGGCGCGCGTTCCGGCCTCGGAGATCGTCCATATCGTCGATCCGGTGGATGCCGGACAGTTGCGGGGCGTCTCGCGCTTCGCACCGGCCATCGTCAAGCTGTTCCTCCTCGACCAATATGACGACGCGGAGCTGGACCGTAAGAAGGTGGCGGCCATGTACGCCCTTTTTGTCACCACCCCCGCGCCCGGCGAGCCCTTCGACATGGCCGAGGAGAGCAGCGCTGAGGGCGAGCGGACCATGGACGTCCAGCCCGGCCAGGTGGTGATGCTGGAACCAGGCGAGGAGATCCAGACCTCGGCCCCGGCCGATGTCGGCGGCAGCTACGAGGCGTTCCAGTACCGGACCTTGTTGCAGATTTCCGCCGCGCTTGGCGTGCCCTATGCCTATCTCTCAAACGACATGCTGAAGGCCAACTATTCGAATTCGCGGCTCGCCCTCTTGGAATTCCGCCGTCGGGTCGAAGCCTGGCAGCATTCGGTAATGGTCCATCAGCTCTGCCGCGCCGTCTGGCGGCGTTGGATGGACGTGGCCGTGATGTCGGGTTCTCTCGACATCCCGGACTACGAGACCCGACGGGCCGACCGTCTCGCCTGCTCCTGGCTGCCGCCCCGCTGGGAGTGGGTCGATCCCCTGAAGGACGCCAGGGCCGAGATCGAGCAGATCGAGGCGGGCCTCAAGAGCCGGACCCAGGCCATCGCCGAGCGCGGCTTCGACGCCGAGCAGGTGGATGCCGAGATCGCCGCCGACAAGGCACGCGAGAAAACTCTGGGGCTGGTGTTTGGAAAAGTGCCTCCGGAACCATCTGATCCACCCGCCGATCCTCCGGAAGACATGGCGGCCGCCAGTTAAGGACCATCCATGACCGATCTGCCCCATATCGCGTCCCGTCTGTTCGGGACGCCGCTCCTGGTCGCGCGACCCAAGCTGGACGTGATCCTGGGCGTTCTCGGCCCCCGCCTGGCGGGCCATGCCCTGGAACCGGTGGATTTCGGCGCCGTGCCCGACCGGGAATTGGAGATCACACCCCAGGGCATCGCCATCCTGCCGGTCACCGGCACCCTGGTCAGCCGGTCTGGATATCTTGCCGCGGCGAGCGGGCTGATGTCCTATGGCCAGATCGGCGACGCCATCGAGGCGGCTGCCGCCGATCCGCGCGTGCGCGGCATTGTGCTCGATATCGACTCCCCTGGGGGCGAGGTGGGCGGGCTGTTCGACCTGGCCGACCGCATCGCCGCCGTCCGGCAGGCCACCGGCAAGCCGATCCACGCGGTGGCCAACGAGACGGCGCTCTCGGCTGCCTACGCCATCGCCTGTGCTGCGGACGCGATCACCGTCACCCAAACGGGCGAGGTCGGCTCCGTCGGCGTAGTTGCCATCCATGTGGATGAGAGCGGTGCCGACCGGCAGGCCGGCCTCTCCTGGACCTTCGTTCATGCCGGGGAGCGCAAGGTCGACGGCAATCCGCACGAGCCGCTGTCGGGGCGCGCACGCGCCGACATCCAGGCCGATGTGGACGCCCTCCATGAGCGCTTCGTCGCCCTGGTGGCCCGCCGACGCAACCTGTCGCCGGAGGAGGTGCGCGCCACCGAGGCTGCCGTCTATCGCGGCGATCTGGCGGTCCGGGCCGGGCTCGCCGACCGGGTCGGCACGCTCCGCCAGGCGGTCAGCCAGATCGTCACGGAACTACCCCGTCCCACCATCCCGCGCGGTCGGGCTGCCTCTGGCAACCGTCACACATCAAGCGCCGACACCCTAAGCGCCGGCGGAACCGCGCGCCATCCCCCCACTGCCAAGGAGGCTTCCATGCAGACCGATTCCGAACATTTGCCGCCCCCCAACGACAAGAACATTTCGCCCGATCGCGAGCCGGGCGAGGACAAATCCGCCACCCCGGCACCCGAACCTGGCGCGCCCGTATCCCCGGCTCCGGGGCCCGCCGCCGGTGTCGAACAACGCCTGCGCGCCGAATATGCCGAGCTGGCCGACGTCGCCGCCCAGGCCGCCCGGCTGGGCCTGAAGATCGACGTCGCCCAGGCCATGGCCAAGAGTATCCGTCCCGATGCGCTCCGGCGCTCCGTCCTGGAACAACTGGCCGCCCGCTCGGACGCCGCCGATCTGGTCGCCGCCCAGACGCAGGCTTTGAACAAACCCCAGGGGGAAAGCCCCATCGTCAAGCGCGCCCGCGAGGCCGCTTCCCGTTCTTGAGGAGGAGTTGACCCATGCCCGTTCTCGTTGCCCCACCCACTCTGGGCGATCTGCTGAAATACGAACTGAACGCCAGCTACTGCCGCGAAGCCGTGACATTGAAGGCCGGCACCCTCTATCCGCTGGGCTCCGTCCTGGGCAAGATCACCGCGTCCGGCAAGTACCGTCTCTCGCCGGCTGCCGAGGTTGTCGGCGATGAAGGGGCCGAGACCGCCCTTGCCGTGCTCCTGGAGGCGGTGGACGCCACCGACGCCGATGCCACCGGCCTCGTGGCGGCGCGCGGCCCCGTCATCCTTTCCGAGGCCGCCCTGCTGTTCGACGCCTCCGTCGACCAGACGGCCGAGAAGAACGCCAAGAAGGCCGATCTGGCCGCCGCCGGTCTCGTGGTTCGCGTTACCGCTTAGCGTTTTGGCGGCGTCGCCGCCTGGTGCCTGACTTCCCCTACAGCCGCGCCCGTTCACCGGAGCCGCCACAAGCTTTGGGCGGATGCGCTTGTCCTTTTTTCCATGGAGACACAGACCATGACCGTCATCGCCAATCCCTTCGACGCGGGCGGCTATTCGCTCGCCGAAATGACCCAGGCCATCAACATCCTGCCCAACGTCTACACCCGGCTCGGGCAGATGGGCCTTTTTCGCTTCGAAGGCATCACCCAGCGCTCATCGATCATCGAGCAGGCGGAAGGGGTGCTCAACCTCTTGCCCACGGTTCCTCTTGGGGGCGCGGCCACCGTCGCCAACCGCGACACCCGCTCCATGCGGTCCTTCACCATCCCCTGGATCCCTCACGACGACGTCATCACGCCCCAGGACATCCAGGGGGTGCGGGGCTTCGGTGTGGCGGACGCCGCCGATCCGCTGGCCACCGTCATGGAGCGGAAATTGACCCGCATGCGGGCCAAGCATGCCCAGACCCGCGAGTACATGGAGATCAATGCGCTCAAGGGTATCGTCAAAGACGGCGCCGGGACCACGCTCTACAACTACTTCACCGAGTTCGGCCTCCAGAGCCAAGCCACCGACTTCGTGCTCGGCACCGCCGCCACCAACGTCCAGGCCAAGGTGCGCGACGTGCTGCGAAGAGTGGAGACCGAGCTCAAGGGCGAGACCATGACCGGCGCGCTGGCGCTCGTCAGCCCCGAGTTCTTCGATAAGCTGATCGGCCACGCCAAGGTCGAGGAGGCCTACAAGTACTATTCCTCGACCGGCGCCCAGCCGCTTCGTGAGGACACAAGGCGGCGCTTCCCCTTCGCCGGCATCCTGTTCGAGGAATACAACGCCACCGTCACCCTCTCGACCGGCGCCACCGAGACCCTGATCGCCGCCGGCGAGGGGATCGCCTTCCCTTTGGGCACCATGGACACCTTTGTCACCTACGGCGCTCCTGCCAACCTTATCGAGACGGTCAACACGGTGGGGCTGCCCATGTATGCCCGCCAGATCGCCCGCAACGACGGCAGCGCCATCGACGTCAAGACCGAGGCCTCCATCCTGCCGGTCAACAAGCGGCCTCGGCTGGCGGTGCGCCTCCATTCGAGCAACTGATCGTGAGCGACGCCTTCTCGGCTGCCATGGACGACCTGTTTGCCGATCCCAACATCGCCCGCGATGCCATCTGGCGTCCGGGCGGGATCGGCAACGGGGTGCCGGTACGGTTGATCGCCAAGCAAAATGACCAAGTCTCGGAGTTCGGCGACATTGGCGTGGTGTCGGCGACGGCCCGATTCGATTTGCGCGTCTCGGAGGTGCCCAACCCGGCCGAAGGCGACACCATCACGTTGGATGGCGAGACCTGCGTCGTCCAGGGCGAGCCGCTCCGCGATACCGGGCGCCTGATCTGGACCATCGACACGAGGCCGGCATGAGACTCATCGAAAGTGGGCAGCGGGCATTGCCAGCTAACTCATGATCGAAGGCCAGACCTGATATGCCTGTTTCTTCCAAAGTATCCAGACGATCGCAAAGGCATGGCCGCCAGGAGCACTGCCTGGTCGAGACCTTCGACCTTGCCGGCCGCCTCGGCCCTGACTGGGACGGCTTGGTCGTCGCCGCCATCCGGGGCACCCGCCTCATCTGGCACAAGGACACCAAGTCAAGCTATTGGCAAAAACCAACGAAACATCGCTCTACGCCAGCCAGATCATGCTGACCGCTGCCGGGGACGCGATCCGATGCCATTGGGACATCGAAAATCGCTGCCGCCATGTCCGCGAGGTCAGTTTCTTCGAGGACCATAGCAGCATCCGTACCAAGCCCGGCCACTTTGCTCGTTTCCGCACCTTCGCCCTCAACATCATGCGGGCCAACGGCACCGCCAATGTCGGCAGGGAACTCTACATCAATGCCCTAAACCCAATCACGCCTTGGCATATAGGGTCACATGACGAGAACTGAACGGCCCTGGGTGAGGCCGCATCTCTCCTGTGGCTCCCGAGCCCCGAAGCCGGTAGCAACTGGAATACTGCTTCACGGACGCGAGGATATCGACAACCTCCTGATAGCTTAGGGGCTGGTAAATCTCATGGGAGAATTCCAACGATTAGATCTTGCGCCTTGCTCGTCGATGCAGGCGATCCGGAAATCTGGCTCAACCTTCCTGAGCCGCGAAACCTCCCCTTCACAACTTGTCGAAAACTGAGCCCATTCGGGGGCTGAACAGGCGCTCATACGTCCTGAGCAGATAGGTGTCAGTCATGCCTGCAACGTGATCGCAGATGATACGCGGATCACCGTCGGCGGCTTCGAATTTGGCATAGGCGTCGCGAGGCAGAAGCCGCTTGGGATCGGCCTGCATGGCCTCGAAGACCGAAACGACCATCGTCTGCCCTTTGAATTCAAGGTGTTGCACGCTGGGGCTTAGAATCACTTCGCGGCTAACCAGATCCTTCAGAACTTTCAGAAAACTTACCTGCGCTTGGGCAAGCGCGACACGATATCGGACAAGTGGCTCAAAAAACTCTGAATATTCGTGATATTCCGCGGCGGTAATGAAGTGATGCACCAACCTGCTTATGAAGCGCTTGCGGGTACGGCTTGAGACATAGAGTCCGTCAATCATGTGGGCGAATACATTATTCGCGCTCTCGTCAGGATATTTCTCCTTCAGGGCGTCGAGAAATGATGGGCACTTATCCTGCAAGGCGGCTGCGAAGGTCTCTTTGGCAACAAGCCCCAGAGCAATCGCGTCTTCCAGGTCGTGAACGCCATAGGCAATGTCATCAGCAGCATCCATGATGCTGCAATCAAGGGACTTATGCCGTGGCTTATGGTGCTTGCCCGCATCGGGGTCGGAGAGTTGGAACGCCTCCCGCTCTGCCGGGGCGAGCGGTTCAATGATCCACTCCACCACGTCCTGCTCACTATCCATGTAACATTTGGGCGGTTTGCTGGCTTTGCCGTCGATTATGTTCAGTGTTGTCGGACCACTGAACATCCTGGGAACGATGTCGGGATTGCGCGCCTGCGAATAGGACACGGGATATTTCAGCACGCCTAACAAGGTGCGGCGTGAAAGGTTAGCTCCAGCATCAGCCGAGAAGTTCTCCAACCGGGAGAGAATGCGCAGCGTCTGGCCGTTGCCCTCGAACCCGCCGTGTTCGCGCATACAGAAATTGAGGGCCACTTCGCCGCCATGCCCGAACGGCGGATGGCCAAGATCGTGCGCGCAGCCGATCGCGTGAATCATGCTGCGATCGGGCAAGTGCTTCGTCGCAGGATGATCAGGGAAGGATTTCGCGAGTTGCTTCGCCAATCCCACCGCAATCTGTGCGACTTCCAGCGAATGGGTCAGGCGGGTACGATAAAAATCACTGTCTCCAAGACTGAGAATCTGAGTCTTGCCCTGCAAGCGCCGAAAGGAAGCAGAATGGATCACCCGCGCATAATCGATGTCGCCATCGTCACGCGCGTCTTCGACCTGCGGCGTCCAGCCTTCACGTCGCGCCTGCCAGTTCATGCGGCCTCCTTCGTTATTGTTATTACGCGTCGTTTGCCAGTGAGAAGCTGCTGCATCAGAGCAGCTTTTTCCTGGCGGAGAGCGGCCACAATGGGTTGCAGACGGGCGATCTCCAGATCGGCTAATCGTTTCATACGGCAACCCTATCATTGTGGACGTCGCAACAACCAAGGATTTCGTAGCCAATGAGACTATCCGCGGCCATTGAGGGTGACCTCACGCGCTTTCTGACCGACGAACTGAAGGCCGGGGAGGATGCGGTGACGGCCGGGATCCGCGAGGCGACCGATGGTCTCAAGCTGGATCTGCGCCAGCAGATCGTCGGCGCGGGCCTCGGCCAGCGTCTCGCCAACACCTGGCGCAGCGAAATCTACCCCAAGGGCCAGAGCAGCATCCGGGCCGCCGGACTGGTGTTCAGCAAGGCCCCCGACATCGTCCGAGCCTACGCGGACGGAGCGGTGATCCGCTCCCGGCATGGCTTCTTCCTCGCTATTCCGACCCCGGCCGTCGGCAAATGCGGGGACGGCAAGCAGAAGATGAATCCCGGCCTGTGGGAGCGGATGCATGGGGCGCGGCTCAAGTTCGTCTATCGACGCCGTGGGCCGTCCCTGCTGGTCGCCGAGAGTCTGCGCGCCCGCACCGGCAAGCGGGGCGGCTTCGCCAAAGCCAGCGCATCGGCCCTTCGCACCGGTCGGGGGCTCGCCACCGTGCCCATGTTCATCCTGGTGCCGCAGGTGACGATCAAGAAGCGCCTCGACGTGGACGGTGCCGCCGACAAGTGGCTTGCCGCCCTGCCGGGGCTGGTGGTGCGCAACTGGCGCGACCTGGGACGGGACTGAGACCATGCCCACCCGACGCGAAGAGGTGCTGACGGCGCTGCTCGGTTGCCTTCAGGCCGTGCCCGCCGCCACCGTCAAACGCGAGGAGCCACTGCCAGAGAAGGTGCCTGCTGGTGGGCTGGTGATCCTGCGCGACGGGGATCCGGGCGAACCAGAGGTTTTGCTCTCGCCGCTCACCTATCTCTGGCAGCACCGGGCCGACATCGAGGTCGTCGTCCAGAAGGCGCCGGATCAGGCTCCGGCGGCGCTCGACACCCTGCTGGCCGAGGTTGGCTCCGCGCTTAGTGCCAACCGTACACTGGGCGGTTTCGTCGATTGGGTCGAATGGTCGGCGCCGCAAACCCGTGACCTCGCCATCGATGGCGCCTCCGGCCTTAAAGGCGCCGTGGTGACCGTGACCCTGCATTACGCCTCCAGCGACCCGCTGGCCTGACCGTCTTTCATCATCGGAGGTATCCATGGCCCGTGCCTATGGCGCGAACGCCCTCATGTTGGCCGCGTTCGAAACCACCTACGGCGTCGCCCCGGCCACGGGTTTCGTCAAGTTTCCCTTCGTCTCTTCGTCCTTGGGTTCCGAACAGGGGCTGATCGACAGCGACATCCTGGGCCAGGGCCGTGATCCGGCGGCGCCGTCCCGCGACGTCATCAAGGTCGAGGGTGATATCGTGGTGCCTGTCGATCTCCGGTTCTTCGGGCACTGGCTGAAAGTGCTGCTGGGCGCACCGATTACCAGCGGCACCGGCCCCTACGACCATGTTTTCGGGTCGGGCGCCATGACGCTGCCCAGCCTTGCCGTCGAGGTCGGCATGCCGGAAGTGCCGGCCTTCTTCCTGATCGGCGGCGTACGCCTCAATTCCATGGCGCTTAATTTCCAGCGATCCGGCCACGCCAACGCCACCTTCAACGCCATCGGCCAAGGCGAGGCCAAAAACACCACAAGCCAGGGCGGGGTTCCAACCACGCTCCCCTTCAAGCGCTTCGGCCAGTTCCAGGGGCAGGTGAAGCTGGATGGCGCGCCGCTCGCCAACCTGACCGGGGCCAATCTCACCTATTCCAACAACCTGGAGCGGATCGAGACCATCCGTTCCGACGGCAAGATCGATGGCGCCGATCCCACCATCGCGGCGCTCACCGGCACGATCGAGGTCCGTTTTGCGGATACGGCGCTGCTCGACAAGGCCACCTCGGGCGACCCGGTGGCGCTGGAGTTCGCCTACATCATTTCGGCCTCCGAGCAGTTGGTGATCGAGGCCCACGAGGTCTACCTGCCCAAACCCAAGCGGGCCATCTCCGGTCCAGGCGGCATCCAGGCCAGTTTCGACTGGCGGGCTGCCACCAATACCGCCGCCGGCCGGATGATGACGATCACCCTCACCAACGACCAGGAGACCTACGCATGATCAGGCTGGGCAATCGCGAGCCGGTCTGGCTCGATCTGGCCGACGGCGTCCGCCTACAGGTCCGCCCCATCACCACCCCGGCCTACGCCATGATCCAGGCCCAGGCCGAGAGGGTGTTTGACGAGTGGGCCGCCAACCGCGCCGAAACCGAAGGCCTCGATCCCGCCGACGAATCCGTCCGGCGCGGCCTGATGCGGGCGCTGATGATCAAGGGGCTCGCCCTCTACGCCGTCATCGAATGGGAGGGGGTCGACGCTCCGGTGACCGACGACACGGTGGCCGCCTTCATCGACGGCCATCCCCTGCTGGCGGCTTTGTTCTACCACCGCTATCTAGTGCCTCTGGAAGATCGGTACAGCGAGGGAAACGCATCCGGGCCCGCGCCGCATGGCATTTTGGCGGGGGCCCAGGATATTGCCGAAGCTGCCGGGAAACCGGCTGCTCCTGCCGCGACGAATGCCCCTATCGCCAACACGAGCCCCTGACCGAAACGGGCTGGCAGACCTGGGACATCCTGCTTCGGGTCGCCGGCCAGCTTCGCTTCGCCCCCGGCGGCGCGGTGGTCGGCATCGACATGGCCGTCGCCCTGAAGTTTGCCGAGGCGCTGGGCTATGACAGTGCCGCCGTGGCCGACCTGCTGCCCGAGGGCGAAGCCGGGTTGCTGGAAGGGCTAAAGAGCCAAGATCAAGGCTGATCGCAAAACAGCCACCAAGCGTCTTCGGCTCTGTCGAGAACGAGGCGATCGAGTGGCTCCCCAGGTTCGATCTGCCCACCCTCCTCAAGCCGATCGGCCATCGGAACATGCCAGGACAATCCTGCAGGCCAGACAAAGAAGTTGCCACTCAGCCGAGCTTTCAACCCACGCAGGACGCCATGCTCCTGGATCAATCGCGCCAAGCCTTCCTCGGTTGGGTTCCTCACAGGGAAGTCAATTGTCATGACGGCCTTCCATCAATTCGCCACTGGATGCAAGGCGGCGGGCCTCGGCGATCTGCTCGGGTGTCATGTGGCTGGCGAGGGTTTCGAGGTTTCCCTCCGCACCGTCTTCCGTACCGATCTCGATCGAGCAGGTGATCCAGGCATAGCCTTGGATGAAGTCCTGTTCGACGCCCAGGCCCCAGCCGAGCATCACGCCCAGCTTGTGCTGGGCAGGAGCAAACCCCTGGAGCGCGGCGAGACGCATCCATCTATAGGCCTCCGGAAGGAAGGCAGCGTTGTCCAGGTCACCGGCATAGAGCATGGCCAGATTGTACTGACCCTTCTTGTTCCCCTGGTCTGCCGACATCCGGAACAGGCGTTCGGCCTCGGCGTGGTCCTGAGCAACACCCAGGCCATCCCGGTACATAACTCCAAGGTTGTTCTGGGCACGATAGTATCCCTGGTTTGCGGCCTTGCTGTACCAACGGGCCGATGATTCCAGGTTCTGAGGCACTCCGCGCCCCCAGTAGTAGATGACGCCAAGATTGTATTGGGCAAGGACGTCGCCATCCGTCGCCTGAGCCTCCAGACGGTTCATTTCATCGGCCTGTTCCATGAAAAATTCGCCCTCCTGCAATGGAGGCGAATTTTACCAGATCGGCTGGTTTTGGCCAAATTCGCGCGGCGATAACCGTCTGTTTTTACATTCGTTTTAGCGACTTTTCGGCATGAATATTTTTGCTGCCGGAAGTTGTCCGCAATTCAAGACACCCCAAGGAAACTCATTGCAGAGACCGTGAAGAATGTCCGAGCGATCTCTCACCATCCGTCTTGCCGTCCGCGACGGCGAGGTGGTCCGGCGTGCCTTGGTCCAACTGGGCGACGATGGCAGCCGGGCGCTGGCCAGGATCGAGAATGCCGCCAAGCCCGCCTCGCGCGGCCTCTTGGCCATCAACGAGGTCACCACGGCGGCCAGGGGGCATCTGGAGGGCTTCGCCGGCAATCTGGGTGGGGTCGGTTTCGCCATGCTCCGCCTGGGGCCGATCGGGCTGGCGGCCGGAGCGGCGTTGGGCGGGATGTTCATGGCGCTGGGCAAGGGCCTCCATGAGATGGAAACCGCCCAGCAGTCTCTTCTCAGGCTGGAAGCGGTGCTCAAGGCCACCGGCCATGCCTCGGGCCTGACCGGCCAGGAACTGAACGATCTGGCCGACGCCATGGAGGCCAGCACCATGGCCACCGCCGAGGGCGTGATGGACGCCTCCTCGGTGCTGGCCACCTTCCGCTCGGTCTCGGGCGATACCTTCCTGCGGGCCATCAAGGCGGCCCAAGATTTGTCGGCTGTGTTCGGACAGGATTTGCGCTCCTCGGCCGTGCAGTTGGGCAAGGCGCTGGAAGACCCGGTCGAGGGCATCACCGCGCTCAAACGGGTCGGCGTCACCTTCACCGCCAGCCAGCGCGAGATGATCGCCGCCATGGTCGAGGCCGGCGACGTGGCCGGGGCGCAAGTTCTCATCCTGGAGACCCTGGAACGTCAGGTCGGAGGGGCTGGTGCGGCCGAGGCCAAGGGCCTCACCGGCGCCACCCATCATCTCAAATCCGCCTGGGGCAATCTCCTGGAGGAACTTGCCAAGACCCCCGTGGTAGGCGGGGCAGTGGAAACCACGCTCAGAGGGTTGACCTTCTTCCTCAACGATCTCAAGGACTGGTTCAAGGGGCCGGACATCAGCCAGCAGGTGGCCGAGAAGGTCCGCCAGTTGGCCGATGTGGAGCGGCGGATCGCCGAATACCAGGCGGCTGGAGCGCCCCAAAAGCGTCTCGACGAGTTGAAACGTGCCGCCCAGTTCCTCAACCGGGAGATCGACGGCTTGATCGCCCGAGGGCGGGAGCAGGTCGAAGCCTTCGACGCCGACAAGGGCAAGGCCGAGACCGGCCGCCGGGAGGCCGAGCGGGAACGCAATGCCGAGACCATTGCGGCCCGCATCAAGGCGCTCGAAGCCGAGAAGGTGAAGGCGGCGGTGGATGCGGCCGAGAAGATCGCCGCCATCAACGACCAGTTGACCCATGACATCGCCACCGCAGGAAAGAAGCGGGGCCGTCCCGGTATCGGGGATTCCGACATCGATCGGGAAATCCAGCTTCTCCGGGACATCGCCACCCGCAAGATCGAGGCCATCGAAAAGCCGATCCGCGAAGCCGCCGAACGGGCCGACACCCAGGCCCGCAAGCTGATCGCCGATCTGGAACGCCAGCTGGGCGCAATCGACGACCCCAGGGGCGCCGCCATCGAGCAGGCACTGTCCCGTCTGCCTGAAGGAGCCACCGACGCCCAGCGGGCCGAAATCGAGCGGCTGGCCGGTTCCCTTTATGACCAGAAGCGGGCCATCGAAGACCTCAACAAGGAGCTCGAGGCCGAAGCCAAACTCCGCGAGAAGGGCGCCGAGATCACCAAGCGCCATCGGACAGCCGAGGAGGAATACCGCGACGTCCTGGTCGAGCTCGACAATCTGCTCACCAACGCCGCCCTCGACCAGGAGACCTATGCCAGGGCGGTGGAGGAGGCCGAACGGCGCAAGCTGGACGCCTCCAGGGAATGGCGGGACGGCGCCACCCGGGCCGTCCGCGACTATGTGGAGGAGGCGACCGACGCCGCCAAGGCGGCCGAACAGGCCACCACCCGTTCGCTCCAGGCCAGCGAGGACGCTTTTGTCAAATGGGGCATGACCGGCAAGCTTGCCGCCCGCGACCTCTTCGGCACGGTGGTCGAGGAGGCGCTTCGGGCGGCCTACCGGCTCTCGGTGGTCAAGCCCTTGGGCGGGTTTCTGGAGGGGCTGTTCTCCTCCATCGGCTCCGGCATCGCCGGCTGGTTCACGGGCGGCGGTGATGGCGGGGGCGGTTCCTTGCCGCCCGCCGATCCCGGCCTGGTCTTGGAGGCCCACTCAGGCGGCGTAGTTGGGCACGATCCCCTGCGTCGCCGACCCATCGATCCGGCCCTGTTTCGCGAGGCCGAGCGCTTCCATCGCGGTGGCATGGTGGGATTGCGCTCCGGCGAGGTGCCGATCGTGGCGCTGCGCGGCGAGGAGGTGCTGACCCGCGACGATCCCCGCCACCGCTTCAATCTGGCAGGCGGGCAAGGCGGCGTTACCGTGGTCGTCCAGCCTACCATCACCAATTCCGTGCCCAACACCCAGGCCCGCACCGAGACCCGGCGTGGCCCGGGCGGCGAGGT
The DNA here is from genome assembly GCA_016214125.1 of Rhodospirillales bacterium. GTDB lineage: Bacteria > Pseudomonadota > Alphaproteobacteria > Rhodospirillales > WMHbin7 > JACRPC01. Next base: position 63,053 of record JACRPC010000021.1, on the reverse strand, counting down.
GATGATCGACATCTTCGTCGAGCAGATGGAGATGCTGATGGGACGCAAGATCGGGCGCGGCGAAGGTCTTGCCCCCACGCTCGAACGCCGTTACGGGCTCAATCCGGCGGCAGGGACGTATCGGTGAATCCACCTAACGCCGATCGGAAAACAAATTGAGTGACCTTCGCAATGTGGCAATGAGTTCCTGACAGAAGCTGTTGCCATCTTGGTGGTCCCACACGACGGTCGTGCAGTGGTTGGTGTCGAAATGGGTCTTGGCTTTGTCGAACTTGCCCTTTTCGCAGATGTAGAGGACCGGCTTTCCAAGCCCTTCTGCGTAGCCTGCTTCCCAGTAGGCTCCAAAATTGTCATGGGTGAGATCAACAATGACGAAGGCCGCATCGCGGATCTGGGTGCGCATGATGTTGTCAATAATGCCCGCGCGAGCGACGTTGCGCATGTCCAGTAGGTCATAGCCGATGCCGTCTCTAACGGCTGGCTTGACGACTTTTTCGACGAAGGGGTCGAGAATGGGGTCTTTGAACTTCATCGCGATGAATCCGTACTTTCCTGCCACCTTACCAGTCTTCTCGGTTTCGTAACGCTCCCATCCGTCAAGAGTCAGTTCGACGTGCCTGAGATTGACGCCGTCCCGGCCATCTGGGTTTGTCAGGCTCAAAAGTTTCCGTTCGCAAAGCTGTTCGGCCAATCTGGCGGCAAATCTTCTGTTGGGAGCGCCGATGATCGAGTGAAAGTCAACGGGTAGCTTCGGAAGCTGTTCGCCGGACCTGGACATCTCATCGCCGATGTAACGAATGATGTTGGTAGCCTGCATTGCGGGGCTTGGCAGAGATGCGTTTGCGAGAAACCCATTCAACAGGTCCGTCGTGATCATGATCGGCACCCCTTCGCGCGACGCAACCCGGAGCCGATGCGATAGGGCCGCACGTTGGATGGGGGTCAGTGTTGCCCTTTCGGGATCAAGAGGCCCAGCGAACGCTGATCTGCTGATTTCGTATTTTCCACAGACATCGCATTCGAACCCGGAAGAATCCCTTCCGTCGGTCGAAATCACGCGACAGCTACCGCCATAATTCTCGAAATCAGCGTTCCGACAAATCGGGCAACTGGCTCGGTCGCTCAACTTCCTGCCTCCGTACGCATCCGTACCAACCACAATAAATGCCAAGAATAGCCAGTAAATGGCCAAATGTCTTTGAAAGGCTGAACATGCCCATCTGGCCCACGACCCTGCCCCTGCCGACGGTGCAGGGGTATGGAATCCGTCCGGGCGAGGCGATCCTCAGGACCGAGATGGAAGCGGGACCGGCCCGGCAGCGAAAGCGCTTCACCCAGGTGCCGACCAGGATCAACGTCCGCTGGGTCATGCGCCGGGAGCAGTTCGCCCTGTTCGAGGCCTGGTACCGCTGGCAGGCCAAGGAAGGCGGCGAGTGGTTCGAGATTCCCCTCCTGGGTGGCATCGGGCTTACCACCCATGAGGCGCGCTTCACCCGACAGTTCGACGCCAAGCTGATCGGCGGCGTGCTCTGGGAGATCGTCTCCGAACTGGAAATCCGCGAGCGCCCGACGCTTTCGGCCGATGAGCTTGCCATCGCCCTCGATAGCGACCTGGCCCTTCTGTTTACCACCACGGACCGGCTGCATGGCCTGGTCCACGCCACCCTGCCCGGGCCTCATAGCTGGTAGGAAATCATGTCCCTGCAATCTGACCTTCAGGCCGCCGTCGCCAAGGTGACGGCGGACAGCGCGACGCTGCACCAGATCGTCCATGGCGATGCCACGACCACCGTCTCCACGGAGAATGGGCCGGTCAAATCAATGGCCAAGGCGGTCGCGGATGTCGAGGCGGCCTTCGGTGATGTCGATACGGCCCGCATCGAGACGCTGGCCGCCCGCGACGTGGCTGTGGCCAGTGCCGGCGAAGCCGCTGCCGACAAGACCGCCGCCCAGGGGTTCCGGGACGAAGCCGAGGCGTCCGCCGTTTCGGCCGCCGGTTCGGCCCTGGCCGCTCAGGTGGCGCAGATCACCTGGAGGGGACCTTGGAACGGGGCGACGGCCTACGCCATCCACGACGCGGTGACGCTCGGTGGCACGAGCTATGTCTGCATCTTGCCTCACATCGGCCAGCAGCCGCCCGACGCCGCCCATTGGGATTTGCTGGCCGCCAAGGGCGATACCGGTCCGGCTGCCAATCTCGGCCACGCCGTGCCGCTTCCCTTGGGAACCTCGGCCCCTGGGTCCGCCAGCTTCGCCGCCCGTGAGGACCATGTCCACGACCGGGGCGATCTGGTGGACGGGCCGGCCAGCGCCGGGGACGGCGAACTGGCCCGCTTCGACGGGGTGACGGGCAAGCTGATCAAGGGCGGCGGCAAGGTCCAGGCATCCGATTTGGCTACGGACCTGCTCGGAACCGCCGCCGCCAGGGATACCGGCACCGCTTCGGGACAGATACCCACCGTCCAGTCCGATGGCCGGCTTCCAGCTTCCGTCATGCCCCCCAATGACGGGGCGCATCTCTGCCTTCTCGCCCACGGCTTCTAGGAGACCCTCATGGCCGCCAATCCCGCCTATGTCGGCAATTACCGCACGGAGCAGCTGGCCCTGGTGCCGGAGTTCGGAACCCGGCCGCGCGTCCTGTGGCGGGCGCCTTCGGACACCGCGCTGCGGGGTTCGCGCATCCATGCCATGACCTATGCCAACAGCACCGGCAGCGCCCGCACCGTCGATCAGATGCTGGGCAAGGTTCTAAGCAAGGGCGCCGATATGGGCACTCCGGCCATCGCCGGGCTCAACGCCATCACCCGCGACGCGGGCTCGTTCATCGCCGATGGTTGGCGGGTCGGCCAGCGGCTGGCGCTCCAGGGCGCCACCACAGTGACGAACGACGCGTTAGCGATCATCACCGCCGTCACCGCCACCCAGATCAGCTTTGCCGCCTCGACCTTCTCGGCCAATGAAAATCTCCCCAGTACCATCGAACTGATCCGGGTAACCCAGTTGCATACCACCAACGTGGCGGCCAGTTCCGGCTTCGCCGACGGCTCTCCGTCCGTCTCGGGGCTCAACAATTCCATGATGCCCGCCATCGACCAGTCGCCCGGCCGGTTCCTGACCCTGGGCTCCGGTGAGCTGCTGCTGGCCCGCATCAATTCGGCCGCGCCGGCTAACACGGCGGTCGAGATCACCGCCTTCGGGGGGGATTACTGATGATCAAGAACCAAGCGCTGATCGATCATCCCGGCAACCGGGTGGGCGACAGCCAGGAACTCACCACCCGGCCCCGCTCGATCACCTACCGGGAGAAGCAGGGCGCCAATTGCGGCGGCCTGATCCAGAGCGGCAATTGCGGCGGCGATTCCTTGTGGGCCATGCCGGACGGCAATTGGTGGACCTGGCCGGGCATCGGCGGCAGCCCCACCAACCGCTCGCGGGGCTCCATCATTCAAGGCAACGTCCAGAACCCCTCCGGCTACGATTTCGTGGGCGGCCAGACCACCCAGGATCAGCCGATCTCCACGGTCAACGAACGCATCTATGGCGGCTATGGCCTGGTCGAGAGCCGGGGGCATCAGGATGTCTATGAGCGGGTCTGGTACAATTGCAATTGCGGCATCGGCAGCTCGAACCAGCAGGTCAACTGCTATTCGAACTGCAATTGCAACTGTAACTGCGCCTGCAATTGTGCCTGCGACTGCACCTGCTTCCCGGCCGGAACCCTGGTGCTGATGGCGGACGGCGCCTGGCACCCGATCGAGACCCTGCGCCTGGGCGACAAGGTCCTGGGGTTGGGTGGTATCAACACGGTCACCGGACTCTATTCGCCCCGCCTGGGCGACCGCCGCCTGTTCGTTGTCGACCAGGCCTTCACCACCACCGCCGACCATCTGATCTGGACGGATCGCGGCTGGAGCGCCATCGATCCGGCCTTCTATGGCAGCCGGCGCTATAACCAGAAGGTCGAGATCGTCACCGCCGAAGGCTCTGTCGCCTGGCGCAATGATGACATAGCTCCCAGGAAGATCATCCGCCTCGAGATCGGCGCCAAGGTGGGCTTCCGGGACGGATACCGGGAGCTTTCCAGCCTGGTTCCCGACCGCGCCTATCTCCCGGAAACCCGCCTTTATTGCCCGGTGCTCGACGGCTCCCGCTCCTTCATGGTCAATGGCGGCTATGTGGTGGACGGCTTCGTCGGCAAGAGCGTCGACTATTCCCGCTGGATCGGGTGAGCGCCATGCTGGCTCTCAATCCAAGCATTCCCCGCAATGTGCTGCGCCGCGCCCTCAAGGTCCCGGTGCTGGTTCATGTCTTCCGGGAAACCGACGCGATAACGGTAAGGACCTTCGCCGAGATCGATCCTTTTCCCGATGACGGCCCCTATGGCAATGAGGCCGAAGCAAGGGTGCTGCTGGCCAGCCATCTCGCTGCCATCCCCGGCGTTCGCCATTACGGGGCCCAGGCCAACGAGCCAGAGATGTTCTTCCGCCGCGAATGGCTCGACGGATCGCCGGGCCGACCACTGCGGCTCCTTTCGGCTGCGACCCTGGACCGGCGCTGGCCGCTGGGCTCGGGCGAATGGACGGATTTTGCGACCTGGGTTTGGCCGATCCAGCCCGATGGAAAACTCGGCACCCCCTTCAATCGCGAGCTTCTCACCCGGGAGAGCCGCTCCCAGAAATGGCGCCTGTTCACCGGCCAGGAGGTGTCCTCCGCCTTCCAGCTGTTCCTGCCCTTCGCCGGCTGGAACTTCGATTCCTGCCAGACCTATATCCTGGCCCATCCCCGGCAGGGCTTCGTTGCCAATTTTCCGATCGACCATGATCTTGGCGAAACCGACGAGCCCAATCTCTTCAAGTTCCAGGAACCCCGGATCGTCATCGGCGGGCCGGGCACCATCCCAGCCGGCGAAAGGCTCGATCTGCCGGTTCGCCTGCAATGGAATGACGGCTCCCTGATCGCCGACGCCGAGACCTTGCTCTTCGCCGAGGCGGTGAGCGGGTTTCTACCGAGGAGCCGGGTCGAAATCGCCCAGGGCGAGGGATCGCTCCGGGTGATGGCGTTGGGTCTCGACGCCGGCGAGAGGGTCAGGATCAAGCTCGGCTTCAGGAACTGGCTGGGCGCCACCGACAAGCTGCTGTCGGTCATCTGAAAGGCCACATCATGTTCACCTTCGTCCTTGCCGGAGAGGGCGGCACAAGCCGTCTCCATTACGACCCCCATGCCTCCCTTCTCACCGGCGAGGAAGGGCGGTCTGTCGACCTCGGCCGGGTGGGGTTCGGCTATGTCGAAAGCCCGATCGAGTCTGTCCGAGCCGCCATCGTCGGGCCGAGCCGTCCCCTGCCCAAGGGCGGCGCCGCCCGGCGGATCAAGATTCAGTTGGGCCTCGCCTGCAATCTCGCCTGCGCCTATTGCAGCCAGAGCGGCCAGGAAAGCGATGGCGGCGGGGGAACTCTTGAGGTCGAGAGTTTTCTTGATCGTCTGCCCTCCTGGTTCGACGGCGGCGACAACGGCAAGGGCTTGGGCGTCCGCTTCGAGTTCTGGGGCGGCGAGCCCTTCGTTCACTGGAAGAAGCTCCGGCGCCTCGCCCCGGCGATCCGCTCCCTTTATCCGGATGCCCAATTCGGCATCGTCACCAACGGCAGCCTTCTGGACGAGGAGAAGATCGATTTCCTCGACCGGCTGGGCTTCGGGGTCGGAATCTCACATGACGGACCCGGACAGGCGGTGCGGGGCCTTGACCCGTTTGCCGATCCGCGCAAGGCCGTGCCGCTCTTGGCCCTCTACCGCCGGCTGGCGCCCCAGGGGCGGATTTCCTTCAACTGCGTTCTGCATCGGAACAATCACGTGCTCCCCGAGATACGCGCCTGGTTCGTCGAGCGGACCGGCGATCCCGATGTCCCGGTGGTTACCGAGGAGTTGGTGCTGCCCGCCACGCCGGGCGGGCTTGCCCTGTCCCCTGCCAATGAGGCCGAGCACCGGGAATTGCGCCGACACCTGTTCGAGGGCATGACCCATTGGGAGGGGCTCTGCTGGAGCACCGTCAACGGCAAGATCTCCGGTTTCTTCCGCTCCCTGGCCGAGCGCCGGTCCTCGGGCTCTCTCGGTCAGAAATGCCGCATGGATCGCCCCGACCATCTGGCGGTGGACCTTTCCGGCAATCTGCTGACCTGCCAGAACGTCTCGGCTTCGTTAGAAGGGGGACGCCACCGCTTGGGGTCGGTCGAGCGGATCTGTGAAGCCCGCCTGACGGCGGCGACCCATTGGTCGCTCCGGGAGGAATGTCCCCGCTGTCCGGTCGTCCAGCTTTGCGCCGGCTCCTGCATGTTCCTCGAAGGGAGCCTCTGGCGCCGGGCCTGCGACAACGCCTTCACCTACAATCTCGCGGTCCTCGCCGCCAGCCTCTGGTTCCTTACCGGCATGCGGCTGGTGGGCATTGAGGGCGATCCCATCCGCCGCGATGGCATCACCTCCATCGACTTCTGATCCGCCATGCCCGATCCCGCCCTGTCCGAGGCCATCCGCGAGGCCTATGCCTCGGCGCCGGCCGATGTCGTCGTGCTGCACACGCTCGAACTCTGGCATCCGTCTTTCATCGAGGACGGGATGGCCAAGCCCATCCGGGTGGTCAGGAACTACGAGGATACGACCACCTGGCTGGGCCTTGGCGGGGCGGATGTCCAGGCCGTTCTCGATGGGCTGGACGAGGAGGCAAGGCGCAAGGTCGGGCTGGTGGCAAGAATCGAGGCGGGCGCGGCACGGGATTCCGGTCTGCTTGTGCCGTTCGTGGCGCTCGGCTTCGAAATGGAACTGCCTCCCGTCGACACCATCCCGGTACCGGAAATCGTGGTGACGTTGGACAATGTCGGGCGCGAGATCACCCGGCACCTGGACGCCGCTGCAATCAGCCAGGACGCCATCGAGGTCACTTACCGGCCCTATCTCTCGACCGACATTGAGGGGCCGCAGATGGACCCGCCGCTCACCATGACGCTGTCCGAGGTCGAGGTGGACGTCTTCCGGGTCACCGGGCGGGCCCGCGTGCTCGACATCGGCAACAAGGCCTTCCCCAGCGACATCTACACCATCAAGAAATATCCGGGTCTGCGGCGTTGATTATCGAGGGTTCCTTATCGTTACACGATCAATGGTGGAATTGCTCAAGAGCGGTCTGGCAATTTTATCAACAAGGTCATTGAAGTCGGCCTCATTGTATCCAGGGGCTGTGCCGTCAAGCTCAATGTCCGTTTCGATCACCATCGTCTGCTTGATTGTTCCGTCGCGTTCCAGATCGACGGAGGGAAAAATCCGTTTCACGTGGGGATGATTGATGGAACTCATAGCGGGAAATCCTCCGATGCTTGTTCATTGGGCCGCATCGTACATCGGCCTGCCGTGGTCCGCCACGGGGGATGGACCGTGCTCGTTCCATTGCTGGGCGCTGGTGCGCCAAGTGCAGCGGGAACGGTTCGGTCGCGATCTGCCGGTCATCCCCAATCCCGAAGATTTGCTCTCGATCGCCCGGCATTTCCGTGATCATCCGGAGCGGCGGCGCTGGGACCTGGTCGAAGTGCCCCAGGAAGGCGACTGCGTGCTGATGCGCCAGGCCCGCTATCCCGTCCATGTCGGCGTTTGGCTGGATGTCGATGGTGGCCGGGTGCTGCACGTCGTCCGCGACAAGGGCGTGGTCGCTCAGGGGTTGGAGAGCCTTTCCGCCCATGGCTGGCGGATCGAGGGCTTCTACCGTTTCATCGGAGATCGTCCGTGAGCCGTCCCAGCGGCTTCGCCGCAAATCATGGTGGCGCGGAACGCGCTGTCGTGGTCATGGTCCGCAATGCCCTGCGGCCGGAACGCGATCGCCTGGTACTGCCGGTATCGAAGCCGGTTACCATCCGGGGCTGGCTTGATGGACAAAATATTGCCGAATTCGCCCAGCCCACCATCTGCCTGGTCAATGGCCGCGCCGTGCTTCGGGCGGAATGGTCCGTGCTGGTGATCCGGGCCGGCGACGTGGTCTGCTTCGTGGCGCTCCCTCATGGCGGAGGTGGAGGAGGGGGTGGAGGCAAGAACCCGCTCCGTACCGTGCTCATGGTCGCCATCATGGTGGCCGGAATGGCGTTGGGCGCGGCCTATGGCGGCGCCCTGGCCGGAGCCTTCGGCTTCGAGGGTGGGGCGGCGGCCTTCGGCTCGGTCACCTGGGGTCAAATTTTCGGCGGCGTCATCTCGGGGGCCGTCAGCCTGGTTGGCGGGGCTCTGGTCAATGCCTTGGTGCCGGCCCCCAGCCCTTCGCGGCCCTCGGCCGATTGGGGCCTGGGCAGCATCGGCAGTCCGCCCAGCCCGAGCCCCACCTATTCGCTTCAGTCCCAGGGCAACCAGGCACGTCTCGGCCAGCCGATTCCGGTCATCTATGGCCGCCACCTGATCTTTCCCGATCTGGCTGCCGAGCCCTGGCAGGATTACCAGGGCAATGAACAGTATCTGCATCAGCTCCATGTCATCGGCCAGGGCCATTACGACATCGAGGCCCTTCGTATCGAGGACACTCCTATCGGCAACTTTGCCGAGGTCCAATATGAGATTGTCGAGCCGGGCGGTGCAGTCACCCTATTCGATCCCGCCGTCACCACCGCACCCGAGGTGGCTGGCCAGGAACTGACCGCGCCCAATGAGCTGGGGAGCGGAGAGACCGGCTGGATCGGGCCCTTCGTCTCGGCCTCGGCCGAGACCATGGCAAATTCCCTCGGCATCGATATCGTCTTCGCCCGGGGGCTCTACTACGCCAACGATTCCGGTGGGCTGGATACCCGTTCCGCCAGTTGGGTGGTCGAGGCCAGGGCCATCGACGACGACGGCCTGGCCACCGGCACCTGGCAGCAACTGGCCTCGGAAAGCCATTCGGCTGCCACCAACACGCCCATTCGCCTCAGCTACAAATACACGGTGGCGCCGGGCCGCTATGAGGTGCGGCTCAAACGCACCGACAACAAGGACACCTCGTCCCGTGCCGGCCATGAAATCCGCTGGGCGGGCCTGAAGGCTTGGCTCCAGGACGAGCCCGACTATGGCCCGGTGACCCTGCTCGCCATCCGCATGCGGGCCACCGACAATTTGTCGAGCCGCACCTCCCGGCTGATCAACTGCATCGTGACGCGCAAGCTGCCGGTCAGGACCGGCGACGGGTGGTCGGCCCCAGTGCCAACCCGCTCCATCGCCTGGGCCTTTGCAGACGCCTGCCGGGCGGACTATGGGGCGGAACTGGCCGATTCCCGCATCGACCTTGCCGGGCTGCTGGCCCTCGACGCCGTCTGGGAAGACCGGAGCGATCACTTCGACGGGGTGTTCGACACCTCGATGACTGTGTGGGAGGCGTTGACCCGCATCGCCCGCTGTGGCCGGGCCGTGCCCATCCAGCAGGGCGGGATCGTGCGCATCGTCCGCGACGGGCCGCAGAGCCTGCCGGTCTCCCTGTTCGGGCCGCGCAACATCGCCAAGGGCAGTTTCCGCATCCGCTATGTCATGCCGGGCGAGGAGACCGCCGACGCGGTGACGGTGGAATACTTCTCGGCCCGCACCTGGCGGCCTGACGAGATCACCGCCAAGCTGCCGGACTCCGCTGAGGAGAAACCGGCCAGGCTCCAACTCACCGGCTGCACCGACAAGGACCATGCCGGGCGGGAAGGCCTCTACATGGCCGCCGCCAACCGTTACCGGCGAAAGCTCGTCACCTTCCAGACCGAGTTGGAGGGGCTGATCCCGACCTATGGCGACCTGATAGCCATCGTCCACGACATGCCTCGCTGGGGCCAGGGCGGCGAGATCGTCGGCTGGGACGGCGAAACCCTGGTCACCTCCGAACCGCTGGAGTGGACAGACGGCTCCCATTACATCGCGCTGCGCCGGGCAGACGGGTCCATCGCCGGACCCTATCTAGTGATCCCCGGTGAGGCCGACGATGAAGCCATGCCGCAGGTGCCCCTCGACATCGAGCCCTACACCGGCGGCGAGGCCGAGCGCACCCACTACGCCTTCGGCCCCTCGGACGCCTGGAGCCTGTTCGCCCGGGTGCTCGCCATCCGGCCCAGGGGCGAGCGGGTCGAGATCGCCGCCGTCGGCGAGCATGACGGCGTGCATGTGAATTGAAGGAGACAGCCATGGTCTGGCGCAATCTGCCCCCCGAAATGCAGCAAACCCTGGTCGGGCTGGCCTGGGCCGTCTGGTGGTCCGTGATCGGCCGCAGCCTCTACCACGCCAACAAGGTCCGTCTCGGCCATCGCCGCTTCTGGTCCTGGACGCTCGCCTGGGAGCTGATGATCGCCATTGGCATGGGCGTGGTGGCGGGAGGTGCCGCCGAGTACCTGCAACTCGGGGGCATGGCGGCGGCAGGGTTCATTGCCGCCGTCTCCTATCTCGGCCCCCGCACCATCGAAGCCGTCCAGGCCTGGGCCGAGCGCAAGGCCGGGATCGACGATCGCCGCGCCTGACTATTTCCATCGGCTCCGACCATCACGGCCGCCCCAGCCGGCTTCGCCGGCAAACACATGACTGCATGCGAAGCATGCGGGCGGCCTTTTTCGTTTGAGGTAACGCCATGCTCACTTTGCTGGGCTCCGCCCTTGGTTTCCTTTCCAGCCTGTTCCCCGACCTGTTGAAGCTCTTCCGCGAACACCAGGACCGCAAGCACGAACTGGCCGTTATGGACCGCCAGATGGAGATGCAGCGCGCTGGCCACCAGCAGCGGCTGGATGAAATCAACGTCCAGGCCGACATAGCCGAATCCCAGGCACTCTACCGCTCCCTGCGACCGACCGGCGTGCGTTGGGTGGATGCCCTGGCGGGATCGGTGCGCCCGATCATCACCTATGCCTTCTTCGCACTATTCGCCGCCGTCAAAGGCTCGGCCCTCTACCTGCTGATCGCCGTCGAGGGCGTGCTGCTGGCCCAGGCCCTGCCGCAGATCTGGGATCCGGAAACCCAGGCCCTCTTTGCCGCCGTCATGAGCTTCTGGTTCGGCAATCGCGCCCTGCAGAAAGCGCGGGGGCGGTGAGCCATGCGTCATGTCACCGAACAAGGGCTGGCGCTGATCAAGCGCTTCGAAGGCTTCAGCGCCACGCCCTACCTGTGCCCGGCCGGATGGTGGACCATCGGCTGGGGCACCATCCATGGCCTCTTCGGCCAGCCCGTCACCGCCGCCACCCCGCCCGTCACCGAGGAGGAGGCTGAGACCCTTCTGCGGCGCGATGTCGCCGTCGCCGAGCGGGCCGTCCTGCGGCTGATAGCGGTCCCGCTCTCAGACGTGCGGTTCGATGCGCTGGCCTCCTTCGCCTTCAACCTCGGCGGCGGGGCACTCGAGCGCTCGACCCTGCGCCGCAAGGTCAACCGTGAGGAGCACGCCGATGTCCCGGACGAGTTCCGCAAGTGGGTCTGGGGTGGTGGCCGCAAGCTGCCGGGGCTGATCCGGCGGCGGGAGGCAGAGGCGGTGCTGTATGTCGGGTCGGGGTGACCGGAATCCCGGTGGCCGGCGGGAGGCGCCGCTGCTACCATCCGACCATGAAAAAAGAGGACGAAGAACGTATCGCCGCCAGGCTGGCCAAGGTCATGGCCATGATATGCGTGCGCAACACGAAGCTGGAAGACATCCACGCTGGCGTGGTTCCAGTCACCAAGACAGGGGATTATTCCGATGTGATAGTCCTCGACGCCGAGGGCCGGAAAATTCCGTGGCCTGAGGTCTCGCATATCGACGACGCCCAGATGCGGGAGTTGATGAAGGACATCGTCAACCGGCTCTACACCTTCCAGATGCGGATTGACGATCCTGAGTTCCAGGCATGGATCGATCGTTGGGACGCCGTTGCGGCGAAATGGGACGAGCCGGAGTTGAGTCGGGCGTTCGCGCAAATGATCGAGTTGGCCGGCCAAACCGAGCCCGAAAAGTGATCGTGTTCACGTGGGCGCGAAGGGCGGCACATTCAGTCGGCCCTGACCGAGCACGATGACGGTGCAATGGGTCTGGGCGCGCGTGATGCCGTTGTAGAGAAGTCTGCGCAGATGCTCCGGACCACCGGTGGCGGTATGCGGCCAGAGCACGATGACGTTTGGAAACTCGCGGTTCTTGGCGCGCTGGATCGTCATGGCAAGATGACCGCGTTGCTGCCGGAGTCCCAGACGCGAGCGGTTGCGCACGGAATCCCTCACCAACTCGGTCACCTGCGCGGCGGTGAAACCCGCTTGTCCCTGCGCCCTGCGCAAACGCTCCATGCGGTTGATTGCCTGCGCAATGGCAGGGTGTCCGGCCAGCGGCGTCAAGAGCATCCGCAGGTCGGTGCAAGAAGCATTCTCCGGCAAGACGATGTCTGCCAGCAAGGCATCGGCTTCTTCGTTGTCGTGATGGTCCCAAGTATGCGGATACGGACCGAAGGTCGCACCGCTGTTCTTGCGCGTGTACGTCTTGGTCTGAACAGTCGAAAGTGCCGCGCGGACGATCACGTTATTAGCGTCAGGGGTAAGAATGACGACTTGGCCTTGGCGCTGCGCTATGTCATTGGCAATCGACCACGTCAGAAGCGCGTGGTTGGCGTTCGTCGCAGGCGCGTCCAGAAGCCGGAAGCCCGCACCATTCCATGTCGTCCTATTCTTGTAGGTGCTGCCTGTTAGAACCGCCTTTACGTCCCGGCCCTCGCGTACAGCCAGCGCGGCGGCGAGAAGGCCCTGCTGATTGGTGCGTCGAACCAGCGTGAGGCGATGCGTCTGGCCCGCGCCCTCAAGCCAGCCCATGAGGAACGCGGTATCGCGCCCGCTGTGAAGACACTGAAAGGCGTCCGCCGCAGCGACGATTCGGCAGGATGACGAAAGCCCCTGAAGGATACGCAGGCGGTGTTCGTCGAGGTCTTGTGCTTCATCCACCAAGATCAGCGGGAAGCTTCGCGCCACCCACTGTCGGACGGATTCATTTTCCAGAAGCGATGCGGCCAGCGTGCACGGTCCGTCGAATTGATTCAACGCGTCAACTTGCGCCCGCATCCCTGGCGTAATCAGGCTCCTCCGTCGTGCGGCAAGCGTGCGTGCAAACACATCGAAGGTCTGGCACTCGAAGCGCCTGCGGAATACCGGGTTCTCTCGAAGGCGCGCCTCAAGCCGGCGACGTGCACCGTTCATGAAGGTGAGCGCCAGGAGCTTGTGCCCTTCGCCCAACGTCCCGTCCTGAACGAGTTCTTCCGCGCGCTCCACGAGATTGTGAGTCTTGCCAGTCCCTGCTGCGCCTTCGAAGAAATCGAACGTCATGGCGGTGCAAATTGAAAAACGTGCATAGATGCCGTGGAGTCTGCATCTCTACGGGTAAAAAGCGGCGTATTCGCGTTCGCGGGATCGCGCAACACAGCGCACAGGGCATTGAGCAGCTGCGTGGCGCGCGCTCGACAGGCCGCATTGGCCATGAGTGTGACTGCGGCGTTTTCATGGGTTGGCGCGTAGGATTTCTGAGTGAGCAGGTAAGACGCGAGCGCCTGAGCGTCGGCGAACACGGTCTCCAACGCGGTTCCCAGCGCAGGCAGCATCGAGGCTTCGTCCGCACCTGCAATCCATGAAACCACATGCTCCATCGCCCACCCCTGTGGCCAGAAGACCACGCAGCGCGGTGGCGGGGTGCTGGCTTTCACAGCATCAAAATATCCACGCCCGTCATTGTCCCCATCCACGAGAATGCAGGGCCGCGTGTGAACGGCGCTGACCAGCGCGAACGTGTCGGCAATCTTGGCGTCTATGGTCGGCACGATGCCAACGAAAGTGGAGAGAAGCGGTGCTCCGTCTCCGGTGTCTTGCCAGTTCTGATGCAGTTCAAGGGCGGTTTGCAGCGTCTCAAGCCACGCAACGTCCGAAACCCCTTCGGGGATCAGGACGCATTCGTGCATGAGCGCGGCCACCAGCTTTTGCCTCCAAGCATAGAGCAGGTGCTGCTGGTGGTTGGTCGGCTGCGCGGGCACCAGGTCCATGAGTGGCTTAGCATTCAGGATACCTTCACGCGTTTCAATGAACAGCGTATCGGGCGCGGGAAACAACGCGGCGACGATGGGCGAATGTGTGGTCACGATGGTTTGATTGCACAGTGCATTGAGCCGGTTGACTAGGCGCTTCTGCTGTGAAGGCTGGATATGCAGTTCCGGTTCCTCGACGGCCAGCACGAAGGACTGATCCGTTTCCGCGCGCGCCTTGCCGAATTGCATGAGCAACAGAAGGCTTTGCAGGGATACAAGGCCCGTGCCTTGCCGCTGCGACGGAAGGGTTGGTCCGGTTCCCTGAACGAAATGCGACACCACGCTTTCCAGAACAGAATCACTATCGGTCGCAGTCAGGCGCAGTTGAAGCATGGGCGCGCTGGCCATGAGTGTGCGCAACTCGTCGTTGGCGGCGTTCACGATCTCGGAGAGGCCCGGTTGGTCTTCCAGGCGAGAGCCTTCAGGAGGCGTCCAGAGGCGTTGCCGCTCGGCGCGGACAGCCTGCGCGGGGATGTCCCCGCGCGTGGCCACCACGCGGCGGAACAACTCGGATGAGAAGGAAATCCAGCGATCCCAAGTCCGCGAGGCCGGAACCAGAAAGAAACCAAGCTCCTGCAATGCCTTGAAGTGAATGGTGTGCATGTGCGCATCCTCGGCAAATGGATCGCCTAGAGTGGCTTCGTCATCCACGAAGAAGCGCAGCGTCTCGGCCTCCAGTTCATCGAGATCGAACCGGGCGGCAAAACCTATCTGTACGGCCAGTTCGGTATGCTGGGCATCCGGGGCGGCGCTCAAGGTCTTGGTGTTGGGGTTGAGCCACTTCTCAACGCCACGCTCAAGGCTGAACCAACCGGTATGATGTTGCGGATCATTGGGGGAAAAGCCCGTTACCGTGGCGATGCATAGGATTCGAGACGTTTCGTCTGGCACGCTGCCGTGAAAATCATGTTCGGTCAGGCGGCGCACCAGTCGATCTCGTCCGAAGAGTAATGCCAGCGCCTCAATGACCGTCGTCTTGCCGCTGTTGTTCGGGCCAACCAGAACGGCATGGCGGCCAAGCGCTATATCCGCCGACCGCACCCCCCGGAAGTTCTTGATCTTCAGTCGGGCGACGTGCATGGCAATACCTGTTTAGCTCGTCGGACCATTCCGGTTAACCCTGCACAACTTCCATCAATTTTCCGAAGCTGCTCACCACGTCGTACTTCACCTGATCCGACGTGATCTTGGCAAAAAACTTGCGGGCACAGGCGATCTTGCTGTTCTCGATGAGCTTCAGTTCCATCGACGACATGGACCCCTTGGTTTCGGCCACGAAGTAGATGTGCTTCACCGCTCCCTGCCTGAAGGCAATCGCCCAGTCCGGGTTGTAGTCGCCGACCGGAGTGGGAATGAAGAAGCCACGCGGGAGCTTGGCGTAGACGACCACCTCCTGGCTGGTATCGAGCTCGGAGACGAAGTCCCGTTCGATCTTGGAGTCGGTGAACACGTAATCGAAGACGTGGCGGTCCGTCTTGATCGCCTTGGCGAAATCGTCGCGGTTCTTGTCCTGGGTGAAGATATCCGTGCTGTAGGTGTCGCCGGTGGGATCGTAGGTCAGGTGCTCGACGATCACCGTGGCCTTCTGCTCATTGATCAGGCGTCCGGCCTGCTGGATGAAGTCTTCGGGGTTGGTCCGGTATTGGGCGAAGACCACGGACGAAATACCCTGAAGGACGTCCGCGATGGTGGCGCGGGTCAGGGTTGTCGCCTCCGCCAGCTTGCCAACGAGGTCGTAGGTGACGGCGGAATGGACGGAGGCGTTGTGGGTCTGGGTGGTGGTTTCGCGGACGCGGAAGGCTTCGCCGTTGCGGATCGAATCGTAGGTGGCTTGGTCTTCCTGCTCCCCGGCGACGATGTGGTATTGGAGCGGGCTGACTTTCAGCTCGCTGTCCAGCGCCCGGATGCACTTGCCGACAAGCTCTGTAGTTTCAAATTGGACCGCGTAGATGGCCTTGCGATTGATCCGCCCCCATAGCTCCTGGAACTCCTTCTTGTGGAAGTTGGCGTTGAGGGGGTTGGGCTTGGCCTTCCGGTCGTCGTCGATCTGTGGCAACAGAGCGTCGCTGAAGACCGTGCCGACGAGCTGGTGAACGGCTGTGGCATGAGGCGCCAGTTCCGGGGGCAGCGCGGCCAAAGTGCCTTCTTTCACCGCGTCGTGGTACGCCTGGGTGATCCGGTCGCCCTCGTCCGTGTAGTCGTTCTTGATCAGGTAGCGGTGGATCAGCTTGGCCACCTGCGCGGTGACGGCCACGTCGCCGTGCTCGGTCTTCAGCACCTTGCCGGTAAAGTAGGCTTCATCGGCCAGGCGGGGGCGGGCCGACAAGGTCGTGCCGATATCGGCCTGGAGGGCGCCGACGAAATCCTTGTAGCTCTCGCTCGCCACCACGGTCAGCACGTTGACGTGATGGACCGTGACGGGATTGTCCATGCGGTCGCCGTCCTGGTTGACGGAAAGCCGCAGGCCGCGTCCCACTTCCTGGCGGCGCGAGATGGTGTTGTCGCTGTGCTTCAGGGCGCAGATGACGAAGACGTTGGGGTTGTCCCAGCCCTCACGCAGGGCCGAGTGCGAGAAGATGAAGCGTACCGGCTCCTCGAAGGACAACAGGCGCTCCTTGTCCTTGAGGATGAGGTCGTAGGCATCCACGTCATCCGACAGCCCCGCGTCCTCGCCGCGCGCTTTGACGGCGGGGTCGGTCAGCTTCCCCTTCTTGTCGATAGAGAAGTAGCCATTGTGGGTCCTGCCCACATCGATCCGCTCAAGGTGGCTGCGCCATGCGTTGTCGTCGAGGGGCAGCTCGGCCAAGACCTCCGCCCTGATCGCCTCGTACTCCTCCTCGAATGCCCTGGCATATTCGCCCTTCTCGTCGGCCATGGCGTAGTCTCGGTATTTTGCCACCTCGTCGATGAAGAACAGTGAGAGGACCTTGATGCCCTGGTCGAACAGGGACCGCTCCTTCTCGAAATGGGCCTTGATGGCCTCGCGAATCTGGATGCGCCGCAGCGAGGACTCGTTGACGTCGCCGATTGCCTGGCCGCCCTCGATCTCCACGCCGTTGAGGAAGCTGACCGTGTTCCTGACCGCATCGACCTCGCTGACGACGAAGCCGTCGTACTGCTCAAGCCCGTTCGACCTGTCCAAGAGATTGTCTCGCACCGTCAGCTTGCGCATCTCGCGCTTGATGCCGGACTGGGTGCGGATTTCCATTTCCACCCGCGCCACCGGTGGCTTGCTCTTCGAGACCTCGATGGATTCCAGGTACAGATAGGCATTGGTGCCCGACAGGCCGCGCACGGTGATGCCGCGCACGGCGATCTTCTTCACGAGCCGCTGGTTGTAGGCGTCGATGGCGTCCAGACGATAGATCTTGTTGTGCTCGGTCTTGTGGGTGGCGGAATAGCGCAGCATCAATGACGGGCGGAACTTGGCCAGCCCTTCAAGGGTCTTCGCCCCCTCCATCTTCTGCGGCTCATCGAGAATGAGGATGGGCCTGTTGGCGGCGATCACGTCGATGGGCTTGCGCGTCTGGAAGTCGTCCAGTTCCTCGTAGATGCGGCGCGCGTCCTTGCCGGTGGCGTTGAAGGCCTGGACGTTGATGATCATCACGTTCAGGCCGGCGTCGGTCGAGAAGCTCTCCAGGTTGTGCAGCTCGCGCGAACTGTAGATGAAGAAGCGGGCGCGCTTGCCGTACTCCCCCAGGAAATGCTCGGCGGTGATCTCGAAGGATTTGTGCACGCCCTCGCGGATAGCGATGGAGGGCACGACGACGATGAACTTGGAGAAGCCGTACTGCCGGTTCAGTTCGAACATGGTCTTGATGTAGCAGTAGGTTTTGCCCGTGCCGGTTTCCATCTCGATATCGAGATTGAGCGGGCAGGCGCGGCTGGTCACCAGGGACGCCGACAGCGGCAGATTCTGGCGGCGCTGCACGGCGTGGATGTTGTCCAACAACCGAGTGGGCGGCAGCACGATATCCGGATTGCGAAAGCCGTCAGCCAGTTCGGCGCCGTATTGCCCTCCGACCGCGACCCGGCCGGGATCGACGCGGTATTTCATGCCGGCGCCGAAGGGCTGCCCTGCCAGGCACTCGGCCACTGCCTCGACGGCGTCGGTCTGATAGGGTTGTTTCTTAAACTTGAGCTTCATTTCTTCCGGCCCTTCGGCTTGACGGCCGTTTCGATCTGCTTCAGCGCGTTCTCGGCTTCGACAAAGTGGCGCTCCACCTCCGTGGGCTGGCTCAACAGCCGTTCATGAAATTTGTCATATTCGGCATGGGCCTTTTCGAGCGCCGCTTTGTGACTTACCGTTCCCGCGTGGGTCAGCTTTTCCCGTCCGGTGAGCATCAGGAACTGGTCCAACCGCTCCCGCCAATCCTTCATGGTCATCGGCGAGCGATTCAGTGCCTGAAGCTCGGCGGTTTCCAGATAGGCGGTGACGATGCGGCCCAGGATGTTCAGTTCGTCTTGCGTCAGATAATTCTTGGCAACTTCCGTATCGCGCTTGAGCAGGTTGTTTCCGGGGAAGTTGGTGACGCCCATGTTAGGCTTGTCGGCATCAGCGCGGGCGAAGATGATCTCCGCCGCCGTCCGGCCATGCGCGGCCCAGTGCATCTGGTTCTGTACCTGCTTGAAAAACAGGCGGGTTTCGTCGGCATCCGGGTCATAGTCGATGCTGGTGGCGTAGATTTCCAGCACCTTGCGCCAGAACACCTTCTCGGATGAGCGGATGTCCCGGATGCGGGCCAGCAGCTCCTCGAAGTATCGCTCGTCGGCGGCCTCTTTCAGGCGGCGGTCATCCAGCGTGAACCCCTTGACTATATATTCCTTCAGGCGCTCGGTCGCCCAAATGCGGAAGCGGGTGGCGACGCGGCTCTTGACCCGGTAGCCGACGGCAATAATGGCATCCAGATTGTAGTGAGCGATGCTCCGGGTAACCTGCCGATTCCCCTCCTGGCGAACAACCGAGAATTCCTCGGCAGTTGCCTCTGGCGACAACTCTTCCTCCTCATAAATGTTCTTTAGATGCAAGGAGATGTTGTCTGTCGTACATTGGAAAAGGCGCGCCATGTCCGCCTGGGTCAGCCACAGCGTTTCGTGCTCCAGTCGCACATCCAGCCGAAAGGCCCCCTCTTCGGTCTCGTAAATCAGGATCTCGCCGGTCATATCACCTTCACCTCGGTGGTGGGCGAGAGCAGCTTGAAAATCTGCTCGGCGTTGATCTTCACGCTGTCGCTGGCGAAGCCTGCATCGCGGAAAACCGCCCTTTGGGGGGCGCGGGCGGCGATGGCCTTGACCAGTTCCTCGGTCACGCCCCGTTCGAAGCAGGCGGCGAGGTCCGGGCGATCCTGATGGACGAAGTAGACCGTCTTGCCCTCAATTGATTCCGCAAAGATCGGAAGGTCCAGTGGCAGCCCCCAATCGATCAGGACATGGAACAACAGATCCTCCGGGGTCCGGTCGGGTTTGATATTGTCGATGGTATCCAGCAGCGTGTCCTGCCGCACCTCGTCAGGGCGGTAGTAGATGTCGTGCATGTTCGAGCTATCGACTTTCAGGACGCGGAAGCCGAAGTCCAGTGATGCCGGTTGAGCAGGAAGGGATGGGCCAGAAAGCAGGTCAAACGCCTTTTCGAGCGTCACGCTTTCATTTTTTATTTTTTTGCCAGCGCGTCGGATGCGCTCTTTGCCGATGTCGGCGATTGTCTTGAAGCCAGCGTTGAACGCCTCCGACTTCTCGACACAAATTTCCGGCAACTGCACCATGATGAATTGCCGCTTGCCGCCGTCTCCGGCGTTGACCTGCATCACAGCCTGCGCTGTGGTTGCGGAGCCAACAAAGAAATCCAGTATCAAATCGTCCTCAGCCGTAACTTGGTTGACGAGGCTCGCAATGAGCCCGGCGGGCTTCGGGAATGGAAAGACGTCTGAATCAAACAGGCTCCGTATTTCCTGAGTACCATCCGCTGTATGGATATCATCAATGATGGACCGAAAGGCTATGAAGTCAGACCTCATTTCTTTGCGAAACTTTTTCTCTCTTGGCCGACCATCATCATTTGTCGGAAATAGAATGCATCCATCAGCGATCAACTCATTCATTTTTTCTTTCGAGTACCGCCATCCCGTGGATGGGTTGGGCGGGAATGTACGCCCTGTGCCCGGCTCTACGATGTCATAGTGAAGGTTCGGACGTTGCTCACGGGTGGCTAGGCCAAGAATGCTACGGCTCATCCAGTCGCCACGTGGATCGTTATCTGGATTAGAGAATTTCGATTCGTCTCGCCCAACACCCTTTAGCGAGAATCCGCTATTTTTGGCATAGGCGACAATGTACTCATGGTCCGTGGATACGTTCGTTTTTGCTCGTGCATCGGTAAATTTTCGAGCCTTCCAAACAAACTGTGCGATGAAATTGTCGCTTCCAAATATTTCGTCGCAGACCTTGCGTAGATTGTGAGCTTCTTCGTCATCAATGCTAATGAATATTACCCCGTCATCCCGAAGAAGATTGCGCGCCAGACGCAATCTCGGATACATCATGCTTAGCCAGTCGGAATGGAATCGCCCATTGGCGAGAGAGTTCTGCTTCCATTTTTCCGCATCGAATAGCTGGCGACCTTCCTGGTCCCGCACGGCAGACGCCAGATCGTGCTCGCTCTTATCGGAAGTGAAGCTATCTTCGTAGATAAAGTCGTTTCCCGTGTTATAGGGCGGGTCAATGTAGATCATCTTGACCTTGCCGAGATAGGTCTCCTGAAGCAGCTTCAGCACATCGAGATTGTCGCCCTCGATGAACAAATTGCGGGTCGTATCGAAATCGACGCTTTCCTCGCGGCAGGGGCGGAGCGTCTTGGCGATGGGGGCGTTGGCGGCTAGCAGGGCTTCGCGCTTGCCGGGCCAGGTTAGTTGGTAGCGTTCGGCCGGACCTTCGACGATGGTCGCGGAAAGCTCCTGCCGAAGCAGGTCGAAATCGATTTGCCGAACCAACGCACCCTTTTCGTCCCTGGCTTCGGTGACGCATTGCGGGAACAACTCGGCCACTCTGTCGATGTTGGCCTTGGTCAGGTCTGGTGAGTGTAGTTTCAGCTTTTCCATGTTCCGCCTGCTTTCTCGGTTTGCGGTTCTCGTTCAGTTTTCCAGATTCCAGATCAAGTTCGAGTCCGACGTCTTTTTCCAAAATTGGTCGAACAGAGCCCGCATCGCCTCCTGTTCCGAGCGATATACGGAGCTGCTGAATTCGGCCCGTCCTCGGATGGGTTCGATTTTGAAGCCCCATCCGGAGCCTCTCTGGAAAATGACCAGATTGAAGCCCTCGAGGTTAAGATATTTGTTACCCTGTCTCGACACTTTCCAACTTCTGCTTGTCCACCTAGCCCGCCTTGCCGCTCTATTTCTTAGTTTGCTTTCCAGTCGGCGAGGATTTACGTAATCGTCACTCATTTTCTCGGCACATATGCAGCCCACCCGAAAATTAGTCTCCAAATCCGGATGCTCCATCACATGGACGTACCGGATTTTTTCATTGCCGCACATTTCGCAGGTTTCGTAGTCCGTTTCGTCGGTCGACTGGCCATCACCCCGGACGTCAATGACGTCGATGCAGGTCCACCCCTTATGGGGGATGTTCGGGATACTCCAGTGGTTCATAGGGGCGCCTCCCTATGTTCTGAAAGTGCGGCGATATCGTCAGTAATCGCCCGCAGCCGGGCGTTGATCTCGACCTTGCGATTGAACTGCCTTTCCTGGGTCAGCTTGCGCTCCAGCTTGTCGGATTCGGTTTGCAGGGTGCGGATGCGGCCAAGCCGTTCCATGTGCTCGGCCAGCGTCTCTCCCCGCCGGGCCGGATGGGGGCTGACGGCGCGCAGAATTTGCTCGTAGAGGCCGCCCATGTCGAGGGCGACGGGCAGCTCTTGTCGCGGCGCGTCGGCCGGTTGCCACGGCGTTTCCAGATAGTCGCCCGTCATCCACTTCGTCGGGTCGGCGGCCGTCGGGCGCTTCCAGGCGGCAAGTGTCCTGATCTTCCCCTCGAAGGTCAGCTCGAAGACGATGGGGAAGGGGATGGCGGCGTCGATGGTCCGCGCGATGTCTTCGTTGAAGTCCGGGCCTTTCAGCGCCAGTTCGAACACCTGGATCTCGGGAACATCACGGGTGGCGGTCAGGCGGATGGTTTCCGGCGCCAGCTTGGCCCGCCAGACGATCTGGTGAAGATCGGCGACGAACGCCTGGCGCAGCCGGGCGGAGATGGTGGCGTTGGCATAAACCTTGTTCTTGGGCAGAACCCGGTTGACGATGGCCTGGGGCGGATAGGCGAACAGCGTCATGAGACCTCCCGCACCACCAGGAAGGCGACCAGTTCGAAATCGTCCAGGCCGGCGATGGTGTCTACCAGGGCCGTGGTGCGCCCGCCGCTGAACAGGCTGTCGAGGTCCCTTTCCTCCTTCAACTCGATCATCGAGCCGATGGCCTTGGTCAGGAGATCGGAATAGCGACGCATTTCCCGGCCGTCCTGGGTTTCTTCGTTGAACGGGCGGCAGATTTCGGCCACGGGCTCCGACCGTCCATGGCAGGACACCCTGAGCAGGTCGAGCAGCTTCTTGGCCTCCATATGACTGGCCACCACCTGGCCATCCTCGCCGATATAGGCGAGGTAGTAGGGATGGAGGCGGTTCTGCTGGCTGACGTTGACCGCGCGATTGCGGTTGCGGAGCGCGAAGACAGCTCCCGGCGGCAGGTCGGGTCCGGCAGGAACGACCGCATGCATGCCGTTGGGGGCCTTGGCGATGTCAGGGTTGGCTTTGACGTAGTTCAGCAGATCCATACGGAACTCGTTCAGCCCCAGGTCGGTGATGGAGATGCCGGTGCGCACGTCCTCCAGCTCGATCACCTCCTCCTGCAGGCGCCGAAGCTGCTCCTTGCGGTAGGACACGTCGTTGGCCTCGGCGCTGAGCACGTTGTCGTCGCCGGTGGCGGTCACGTCGGCGATGACCATCCGGCTTTCCACCCGCTCGCGCAGATTGATGTATTCGTCGAGCGTGATGTCCGGCCAGTAATTGACCAACTGGATGACGGCGTTCCTCGAGCCGATACGGTCGATGCGTCCGAACCGCTGGATGATGGAGACCGGGTTCCAGTGGATGTCGTAGTTGACCACCGTGTCGCAGTCCTGAAGGTTCTGGCCTTCCGAGATGCAGTCGGTGCCGATCAGGATGTCGATGTCGCGCGGTTCCTGCGGGATGACGACGGCTTTTTCCTTCGCGATGGGCGAGAACAGGGTCAGCACGGTGGGGAAGTCGTAGAACTTGCCCAAGGTGGACTTGGGCGCGTTGGTGCCGCCGATCACCTTGGCGCTGTGCAGGCCGTGGCGGTCCAGGAGGTCGGGCGCGATCTGAGCATAGAGGTAGTCGGCGGTATCGGCGAAGGCGCTGAAGATGAGCAGCTTGCGGTTGCTCGGATTGATGGGGCTGGTCAGTTTCTTCTCGATCTCCGCCTTCAGGTGCTGAAGCTTGGCGTCCTTCTCGGGCGTGATCTTCGCCATCTCGGCTAGAAGCGCCTCTATGATGGCGAGATCGCCCCGCAGGTCGTGTTCCCAGGAAGGCACGTCCATGTCGGCTAGGCTGATCTTGATCTTGCCGCCGATCATCATCTCGTCGGGATCGAGGCTGTCGTCGCCCTGCCACAGCGTCTGTTCGAACTCGCCATCCTTTCCGGTCAGCTTCCAGCTCTCGATCCTGGTCAGGGTGCCCGTGTGCAGTTCAATCAGACGGCCGAGGGTGATGCGGAACGCCTCGACCGAGCTTTCCAGGCGCTTCAGCAAGTTGACGGTCATCAGTGCCTGGAGGCTGCGCTCCCGGTCCACCTGCCGCAGCCGGCCGCCCCTCACTTCCGTGTCGTAGCGCTCTTCGTATTTGGGCAACCGGCTGGGGAAGATGTAGCTGACCGGGGCATAGACCGAGAGCCGCAGCAGGGTCAGTTGCTCGTAAATCCCGTTCAGGCTGATCACGCCCGCCTCGTGTGTCAGCGGGCAGTGGAATGAGTTCGGTTTCAGACGGGTCGGGAAGTGGCCCACCTCCTCAGTTCCGTAGAACGTCTGGATTTGCCTACGCGAGCGGGCGATGGTCACGCTGTCCAGCAACTCGAAGAAGTCGAAATCGAGCGTGTTCAGGATGGCGGCCGGGGTGCGCTGCTCCGGTGCCAGCTTCGACCAGGCATTGAAGGCGCCTTGAGCGCGGCGGAATATTTCCTCGACGCTGCGGCCGGTCTTGAGCTTCTGATCAAGCGAGTCCGAATCCCCCTCGTAAGCCAGCGCCAATTGGTTGCGGAGATCGGCGAAGCGGTTGTTGACCGGCGTGGCCGACAGCATCAGCACCTTGGTCTTCACCCCGTCCTTGATGACGGCGTTCATCAGGCGCTGATAGCGCGTCTCCCGTTCCTTGAAGGCCTCGTTGTTGCGGAAGTTGTGGGATTCGTCGATGACGACCAGATCGTAATTGCCCCAGTTGACGCGGTCCAACGGGGTTCCGAAGGACTCGCCCGAGTCCCGCAACAGGTCGGTGTGACAGAGCACATCGTAGTTGAAGCGGTCCTTGGCGAAGGTGTTGGTCTTGAGGTTCCGGTTATAGTTCAGCCAGTTCTGCGCCAGGCGTTTGGGGCAAAGGACGAGAACAGAGCGGTTGCGCAGCTCGTAGTACTTGATGACGGCCAGGGCCGAGAAGGTCTTTCCCAGGCCGACGCTGTCGGCCAGGATGCAGCCATTGTAGGTTTCCAGCTTGTTGATGATCCCGGTGGCAGCGTCGCGCTGGAACGGGTAGAGCTTCTGCCAGATGAGGGTGTTCTTGTAGCCGGTCAGATCGTTGGGCAGAACGTCGTCGCTGAGGTCTTCCAGGAACTCATTGAATATATTGAAGAGAATGAGGAAGTAGATGCGTTCCGGCGAATTCTCCTGGTAGACCGAGGCGATGTGGTCGCAGATATGGGCGGTGACGTCCTCCAGCCGCTCGGGGTCGTGCCAGATTTGATCGAACAGGGCGAGGTAGGTGGCCGCGACCGGCGCGTCGGTCATCTTGTGGACGATGTTGGAAACCGCGTCGCCCTTCTGAATCCCGAGATCGACCGCCGTGAATCCGTGCAGCGGCAGGTAGACCGCCGTCTCGCCTCCGGCCGTCACCGAGGCGAATTGCTGCATCGGCGCCTTGCCCCGGTTGGAGCGGAACTTCGCCTTGCGTCCGATCCAGTCGGCGCATTCGCGGGCAATCGCCCGCTGGGTGAGGCGGTTCTTCAGTTGGAGCTCGAAGGCGCCACCGCACAGGGTGCGCTCCCGCTCCGTCTTGGGGATTTGAAATTCCCGATGCTCCTTGCGAAACCGGTCGGAGGCCTGCTCTGGCAGGAAGGTGGGGGCGGTGAAGATGAATTCGAGGGAATGGATCTTCTCCAGTTCCTTCTTCAACGCCTCATAGGCGTAGATGGAGAAGGTCGCCGCCGCGATCTTGAGGCGGGCCCCGGCCCGTATGGTCTGCTTCAGATCGGTTGCAAGCCGATGGTTGATGTTGTCGATGATCATCATGAGGCCGAACTCCATTCGGCCCTCAACGGGATGACTGCACCCCGGTTCAGCAGTACGATCTGTTGATCCTGCGGCCGACGGGCGCCGGGATCGGTATCAAGCCCCAGACGCTTCAGCGTGTAGTAAAGGAAAGCGCGGCGAACCGTGAGCTTCGCCTTGCCGGAGCGCATTCCGTAATCGAGTGCGATCACCTTTTGTTGTGTTTCGGACAGCTCGGGATGTGGCCCAATCTCCAGAACCACATGCTCATGCCAATCGGCGTCCGCTGTCGGATCGGACGTTCTTGGCCGCGTTCCTCGGGTCTCGATGATCCGCGACAGCACAAAGTCCTTGAATGCCTGATCAATCTCGCAGAAGGCGCGGGTGTGCCAGCGAAACCCATCGAAGCCGATGGCGTGGGGGGTAATCCAGCGCCAGCGCGGTTCGGGCTGGGACAGAGACTGGTACTTGACTTCGATGGCCTCGGCCCGTCGAATTGCGGCGACTACCGTCCGCAGCGTCCTGGCATCAACCCCGCGGGCGGGAGTCGGCGTCGTATCAAACTCGGGCAACCGTCCGATCCAGGCATCGGCGCGGTCAAGGATACCATCAGCAACGGAGCGCAGTTGCGAAAGGTAGCGGCTGGCGGCTGGCTTGAGGAACAGAGGCTCGAACTGGGTGCCTCGAATGTAGGTCCGGGCACTCTTGTCGTAGACCATATTGCCTGGCGCCATGCCGATGTAGCGGTTCAGGTCGGTGGACGCTTGGTTCACCGAAACTCCGAACGCTTCCATCAGATCGCCGCGATTCACATGCCCTTCCCAAAACAAGCGGAACTCAATGAATTCCAGCCGTCGCTCGACGCCCCATCGAAGCTCTGCCTTTACCATCACGACCATGCGTCCTCATGACCCACACGTAGCGTAACTATGCGCGCCCAGTTAATGGGCGTACACACAAGGTAGCCGAGTTGCATGGGACGTTCAATTAAAATTGGACGTAGGATGCCGCCCGCCGTCACGCCGAATACGGAGTTGGCACGGAGTTGGGAATTTCGTTTCGGATTGTTGACAAGAAAAAAGCCCGTAACCATTTGAGGTTACGGGCCAATTTGGTTGCGGGGAGAGGATTTGAACCTCTGACCTTCAGGTTATGAGCCTGACGAGCTACCGGGCTGCTCCACCCCGCGTTGATTGGTATTGCAGGCGTCATGCGCCCGCCGATTAGCGACGAAGGGCTGGGCACTGGAAGAGGTTTTTTCGATCGGAACGGAAGGGAGGAATTGGCCCGTGCGGCGGGCGGCTTCGAAGACCTGGCGGCGACCTACTCTCCCACGTCTTAGGACGTAGTACCATCGGCGCTGAGGGTTTTCACGGCCGAGTTCGGGATGGGATCGGGTGTGGACCCCTCGCCATGACCACCAGGTCGTCGAAGCTGCGCGCGAACGGCCAAAGGCAAATTCCTTCGGCGTTCCGATTTCCTGACCCAAGGGCCCTTGCACACAACGATCTTCGGCGAAGCTTGCCGCTGCGCGAAGCAGCATCAAGCCGAACGAGCGATTAGGAGGGCTTAGCTGCACGCGTTGCCGCGCTTCCACATGCCCCCTATCAACGTGGTGGTCTACCACGGCTCTTCAGGGAAACCTTGTTTCGAGGGGAGCTTCCCGCTTAGATGCTTTCAGCGGTTATCTCGTCCGTGCATAGCTACCCGGCGCTGCGGCTGGCGCCACAACCGGTACACCAGAGGCACGTCCATCCCGGTCCTCTCGTACTAGGGACAGGTCCTCTCAAGTTTCCAACACCCACAGCAGATAGGGACCGAACTGTCTCACGACGTTCTAAACCCAGCTCACGTACCACTTTAATCGGCGAACAGCCGAACCCTTGGGACCTGCTCCAGCCCCAGGATGTGATGAGCCGACATCGAGGTGCCAAACCGCCGCGTCGATGTGGACTCTTGGCGGCGATCAGCCTGTTATCCCCGGCGTACCTTTTATCCGTTGAGCGATGGCCCTTCCACAGGGAACCACCGGATCACTATGGCCGACTTTCGTCTCTGCTCGACGTGTCAGTCTCGCAGTCAGGCGGGCTTATGCCATTGCACTCAGCAGCCGATGTCCGACCGGCCTGAGCCCACCATCGCGCGCCTCCGTTACTCTTTGGGAGGCGACCGCCCCAGTCAAACTACCCACCATGCAGGGTCCCGGACCTCGATAAAGAAGCCTCGGTTAGACATCAGGAAACCGAAGGGCGGTATTTCAACGTTGCCTCCATCCGAGCTAGCGCCCGAACTTCAAAGGCTCCCGCCTATCCTACACATCAATTCCCTAATGCCACTGCAAAGTTGTAGTAAAGGTGCACGGGGTCTTTCCGTCTAACTGCGGGTACTCCGCATCTTCACGGAGAATTCAATTTCACTGAGTCGGTGTTGGAGACAGCGGGGAAGTCGTTACGCCATTCGTGCAGGTCGGAACTTACCCGACAAGGAA
>JACRPC010000021.1:0-30000 GCA_016214125.1 Rhodospirillales bacterium | reverse complement strand
CCGATGGCGAGACCGATTTCTTCAACCTCAAAGGCGAGAGCGTGAAGAAGGCGCTGTTGCGCACCCCGGTCGACGGCGCCAAGCTGACCTCGCGCTTCGGCAAGCGCCGCCATCCGATCCTGGGCTTTGACCGGCTGCACAAGGGCATCGATTTCGGGCTGCCGATCGGCGCCCCGGTGCAGGCGGCCGGCGACGGCACCATCGAATTCGCCGGCAAGAGCGGCGCCTATGGCAATTACGTGCGCATCCGCCACAGCGGTACTTATTCCACCGCCTACGCGCACCTGAATGGCTTTGCCGGCGGCACCAAGGTGGGGCGCAAGGTCCGCCAGGGTCAAGTGATCGGCTATGTCGGCACCACCGGCATGTCGACCGGCCCGCATCTCCATTACGAAGTTCTGGTGTCCAACAAGCAGGTGAACCCCTTGAGCATCAAGATGCCCTCGGGTCGCAAGCTGGAGGGACGCGAACTGGCCCGTTTCGACCAGACCCGCAAGACGGCCGACCTGCTCTACGCCAAGGCCCCGGCCATCGAACGCCTAGCCAAGGCGGACTAGCGATCAGCGCGTCTTGAACGTCAGTTCGTCGGCCTTGACGCCGACCGAGACCGTCTGACCGTCCTTGACCGCGCCTTCGAGAATCTTGCCGGCCAGCGGATTCTGCACCGCCTGCTGGATCAAGCGCTTCAAGGGCCGGGCGCCGTAAACCGGGCTGTAGCCCTTGTCGGCCAGCCAGGCCTTGGCCTTGCCATCAAGCTCGATGGTGATCTTGCGTTCGACCAGAAGCGCGCGCAGCCGTTCGAGTTGGATGTCGACGATGCCGTCCATATGGTCGCGCATCAGGCGGTGGAAGAGCAGAATCTCGTCCAGACGGTTGAGGAATTCGGGCCGGAAGGCCTGGCGGACGATTTCCATCACCGGCTCGCGCACGGCGCTCGAATCCTCGCCCTCGGGCTGGTTGGCGAGAATCTCCGCCCCCAGATTCGAGGTGAGCACGATCAGCGTGTTGCGGAAATCGACGGTGCGACCATGGCCGTCGGTCAGCCGGCCGTCATCGAGCACCTGGAGCAGCACGTTGAAGACGTCGGGGTGGGCCTTCTCGATCTCGTCGAACAGAATCACTTGGTAGGGCCGCCGGCGCACCGCCTCGGTAAGCGCGCCACCTTCGTCATAGCCGACATAGCCAGGCGGCGCGCCGATCAGGCGGGCCACCGCGTGCTTTTCCATGTATTCCGACATGTCGATGCGGATGAGCGCCGTCTCGTCGTCGAAGAGAAACTGGGCTAAGGCCTTGGTCAGCTCGGTCTTGCCGACGCCGGTGGGCCCCAGGAAGAGGAAGGAGCCGATCGGCCGGTGGGGATCGGCCAGGCCGGCGCGCGAGCGGCGCACCGCCTCGGAGACGGCGCGCACCGCCTCCGCCTGCCCCACCACCCGGCGCTGCAAGCTCTCTTCCATCTTGAGCAGCTTCTCGCGCTCGCCTTCCAGCATCTTGTCGACCGGAATGCCGGTCCAGCGCGACACCACCTGCGCCACATGCTCGGGCGTCACGGTTTCGTTCAGCAACCCGCCCCGTTCGACGCCTTCGGCCTTGGCGATCTTACGCTCGAGTTCGGGTATGAGGGCGTAGCGCAATTCGCCGGCACGCTCGTAGCGGCCCTCGCGCTGGGCGATGTCGGCCTCGATGCGCGCCTTCTCCAAGACTTCCTTGAGCTTGGTGGCCTGGGCGATGCCGTCCTTTTCCGATTTCCAACGCGCCGTGAATTCGCCCGACTGCGTTTCCAGATCGGCCAATTCGGTTTCCAGCCGGCCCAGCCGGTCGCGCGAGGCGGCGTCGGTCTCTTTGCGCAGGGCTTCGCGCTCGATCTTGAGCTGGATGATGCGGCGATCGAGTTCGTCCAGCGCTTCGGGCTTGGAATCGACCTCCATGCGCAGGCGCGAGGCGGCTTCGTCGACCAGATCGATCGCCTTGTCGGGCAAGAAGCGGTCGGCGATGTAGCGGTTGGACAGCGTCGCCGCCGCCACCAAAGCGCCGTCGGCGATGCGCACGCCGTGGTGCAGTTCGTATTTCTCCTTGATGCCGCGCAAGATGGAGACTGTATCCTCGACCGTCGGTTCCTCGACGAAAACCGGTTGGAAGCGCCGGGCCAGGGCGGCGTCCTTTTCGACATGCTTGCGGTATTCGTTGAGCGTGGTGGCGCCGACGCAATGCAAATCGCCCCGCGCCAGGGCCGGCTTCAACAGATTGGAAGCGTCCATCGAACCCTCGGCGGCGCCGGCGCCCACCAAGGTGTGCATCTCGTCGATGAAGAGAACGATGTCGCCTTCGGCTGCCGTCACTTCCGCCAGAACCGCCTTCAGGCGTTCCTCGAATTCGCCGCGGAATTTGGCGCCGGCCACCAAGGCGCCCAGATCGAGCACCATCAGCCGCTTGCCCTTCAAGGCCTCGGGCACGTCGCCATCGACGATGCGCAAGGCCAGACCCTCGACGATCGCCGTCTTGCCGACGCCGGGCTCGCCGATCAGCACCGGGTTGTTCTTGGTCCGACGCGCCAGGACCTGGATGGTGCGGCGAATTTCCTCGTCCCGCCCGATCACTGGATCGAGCTTGCCGGCCTTGGCCTGTTCGGTAAGGTCGCGGGCGTATTTCTTGAGGGCGTCGTATTGGTTTTCGGCCGAAGCGCTGTCGGCTTTGCGGCCCTTGCGCACGCCCTCGACGGCGCGGTTCAGGTTCTGAGGGGTGACGCCCGCCTCGGAAAGCGCGCGCGCCGCCGCCGTGCCGGTGGCCATCGCCAAGGCCATCAACAGGCGCTCGGCGGTGACGTAGGAATCGCCCGCCTTTTCCGCCAACTGTTCGGCGGTTTCGAGCATCCGGGCGGTGTCGGGCGCCATATAGACCTGACCGGCGCCGCCACCTTCGACCTTGGGGCGCTTGTCGAGTTCGGCCTCGACCGCCTTCAAGGCCCGGGCGGGATCGCCCTGGGCGGCGCGGATCAGGTTGGCCGCCAGGCCCTCTTTGTCGTCCAAGAGAATCTTGAGCACATGCTCGGGGGAAAGCTGCTGATGGCCGCGCCGGAGCGCCAGCATCTGCGCCGATTGCAGGAAGCCCTTGCATCGATCCGAATATTTCTCGAAATCCATGGTCCGTCCTTCGTTGAGCGACGGGGGAATTCGGCCCCAATAGCGGCGGCTAAAATCCCCAACCTAGCCTCTATATGGCGCAAAAAACCCCAAGCTCAAGAGGGCCAAATCTACTTAAACACCACCGTCTTGATGCCGTTCATCAGCACCCGGTGTTCGATGTGATAGCGCACGGCGCGCGCCAGCACCCGGCATTCGATGTCCTGGCCGATCGCCACCATATCCTCGGGGGTGCGGGTGTGGTCGATGCGCTCGACCTCCTGTTCGATGATCGGGCCTTCGTCGAGATCGCTGGTGACGTAATGGGCGGTCGCCCCGATCAGCTTGACGCCGCGGGCATGCGCCTGGTGATAGGGCTTGGCGCCCTTGAAGCCGGGCAGGAAGGAATGGTGGATGTTGATCGCCCTTCCCTTTAACCTCTCGCACAGCTCGGGCGAAAGAATTTGCATGTAACGGGCCAGCACCACCAGATCGACCGCCATCCGCTCGATCATTTCGCCGATGCGCGCTTCCTGGTCGCGCTTGTTGGCTTGGGTGACCGGCAGGTGATGGAAGGGAATGCCGTGCCATTCGACCAGGCGCTCGAGATCGGGATGGTTCGACACCACCGCCGGAATCTCGATCGCCAAATGGCCGGTGCGGTAGCGGTAGAGCAGATCGTTCAGACAATGATCGAACTTGGAGACCAGGATCATCACCCGCGCCGGCTTTCGGGTGTCGCGGATCGCCCAATCCATGCCGAAGCGCTCGGCCACCAGGGCGAAATGCTTCTCGATCACGTCGATTGGCAGCATGCCGTAATGTTCCTGGAACACCGTGCGCATGAAAAAGCGCCCGGTCACCGTGTCGCCGTAATGCGAGGATTCGACGATGAAGGCGCCGTGACCCGAGAGAAAGCCGGCCACCGCGGCGACGATGCCCACCGTATCGGGGCAATCGATGGTCAGCACATAACGCTTGGGCGGGTGATCGGTCATGCGATTTTCTCTTAGGCGCGGGGCGGCGGTTTCGGCGCCTGGGTGGCCGGCTTGGCTTGCATGACGACCGGCGCCGCCTTGGGCGCGGGCGGGGGGGCCGGTTTCGCGGCGGCCGGACCCGCGACGGCAGACGGTTGCGCCGGCCTGGGCGTAGCCGCCGTCGCGCCGGGCGGCGGCACCGCCGGTTTGGGCGCACCGGCCGCAGGGGCCGGTTCGGCGGCGGGTCCGGCCGCGCCGGCGGGCGGGGCGACCGGGGCCGGTGCCCCCTCGCCTTCCGCCGGCGCCGCCGGGGTCGAGGCCGCTTCGCCGATTTCATCGACCTGGGCGGTTTCGCCGGTCCAACTCACTTCGTAAACCACCACCGGTTCCTTGAAGCCTTTGAGATCGACGGCCCCCAGGCTGGTGAACAAGCCGGGCCGGGTCTTGCACAATTCGCGCACCGCGCTTGAGCAGTAAATCTGATCGGTGCCGGCCTTGGCGCAGATGCGCGCCGCCATCTGCACCGTCGAACCAAACAGATCGTCCTCCTCTTGAATCGGTTCGCCGGAATTGATGCCGATGCGAACATGAAGTTCATGCTCGGGCTTGGTGGCGTTGAAGGAGCGGATCGCCCGTTGAATTTCGATGGTGGCGTTGACGCTTGAAATGGCGGTGGGGAACGACGCCATGATGCCGTCGCCGGTATGCTTGATTTCCTTGCCGCCGTGGGCGGCCAAAGCGGTGCGGACGATGGCGTTGTGGCGGCGCACCACTTCCTGGGCGCCGAAATCGCCCACCGCCTGGGTGAGATCGGTCGAACCCACCATGTCGGTGAAGATCACCGTCATCAGCGATTGTTCGGCGGTGGTCTTGATTGCCGTCTTGCCGGCGGTATCCAACACATTGCGAAGCGCCATGAAGGGGTCGGGCGCGTTGTCGAGATGGCGGGTCATCACCTCGCGGCCCAATTGGACAAGCTGTTCGTAACGGGGCTCGACCAGATAGGCCTCGTAACGCTGGCTGAAAGGCAGAGCCAGTTCGGTGCGGGTGCCGATCATCTGCACCGCCTCGAACAGGATTTCCTTCAATTCGTCCTTGCGCAGGCCCGAGCGGCCCGCCACCACCTCGCAGGCGCCGGCGAGCATGAGATCGAGCGCGAAGCGGCTGGCGGCCAATTGCTCGCGCGTCGGCTTCAAGGCCCCCAGGGCCGAACTCAGGAAGCGCATCACCTGCAAGCGATCGGTCTCGAAGCTGGCCGACGGTTCGGCGGCTTCGGGCTTTTCTTCGTCCTTCTTTTCCTCTTCCGGCTCGGGCGCCGGTGTCTCTTCCGCGGCGGCTTCCTCTTTCGGCTCTTCGACGTCGTCGGGCAAGTCCGCCTCGTCAGGCATTTCGGGCAACTCGGCGGAATCCGCCTTGCCCTCACCCTCCTCGTCGTCTTTCTTCTTTTTCAGACGAATACGCCACCACGGTTCCTTTTTCGGGATCGGGTTGCCGTCCTCGTCGAGGTCCTCGACTTCCTCAAGCGCCATCTCATTATCCGAGATGATCAGGCTGTCGCTTTGGCCGATGACGAAAAGGTACATCATCGGCAAGGCGCAAATGAGAAAGCCCAGGAGAAACGAGGCGAACAGCACATGATTGCGCGAGCCCGAGGCGACCGAAACCCCGTAACGGCCAAGTTCGCCCATGATCAGAGCGACCGCAGCCGCCACCAGGGCGCCAAAGGCCAAGCTCGCCATCGTGATGAGAACGATGCGGGCCGCCATGCCCCAGGCCGTGGTCGGGGTGAAGCCCTCGGAAAGCGGAAATTGGACGTTGGAATATTGATCGAGGCCGGAATTGGCTCCGCCGCGACCGCCACCGCCTCCACGGCCCCCAGCACGGCGGCCGCCGCTTTCGGCATCGGCGGCGACTTCCTTGAGACCATGGGTACGGGCGCCGATGAAAATCGTCGTTTCTTCGGTCTGATTGGTGTTGGAGTGATAGGTTTCACGAACGACTTTGACGCCGGAAATCGACGGATCGCGATCGAGCCGTTTTGCTTCGTCAAGCGCCGCTTCGCGATCCTCGGACTCCATGCGGGCATGGAGCGTCCAGCGCTTGCGATCGAGGACATAGACCTCGTAATGAACGACCGTGGGCGACTGGCGTTTCGTCATGCCTGTTGCGCGGACGGACTCATCGCGTTTTCAGCGCGCCCGTCCTTTTCTCCCCGACCTTTTCCGTCTAGGACCGACTGATTATCAATGGAATCAGTCTAGCATCAACTGCAAGCGAAGTCGCGCAATTTTCGCAAGGCACAATGGACGCCAAGAAATCAGTTCTTGATGCCGAAGCTCTTGAACTTCTTGTTGAACTTGGCGAGCTGGCCGCCGGAATCGACCAAGCGATGGACGCCGGTCCAGGCGGGATGCGATTTCGGATCGATATCAAGGCGAAGAACGTCGCCCTCCTTGCCCCACGTCGAACGGGTGGAGAATTCGGAGCCATCGGTCATCACCACCTTGATGGTGTGATATTCGGGATGGATGTCCTTTTTCATGGCGGCAGTTCCCTGAAAAGCGAAGGCGGCCTTATAGCGCAAGGCGTTTCGCCCCGCAAGCGCCATCAGACCCCTTGATTCTTCGTCCTTCCCTTGGTCTGGTGGGCGCCGAAAGGGGAAGGCCGATGTTGACGGACTGCCTAGCCGGCATAAAGGTGCTTGATTTATCACAATATATTCCAGGTCCACTGGCGACCCGGATGCTCGCCGATTTGGGCGCGCAGGTGTTGAAAATCGAACCCCCGCCGGGCGATCCGATGCGGACCCTCGCTGGACAGGTTGGGGAGTCCGGTGCGGGCGAGGTCATCGCTCCCGCTTACCGAATCCTCAATGCGGGCAAGACGGTGGTCCGGCTCGATCTCAAGACCGAGCGGGATCGCTTGCGTCTCGAAAGCCTGCTTGGGCGCGCCGACGTGCTGATGGAATCTTATCGACCCGGCACGCTCGATCGCCTGGGCTTTCCCCGCGCAAGACTGGAGGCCATCAATCCCAGGCTTGTCCATTGCGCCCTCTCGGGTTTCGGTCAGACCGGTCCGCATCGGCTGGCGGCCGGCCACGACATCACCTATTTGGCGCTCACCGGCGGTCTATCCCGCACCGGTCCGGCCGATCTGCCCCTTATGCCCTATCCGCCGCTGGCCGACCATGCCGGGGCCATGCAGGCCATGATCGCCATCCTGGCCGCCCTGTTGCGCCGGGGAGCCACCGGAAAGGGCGCGTATCTGGATGTGAGTCTGACGGAATCGGCCCTTGGCTGGATGGCCGGCATTCTCACCGACAGCGCCAAGGCGGGCCAAGGTCCCGGCCGCGAGGAAGCGCTCTTGAATGGCGGCGCCGCCTATTACCGGGTCTATCGCACCGGCGATGGGAAGTTCCTGGCCCTGGGCGCCATCGAGGCAAAATTCTGGCGGTCGTTCTGCGAAGCGGCCGGCCGGCCGGACCTGATCGTTCGCCAAGAAGAGCCCTTCCCGCAAACCGACCTGATCGCCTCCGTCTCCGAACTGATCGCCGGCCGAGGCCTGGACGATTGGATGGCGCTTCTCGGCCCCGCCGATTGCTGTGCCGAGCCGGTGCTGGAACCCTTCGACGTGCCCCATCATCCCCTGCATCGGGCACGTGGTCTGGTGCAAGACGAAGGCGGCCTGATTTCGGTCCTGATGCCGATCCTGATGAACGGCCGCGCGCCGTCGGCGCGACGGCCATTCTCCGAACAAGCTCCTGATAAGGTTCTGGAAGATTGGGGTAGGGGTATTTCCTGAGTATTTTTGTTGGTCTTTTGGCTTGACGCCCGAAGCCGGTGCTTGATAAAGTAATGCCATCGGATGGATCGGGGGTCTGCGCCAGATTGGGCGGCTTCCATGGTCTCGGCCTTAACGAAGGCGAGCCCCACCGATGTTGGAACGTCATGTTGCTTTTGAAAGGATATGACCCATGCTCCGCTTGCCGCTTCCGCCCGGATAGCCCGTCTTCCGAACCGATCACGACCGCTGTCGCCTTTGGCGCGACGCGCTGACCTGCGGAATTGTTGGAGGACGAGGATGACGAATTTTGCCACTACCCTGCCCGCGCCCATGGCAACCGGCGAAGGGGGCTTGAAACGCTATCTTCAAGCCATTCGCGCCTTTCCGGTGCTGTCGGCCGACGAGGAATTCATGCTGGCCCAGCGCTGGCACAAGGAGGGCGACCTTGAGGCCGCCCACAAGCTGGTGACCAGCCATTTGCGTCTGGTCGCCAAGATCGCCATGGGCTTTCGTCATTATGGCCTGCCGGTCGCCGACCTGATCAGCGAGGGCAATATCGGCCTGATGCGCGCGGTGAAGAAATTCGAGCCCGATCGCGGCTTCCGCCTGGCCACCTACGCCATGTGGTGGATCAAGGCCTCGATCACCGAATTCGTGCTGCAATCCTGGTCGCTGGTGCGTTTGGGCACCGCGGCCGGGCAAAAGAGGCTGTTCTTCAATTTGCGACGCTTGAAGAGCAGTCTGGGCGCGATCGACGGCCAGCCGCTGACCTTCGAGCAGACCAAGGCCATCGCCACCCGGCTCGACGTGCCGGAAGCGGAAGTCCAGGCCATGGAGCGGCGCCTTTATGCCCGCGACGTTTCGCTCAATATGCCCGCCTCGGCGGAAAGCGAAGTCGAGCGTCAGGACCTGTTGGTCGATTTCGCGCCCGATCAGGAAGCCCGCTTCATCGAGCATGAGGAAAGCCGGCGCGGCAACGCCTTTATCGCCCAAGCGCTGACCGAACTCGACGCCCGCGAGCGGCGCATCTTCGAGGCAAGGCGCCTGCAAGACGAGCCGGCGACCCTGGAAGATCTGGCCAAGATTTACGGCATCAGCCGCGAGCGCGTGCGCCAGATCGAAAACAAGGCCTTCGAGAAAGTCAGCCGCGCCGTCAAGCGGCAGGCCGGACCGTAGGCGCGGCCTGGTCCAGGCCGGCCGGGGGACGAATTCGCGCTCCGTCGGATTTGATTGGGGACTCGATCGTTTCGTCTGGATTCGGGATATTGCATACTCGATCCCCAATCGAGGCGGCAAGAACGCCGCTCTTGGATGTCGAGGGGTGCTGTTCTGGGCAACGCCGATCCCTTTCTCTTGAGTGCGCTCCGATTCCTGGAGCTTGGCGAGGCCTTGCGGCTCCAGGGACGTTTGGCCGAGGCCAAGGCGGCCTATGAAGCGGCTCTGGAAGGAGCCCCCGATAGCGGCGAGGCTTGGCTGGGCCTGGGGCTGACCGCCGAGGCGATGAATGGCGCCCAGGAGGCCCGCCGCGCCTTTGCCCAAGCCGTCCCCTTGCTCGCGGACCCGACCGACGCCCTGCTTGGTTTGGCGTCGGCATGCCATTCCCTGGGAAAGCCCTTTGCGGCCCTTGAGGCCTGGCAGGCGGCACGACGGCATCGACCCACCGATCTGCGCATCGACAACATCGTCTGGCAAGGTTTCAACGAGGTGTCGGGCGAGGGAGATGGCTATGCTGGAGCCATCGCTCAAGGCAATCGATGGCGTGCAAAGGAACGATTCGAGGAGGCGCTGGCCGCCTATAAGCGGGCGCAGGCCCTTGATCCAGACCCTCCCTTCGCCTTTTCGCGGGCCGGCTGCCTGCTGGCCAAGATGGGCGACTACCGGCAGGCCGAAGCGGAATTCGCCGAAGCACGGTCCCGCTTCGACTGGGTGGAAAGCGGTCTTCGTCTTGACCCCGCTTTTTTCGACGGTTTGCCAAAATCCCAACACCGTTTCGACTTCCTCCGGAAGGCGGGAGGCGAAGGGCCGATCGTGCTCATCGGCTGCGACGCCGGATATTTCAAACGCTACGCCGAGAGGCTTTGGCGATCGCTGTGCCGCGTCGAGGGCAACGCAGCGCGCCTGCACGCCCATCTCGTCCACCCCGACGCCGAATGTCTGGCCTTGGCCGGCTCGTTTGGGATGGGGCTGAGCGTCGAATCGCCCGAACTCGGGGGACGTTCGCGCAATTTCGTCAACACCTACTATGCATCGGCCCGGTTTCTTGCCTTGCCCGAGCTGCTCGGCCTTTATGGCCGCCCGCTGCTGGTGATGGATGTCGATGCCCAGATCTTGAAACCCCTGGCTCCTTTGTGGGCCGTCCTGGGCGAGAGCGACATGGCCATCCGGCGCTGGCAAGGCGCGATGGTCGATCCCTGGAACGAGCCGCAGGCCAATCTGGTCGGCGTCAATCCGACGCCCAAAGGGCGCGCCTTCGCCGGCTCCCTCGCCCGGTTCCTTGCCCACTTCGTGGCCAAGGGCCAATTGTTCGGCTTTTTCGATCAAGCAGCCTTGTACTCGGTGCTGGCGGCCGACGGGGCGCTTACCGGTTTGAAAAAAGGCGCCTTTCCGCAATTCGCCTACGGCTATCCGACCAACCGAGGCGCCGCCCTCGACGCGCTATCCTATCCCTCCGATCTTCTGGTCGGTGAGGCCAAGGCGCCCTAGAAGTCGGATTGTTCCGCCGATACGATCGAGGAGACGAATTGGCTGGGGGACTAGGATTCGAACCTAGACTGGCGGAGTCAGAGTCCGCTGTCCTACCGTTAGACGATCCCCCAACGGCCGCCGCCCGGAGCTTGGGCTTCGGCAACGCGGAACGGCGATATCTAACACACCCCGAAAGCAGCGGTAAAGATGATTGCGGGGCGGGCGCGATTGCCCGCATGACCGACGGGCGCTTGTTTCGCCGCGTGCGGGCCCAGCTTCAGTCGTCGCCGCCCTTGAGGCGGTTCTGAAAGCGGAACGGATGCGCCGGATAGACGCCCAGGATTTTGACTTCGCGCGAGAAGAAAGCCAATTCCTCGAGCGCCAGGCGCAGATGCCGTTCTTCGGGATGGCCCTCGACATCGGCATAGAATTGGGCGGCGACGAACTGGCCGCCCACCTGATAGCTCTCGAGCTTGGTCATGTTGACGTTGTTGGTGGCGAAACCGCCCAGGGCCTTGTAGAGCGCCGCCGAGACGTTGCGGACCTTGAAGACGAAGGTGGTGACCACCGGGCCGGCACGCCGATCGGGATTGATCGGCTGACGCGCCATGATGATGAAGCGGGTGGTGTTGTGCTCGGCATCCTCGATGTTCGATTTGAGCGACACCAGGCCATAGGTTTCGCCCGCCAGTTCGGAGGCGATCGCCGCCACCGTCGGATCGCCCTTTTCGGCCACTTCGGCGGCGGCGCCGGCGGTGTCGGCCACCACCACCGCCTTGACGCCCAGTTCCTTGATCAGTTTGCGGCACTGGGAGAGGGCATGCACATGGCTTTTCACGGTCTTCAAGCCCTTGAGCGTCGCGCCCTTCACGCCCAGCAACTGGTGATTCACCCTAAGGAAATATTCGCCGGTGATATGCAGACCCGAATCCGGCAGCAGGTGATGGATGTCGGCCACCCGCCCGGCCACCGAATTCTCGATCGGAATCATCGCCAGATCGGCCTGGCGCTCGCGCACCGCCTGGAAGACATCGTCGAACCCGATGCAGGGCAGCGCCTCCAGCCGGGGAAAGACGATCCGGCAGGCCAGGTGAGAATAGGCGCCGGGCAGGCCTTGGAAGGCGATCGATGTTGGTTCGGTCATGTGGGGCTCGGGGCTAGGAGGCGGCGGGCGCGTTCGAGATCGGCCGGAGTATCGACACCGAAGGGAACCGTGTCAACGAGCGCAACGTCGATCCGCAGGCCGTTTTCGAGTGCCCGCAATTGCTCGAGCCGCTCGCGCCGCTCGAGAACGCCCACCGGCAGGGCGACGAAACGGGTCAGGGCGGCGCGGCGATAGGCGTAGATGCCGATATGGTGGTAATGCGGCCCGGCCCCGCCCGGCACCGGCAGGCGGCTGAAATAGAGGGCCCGGCCGATGTGTTGGCCCGCATGCAGGCCCATCGCCACCTTGACCACATTGGGATCGACCGTTTCCCGGCCCTCCTGGATCGGAGCCGCCAAGGTGGCGATGTCGACCTTGGGATCGGCCAGCGGCTCCAGGCAGGCCTTGACCATCGCCGGATCGAGCGTCGGCAGATCGCCTTGCAGATTGACCACCACGTCATAAAGACCATGGGGATCGAGTTCTTCAAGGGCGGCCGCCACCCGGTCCGAACCCGACGGCAGATCGGGATCGGTCAGCACCGCCTTGCCGCCGGCCTGTTCCACGGCCCAGGCGATTTCCGGCTCGGCCGCCGCCACCGCCACCGGCCCGGCCTTGGCCTCCATCGCCCGGCGCCAGACATGCACGATCATCGGCACGCCGTGAATATCGGCCAGGGGCTTGTCGGGCAATCGGGTCGCCTTCAGGCGGGCGGGAATGAGGATGATGGGGGTCACGAAAGACGTCACCAAATGCTTGAACGGGGTTACGGAAGGGCAAAGGTTAGCATATAAATAAGCCGTTCCGGAACGATGGGTTAACCATAGGCAAGCCGCCATGTCTTTCTACGACCGCTATCTCAACACCCCCGGCCGCAAGAGCCGTGCCGCCCTTCTCTTGGCGATCCTGCTGGTCTTGGGCGTCAACCTGATCGGCGAGCTGACGATGCGGATCGTGCGCCCGAGCGCACCGCCCCCGCCGCCCGTGGTTGCCAAGGCGCCGCCCGCCGAAGTCAAGCCGGCCCCCGCGCCGGAACCGCCCGTGCCGCCCCCCCCGCCGGCCGAGGTGAAACCGGAGCCGGCGCCGCCCCCCGCCCCGCCCCCCGCCCCGCCTAAGCCTGCCGTCACCGATACCGGCCGCGCCTTGCCCAAGGCCGAGCCGGTGAAGGCGCCGCCGCCACCGCCGCCACCCAAGGCCGCGCCTCTGCCCGCCCCGCTCAGCGCCAGCGCGGAACTGGCCCAACGCTTGAAGAACGGCAACGCCGTCAACGGTGCCAAGCTGTCGCCGCGCTGCGCCGCCTGCCATGGTTTCGATGTCGGCGGCCGCCATCGGATCGGTCCCAACCTTTACGACATCGTCGGCGGAGCCAAGGCGTCGCGCCAGGGATTCGCCTATTCGGCGGCGATGAAAGGCCTGGGCGGGCAATGGGATTACGACGCGCTTGACGCCTATCTCGCGTCGCCCGCCAATTTCGCCCCCGGCAACAAGATGGCCTTCCCGGGAGTGCCCGATCCGGCCGAGCGGGCCGACATCATTTTGTTTCTGCGCAATCTGAGCGGAGCGCCGAAACCGCTGCCATGAACGCCACCGAGGGATGGATGGCCTTGGCGCAACGTCTGGCGGATGCCGCCGGGACGGTGATAAGGCGCTACTTCCGCCAGCCGATCGCGGTGGACGACAAGGCCGACCAGAGCCCGGTCACCATCGCCGACCGGGAAGCCGAACAGGCGATGCGCGAGCTGATCGTTCAAGCCTATCCCGATCACGGCATCTTCGGCGAAGAGCATGGCGTCACCCAAGGCCGCTCGGGGCTGGTGTGGGTGCTCGACCCGATCGACGGCACACGAGCCTTCATCACCGGCAAGCCCAGCTTCGGCACCCTGATCGGTCTGTGGGAGGGCGAGCGGCCGATCCTGGGCATCATCGATCAGGCGATTTTGAACGAACGCTGGCTGGGCGTGGCCGGTCGGCCGACCACGCTCAATGGTAAGCCGGTGCGCTGCCGGCCCTGCGACGCCGTTTCCAAGGCGGCGCTCTACGCCACCGCGCCCGAAATGTTCGCGGGCGACACCGCCCCGGCCTTCGAGCGGCTGCGCCAGGCCGTCAAGCTGCCCCGCTTCGGTGCCGACTGTTACGCCTATGCGCTTCTGGCCAGCGGCTTCGTCGATCTGGTGGCGGAGGCCTCGCTCAAGCCTTATGATTATGCGGCCCTGGTGCCGGTGATCGAGGGGGCGGGCGGCGTGACCAGCGACTGGCAGGGCAGGCCGCTGACCTTGAAAAGCAACGGTACGGTGCTGGCGGCCGGCGATGCCCGCGCCCACGCCCAGGCGCTGGCCCTTTTGAGAGGACGTTGATGCGGTTCGTCTTCGCCTTTCTAGTGGCGCTGATTGTGGGACCGGGAACGCTTCCGGCCGCCCAACCGAAGCCGGTGCATGGGCTGGCGATGCATGGCCAGGTCAAATACGGCCCGGACTTCACCCATTTCGATTACGTCAATCCGAACGCCCCCAAGGGCGGCGAGGTCCGCCTGCACGATCTCGGCACCTTCGACAGCCTGAACCAGTTCATCGTCAAGGGCGTGCCGGCGGCGGGCCTGGCGTTGCTCTTCGACACGCTCCTCACGCCCTCGGCCGACGAGCCCTTCACCGTCTATGGGCTGATCGCCCAAACGATCGAGGTGCCCGACGACCGCTCCTGGGTGATCTTCACCCTGCGCCCGGAAGCGCGCTTTCATGACGGCAAGCCGATCCTGGCCGAAGACGTGGTGTTCACCTTCGAGACGCTGCGCGCCAAGGGTGCGCCCTTCTATCGCCTCTATTATGCGGGCGTCGACAAGGCCGAGGTGCTGGCCGAACGCAAGCTTCGCTTCACCTTCAAGCCCGGCGTCAACCGTGAGCTGCCGCTGATCGTCGGCCAGATGCCGGTGCTGTCCAAGGCCTCTTGGCAGAAGCGCGATTTCGAATCGACGACCTTGGAGGCGCCGTTGGGCTCCGGCCCCTATCGCGTCGAGGCTCTCGAGGCCGGGCGCTACATCACCTACAAGCGCGATCCGACCTATTGGGCGCAGAATTTGCCGGTGCGCAAGGGCATCAACAATTTCGACCGCCTGCGCTACGACTATTACCGCGATTCGACCGTCGCCCTGGAGGCCTTGAAGGCCGGCGAATACGATCTTCGGCCCGAGAACGAATCGAAGAAATGGGCCACCGAGTACGATTTCCCGGCGATCGCGGCCGGTCTGGTCAAAAAGGAATCGCTGCCGCATCGGCGCCCGACCGGCATGCAGGCCTTCGTGATGAACCAGCGCCGACCCCTGTTCCAGGACCGCCGGGTGCGCCAAGCTTTGGCCTATGGCTTCGATTTTGAATGGTCGAACAAGAATCTCTTCTACGGCCAGTACAAGCGCAACGCCAGCTACTTTTCGAATTCGGAATTGGCGGCGCGCGGCCTGCCCAGCGCCGAGGAGATGGGCATTCTCGAACGTTTCCGCGGCCGTCTGCCCAACGACGTCTTCATCCGCGAATACGCGCCGCCCGCCACCGACGGCAGCGGCAACATCCGCGACAATCTGCGCATCGGCCTCGATTTGTTGAAGTCGGCGGGCTGGGAGATTCGGGACCGGAAGCTGGTCGAGGCCAAGACCGGCAAGCCCTTCGCCTTCGAGATTCTGCTCAACTCCCCCGCCTTCGAACGCGTCGCCCTGCCCTTCGCCGAAAACCTGAAGCGGCTGGGCATCGAGGCCAGCGTGCGCACCGTCGACACCGCCCAGTACAAGAACCGCACCGATTCCTTCGATTTCGACATAGTGGTCGATGTCTGGGGGACGTCGGAATCGCCCGGCAACGAACAACGCGAATATTGGGGTTCGGCGGCCGCCGACATGAAGGGCAGCCGCAATTCGCCCGGCATCAAGGACAAGGCGATCGACGAGTTGATCGATCTGGTGATCGCCGCCCCCGACCGCGAGGCCCTGGTCACTCGCAGCCGGGCGCTCGACCGGGCGCTGCTGTGGGGCCATTACGTCATCCCGCATTGGTACATCGATTACGACCGCGTCGCCTATTGGGACAAGTTCGGCCGCCCCGAGGTGATTCCCAAACAGGGCTACCAGTTCAACGCCTGGTGGGTGGATAAGGCGAAGGCCGAGGCGGTGACCAAGCGCCGTCAGACCTTGAAGAAGTAGAGGGCCATGACCGCCTACCTCCTGCGCCGGCTGGCCCTGATTCCGCTCACCTTGTTCGGCATCATGGTGGTGAATTTCTTTTTCGCCCAGCTTGCGCCGGGCGGACCGGTGGAATTGCTGATCGCCAAGATCCAGGGCACCGGGGTCGAGGCCACCGCCCGCCTTTCCGGGGCCGCGGGCGGCGAGCAGATGGGCGGCGCCAGCGCGGCGGCCGCGGCGGCGGCCACCGCTGGGGCCGATGCCGCCTCGGCCTACCGCGGCGCCAAGGGGCTCGATCCCGCCTTCATCAAGGACATCGAGCGCCAGTTCGGCTTCGACAAACCGCCCTTGGAGCGCTTCGCCATCATGATCGGCAATTATCTGCGCTTCGATTTCGGCAAGAGCTATTACCGCGACGAAAGCGTGGTCAATCTGGTGCTCTCGAAGCTGCCGGTCTCGGCCAGCCTTGGCCTGTGGACGACGGTGATCATCTATCTGGTTTCGATTCCCCT
Organism: Rhodospirillales bacterium; assembly: GCA_016214125.1. Lineage (GTDB taxonomy): Bacteria > Pseudomonadota > Alphaproteobacteria > Rhodospirillales > WMHbin7 > JACRPC01. Next base: position 13,621 of record JACRPC010000021.1, on the reverse strand, counting down.
GGGGGTCGCCAAGGCGGTGCGCGACGGCCAGCGTTTCGACATCGCCACCAGTTGGGCGGTGGTGGTGGGCTATGCGGTGCCGGGATTCCTGTTCGCCATTCTGCTGATCGTGCTGTTTGCCGGCGGGCGCTTCTTCGACTGGTTCCCGCTGCGCGGCCTTACCTCGGTCGAATGGCACGAGATGGATTGGCCGGCCCGCATTCTCGATTACCTTTGGCATCTGTGTCTGCCGGTAACCGCCATGGTGATCGGCGGCTTTGCTCAACTGACCATGCTGACCAAGAACGCCTTCCTGGAGGAGATCACCAAGCAATACGTCAACACGGCGCGCGCCAAGGGCCTGAGCGAGAATCAGGTGCTCTACGGCCATGTTTTCCGCAACGCCATGCTCTTGGTGATCGCCGGCTTTCCCGCCGCCCTGGTGGGCATGCTGTTCACCGGCTCGGTGCTGATCGAGGTGATCTTCTCGCTCGATGGCATCGGCCTTTTGGGCTACGAGGCGGTGGTGAACCGCGACTATCCGGTGATGTTCGGCACTCTCTTCCTGTTCGGGTTGATCGGCCTTCTGCTCAACCTGGTGAGCGACCTGACCTATCATCTGGTCGATCCGCGCATCGATTTCGAAGCCAGGGGATGACCGCGCCCAGCGGCACTGGCGAATCTTCTTGCGTAAGCCTTTGCCATTTTGTAAGGGTTCGGAACGGCCTTTGGTCCCCTTCGTCTAGAGGCCCAGGACACCGCCCTCTCACGGCGGTAACAGGGGTTCGAATCCCCTAGGGGACGCCAATATTTTCAATGAGTTATGAACTAAACTTGGCCTCAAAGGGCCGAATACGGAAAATTTACGGAAAAGGCGCTGCCAGCGACCCTGTATGGCTGGAAATGGGTGTTTTTGGCTTTGCTTATTTTGGCAACTTTCAATGTGCTGGCAAAGAGCCCCCTTGCATGCGCTTAATTGAAGTGCGCCTATTTCCGTCAAGCCTAGAAAAATCCGCGAAGTCCACGCCCTGGAAAATTGGCTTTTAATCGCCCAAAGGCTGTGTAACTATGGCGCCGTTGTCTTACTGGCACCACGTGGCAACCACAAAATCATCACAATGGATAAAGCATTGAAATTTTTAGTCGCTGGCGCTGCCATGACTTTGGTAGCCGCATGCTCGACTACAACGCTTAGGCATATCTCTGATGGTTGCGAGAAGCAGTTTTCAGATTTCCCGTCGTCATTTTCTTGTATTAAAGAAAAGGTCATGGCATCCGATGCCTATAATGGTAATGATGGCGACCTTATTCGATATTATTTGGCTTTTGGGGATGACTTATCCAGAAAGGTAATTAATAATGAAATGCTAGGCTCTAAAGCTCGCCTAACTATGCTTGAACTTGGTATCAAAATGCGCGAAATATCTGAGTCACGCGCTAATGCCAGCGCAGCACGCGCTCAAATATTGGGGCAGAACTTAATGATGTATGGCCAACAACTTATGCTACAAAACACTACTCCTCTACCAGCCCCGCAGATGCAGATGCGAACAAATTGCATAAGGACGGCGTCCGGCGCTAATTGCACCACCTATTAATTTGGGGCTGGCCTGTGCGTTTGTGAGGCAAAAAGGGGGCCGAAAGATGGTTAAATCGCCTAAGTTCAGGGCCATAATTCTCCTTGCGGCAATATCGGCGTTAGGGGCTTGCAAAATGCACCCCGATGCAGGCGAAGGCCCTTTAGCGATGACCTACAGGACAAAGGCAAACTACGATACCTACCTTCGTCAAGACGCCCCTATTGGATTTGCTGTAACACTTGATGGAGCAGGATCGGCATGGACTTATTGTCCTCATGGTACTGCCTGCATGCAAAATAGCTTTCAGGCAATTTCATATTGCGAGAGCTTGAACCAAGGCAAAAAATGCAAACTTTATGGGATTGGGCGTGATGTCGTTTGGGAAGGGCCTGTATCGCTTCGCCCTGACGACAAGCAAATGACAACCTCATCGACGGTCACTTCAAACGCGCCCAGTCAACCACCGACGACTTCGATAACGCGCCCCTTCGCAGCGAAGTGGGCGGGTTATGACGATTTGATTGCTGGAACGGTGGCCATCATCGCGGGAAAAGACGGTGGCACGATAGCATTTCAATTGCCGCGCAACGAAGGCTTTTGCCAGGGCGGCTTTCTATATGGCCAGAAGGGAACAGGCACTTGGTCGGCGGCCTGTACCAGCGGGATTACGGCAACGGGCACCTTCGAAGGCTTGGAGCGCGACAAGGGGTCATACGGCTCGGGAACAGACAGCAAGGGCCGCGCAATTTCGTTCACCATCGGAGGCCAGCCCGAGAAGCCTTCAACAATGGCCGCGCCGGCAAATGCCCCCGCGCTAACGGGGCAGGACCGATCCAGCTTTTTGCTTTCCCATCAGGTCGATTGTGTGCGGCGTGAAACGCAAAGCCCTTTGGTAACTCAGCTTGGCATTCCAGAATCGAAAATAAAAACCTTCTGTGAGTGTCGGGGAGAAGCGTTGGCGGATTTGCTTTCGCTCGATGACATCAAGACGATGATAGGGGGAACAATTCCGGCCTCCATAACCGAGAAAATGGTTTACCAATCGGCTGCGTGCAGCGAAAAGGCCGGTATCGTTACCCTTCCCCGTTGAACGATAGGCCGACCATCAATCGCCCGATTTTTTTGTTCGCGGCCCGGTCGAAAGGCCGCCATGCAGGCGGCAACGAAATTTGCCGCGCTTCGTCTGAAGCGCTTTGGCTTGACAGGGTGTACCTCTTCGCGTTCGAGCCCCACACTTGACTTTTTGTCGCATCATCGCACCTTCCAGCTATACCCCATGACGCGCGCGCGTAATTGTTTGAAAACCGCCTAAGGTTCCGTTTGGCAAGCCCCAAGACCAATCGGCAATTTCTCGCCCCCTCTGGCATATATGCAGATTGTCCTCGGAGGAGGGACCGTAGAGGCCTTCAACGGTCCCTCCTTGAGAGACAAGTATGCGCATCAAGGTCACTATCCGAGGGACCGCCTTTCCAGATGGGCCTGAATTTGGTCCCCCGTTAGAGGACGGCCAGTACCCCTAGGAGGGACCAAATTTTTCTCTGGGTCGCTACATCGCCAGCGCATGAAATCCTTGGTCTCGGGTTTGTCGACGCCAAGGCCGATGGGCTTGTCGGTGATTCGGAAGAGGGTGGGCTTGCGTTCGATTTTTCGGTGGAAGCCGGATTTCTCGGTGACGGCAACCCAGCCCTTGTCAACCAATTCCTGAATCGCGTCGGCCGCACGGTTTTTGCCGCAATTTAGAAGCGTCGCGGCATGCCTAACCGAGATGCCAATTTTGCCGTTATTCCCTCCCGAGAATGCGATGCGAAATTCCATCAACAGGGCGCGCGCGTAAGTCGACAGGTGTTGATAGGCTGGCGTCGTCATTTCGTAGTCGTAGAGGGCCGCGAATCTCGGGCCTCCCTGATGCCTTTTGGTCCTCGACATCATCGCCTCCCGCTCTGAGGGCCGCAGCGTTGGCACCGGCCCGGCTCATCCAATCGGCCACCACATTTCTTGCAAACGCTCATGCGACCTCGCTTTCAGAAGGCTCGAAGATGATGGGCGTTCGTAGAACATGGCGCCCGTGCCAGCCGCCGGGGTGTTCCTCGCGGCGCGTTTCGATGGTCAAGCCGTGCCTGCGACGAAGAACGTGGCAGTAAGCGGCGAATCGGAAAGCCCAGGCACCGCATTCAAGGGCGGTGGCACCATTCGGCCCGGCCGTCACAAGCGTGCGAAGCGCTTTGGCAGTTTGCCCTCGAACGGTGGCCGTCCGTCTTTCGCCGTCCGGCATGACAACGGAATAGGTGAGGGTGTCGCGCTTCATCGAACACCCCCGAAAGCATGTTCGGCCAACATCTGGGCGGTGGCTGGCGGCAGGCCAAGGCGAATGGCAATGCGTCGGGCGGGGAATGGCAAGGCGCGAATACGTCGGTGTTCGGCCCATCGGAATAGAGGGCCGGCCTCGTCCTGATTGCGCCAAGGGGCAGCGAGTGGTAGTTTCATCAGGTCATCCTTTACTCAAGGGGTTGGCGATAAATCGGCCCGCTCGGCGTTGTCGCGCCGGGCGGGTTTCTTCTTTCATGCGGTCTTGCGCACCAGGTCGAGCCAGGCTTGGGCATCAATCGCGGCGATGTAGGTGCGCCGGCCAACTTTCGTTGGACGAAGGCGGCCTTGTTTGATTTCATGATAGGTGACGGTTCGAGAGATTGAATAGCGACCGCAGAAATCCGGGATCGTCAGTAAATGTTTATCCATCGGGATGTTCTCCGTCGCGCCGGGCTATCCGAGCGCTTCGGGGAACGTTATCGGGCATGCACCTGTGGTAGACCAAGAGGAATCACAAGGTCCACCTTACGAAAATCGGGCGGAAATGGCGGCGGAATTTTCGCCCCACCGACCTCCATCGAGGCTCCGCTTATATTGCCTTAATTCCCTCCAAAAATGTCTTCGAAGCCCCTCTTGCCTTGAGTGTCTTCCAGCGTCGATAGAGAGTAGAGCCTTTAGCGTTTTTAAATTGGCCTTTTTTGGCTAGAGAGTAACAGGCGTTACGCTCAGAAAGCCCGGTACGCTGCACAAACTCAAGAACTGCCGTGCCAAGATCAAAAATGTCATCTCGCCTCGGGCGACCCCGCCCTCTTAGCTTTTGAAATTCGACTCGGAAGCCCGGCACATGGCGCTCAGCTAAGCCCAGCGACAGTCCCAAGAGAGCATTCGGCTGGTTAATGCTATCGAAACCGAACTCCCTTAAAAGCGCATCGAATTTTTCCATCCGAATTTTGACGACAGCCGCCCATGCTTTAGAAAATTCGGCACTCGCTCTATCGTCATCGTGTAATAATTTCGTTGCAAGCGCGTTAATGGGGAACTCTATGGGCTCTGCCAATTTGCCCGTATACTCCCAGCTCATTGCTTTCGATTTCTTTGCTGCCATCTCCCACCCTCCGCTGGGTCCACAACGTTTCGGCATGGATGGCGGCGCGGTGCCGCCGTTCCGGCCGTCTCGAAGCCTTAGGCCGCCAGGGCGGCGATGACGGCCTTGGGGATGCGGTCGAGCACGCGCAAAAGGGCGCGGGCGGCCCCGTGGGGCGAGCGCTTTCCCTGTTCCCAATTGCGAACCGTCGCCACCGGAACGCCGATGCGCCTAGCGAATTCGCTTTGCGAGAGCCCGACACGCTTGCGCACCCGACGCGCCCAAGCGGCGGCGTCTTCTTGCGCCTGGGAATCGTCCCAGGCGGCGTGACGGGCGATATCGGCCTCGGTCGTCGCGTCAAAGCGCTTCCAATTGGTGCGCGGCGGCTTCAACGAAGCTAAGGCGGTGCCGGGCCGCTTTAGTCGCACCGTGCCGCTCGCTTCAAGCCTTGCCTCTATCTTCACCATAAAACCTCCGCTCTCTTGCGCTCGCCTTGCGCGCCGAAATAATCCGCACCGTTCTTCCCCGCATAGTGAAGGCAATCACAAAAAGCCTTTCGCCGACGAGGCCAAGAAGACGGAATCGGTCTTCGCCATATTCCCGCCGCTCGTCCGGCTCAATCCGTCGCGCCGGATCGGCAAAGGCGGGGAGTATGTCGGCGAAGCCGAACCCGCGCTCGGTCTCGCAACGATGGCTTTTGACCTCGTCCCATTCGAAGTCGCAGGGAAGATTATACGCCATTGGCCCACCCTAGGCGAGATGGATATTGGCGGGTCACTTGGCTTTCGGGCGGCTTAACGTGGTTACGTTCGACGGCTCGACAATTCCCATCGGACCAAAGGCGGCCCGCACGGTGTCGGCGATATAGGACTGGGCCAGGTGGGCGTAGTGCTTCTCCGCCATGCGCGTCCCGGCATGCCCCATTTGAGCCGCAATCACAACCAAGGGCACGCCCCTCATGACCAGGCGGCTGGCATAGGTGTGGCGCAGTTCGTGGAAAGTCAGGGGCTCGATTTTCGCTCTCAAGAGGGCTGCGCCCAAAGGTCGTTGCTGATGCGATTTCGCCCAGGCGGTGCCATCGGCTTTGGTGAAGATCAGGGCATCGCCGGCTTTGCCCGCCGTCATGCTTTCAAAGAAGAGGCGTCCTTCATCCGTCAATACGATATGCCGGGATTTTCCCGATTTGCTCTTGGGGATATGGACGGTGCCCGAGTCGGGGTTGAAGTCGCTTGCCCTGAGGGCAATCAGCTCCCCATAGCGACCGCCGGTCAACAGGGCGGCCTGCACGATGGAACGAAAATCCAGCTCGCAGGCATTAACCAGACGGCGCGATTCCTCGTCGTTTAGGTAGCGCACGCGCGCGGCATCGGCCTCCCCAAACGGCTCGACCAAGCGCCATGCGTCATCGCTGGCGATATGCTTGTTTTTAACGGCTTGGTTTAGAGCCGCCTTCAAAAAAGTCAGCACCCGGTTGGCGGTCGATTGCCGGCGTCGCTGGGCTTCCGGCGTATCGTCCCACGCCGCATAGCGAGGAACAGACCCCTTTGCAGCGCGCAGCCTTCGCGGCGCTTTGGCAAGTGCCTTGAGCCAAGCCTTGATTCGCCCCTCGGATAATTTTGAAAGCCTGATGCTTCCCAGGGCGGGACGGATATGGGCGTCAATGGCCGCCTTCGCTTGAGCGAGCGCCTTGCCGCCGCGATGCTGGTATTCGGCTAGGTAGGCGTCGAGGGCATCGGCAACGGTCTCGACTTTTCCCTTGGCCGCCTCTTCGCCATCGAATCCACGCTCGGCCCGTTCGAACCATTTTCCGGCGCGCTCCTGCGCCGATTTGTAGCTTAGGCACCCAGCGCCCGCATTTTCGTCTAGGGCGTCATCTGCGGCCCCCAGAGCCTCGTAGTGCTGTTTGCCGGCTTCGTCTCGGTAGCGGGCAATCCAGAAGCCCCTGGCCCCCTTGCGATACCCCAGAGCGCACCCTTTGCTCAAAACCACCCAATAGGGCTCGCGGCGCTGTTTCAAACGGGCTCGGGCGGATCGGGTGTCGAGCTTTGAATTTCGAACGGTACGAGCCATTTTCGTCCCCAGAATTTCCGTACGGAGATTATACGGAAATTATGTGGGCGAACGCAAGGGGACAACGGCATACAAGTTAGCACGGTGAAATAAGGGTTTCCAAGCGGTTGGTGGATTTGCGAGAACGTCCTTGGACGCCGTATACCGCCCTCTCACGGCGGTAACAGGGGTTCGAATCCCCTAGGGGACGCCACTCCCGAACAAAACTGGGAACTTCGTCGCCGGCAATCGCTTCCAGATTGGTGACGCCCTCCTGAAGGGCCCTTTTTGGCCCCAAGAGACGCACAAGGCCCGATGGCCTATCCACCTCCACCCGAGCCAGGAAAAGCCGCAGATAGGCCTTGCGGAAGGCCAGGGGGCCATTGTGCAGGCGGTCCTGCATGACGGTGGCGAATTTCTCCAATCGCGCTGGAACCAGGAGCCTGGCCGGATCGGCCTTTCGGCGTTCGGCCATGGCGGTCAGGCGGATCAATTCATCCTTGCGCGCCTTGAGGCGCGATATCCGCTCCTTCAGTTGGCCGTCCAGGAATGCAATGCCCTGTTCGATGGCTTGATAGAGGCGACCCAGCCCCAACTCGCATTCCCGAAGCTCCTTTCGGAGTTCATCGATTCGCAAAGCGTGTTGGCCGCCGTCGTTGGCGACCTTCACCATGACTTGCTCCAACAAAGGCTTGAGGCGTTCCGGGGATAGGACATGCTGACCCAATTGATCGACCACAAGCTGGTCCAGAAGTTCCATGGGAACCGATTGCCCCGGACAGGCCGCCTTGCCCTGGCGGGCACAGGTCGAGCAGGTGTAGTAGCGATAGCGGCCATTTTTCCCGGTTCTCAAGGTCATGCCTCCGCCACAGATCGAACAGTGGGCAAGGCCGGTCAACAGGGTTGGGCCATTGACAATCCTTGGCGGGGTCTTTTTGGGATTGCGTCCGTCAAGCCAGATTTGAACCGCCGCAAGCGTCTCCTGGTTGATGATGGTCGGTACCGAAAAGGCAACCCATTCGGTTTCCGGCTTGTCTTCTTTGGCCTTGCAGGCGGTCCGGTTGAAGTGATGGGTGCCGGTGTAGGTGTCGCGAGTAAGGATGCGATGAACCAAGCCAGTCGAAAAGCGCCGACCTTCCCGATAGGCAATCGCTTTGCGGTTCAGATAATCGGCAATCGCCTTGACGCCCATCGGGCCGCTGCCATCGCCCTTGAGACACAGATTGAAAATCATCCTTACGATCGCGGCTTCGCCCGGATCGATTTCCAGGCGCTTCTTGATCTTGTCGCCGCGCTTCTCGGCTTCCACGGTTCGATAGCCATAGGGCGGGCGCGCGCCGTTCCAGAAGCCCTGGCGGGCATTCTCGCGCATGGCGCGGAGGGTATGCTTGGCGTTTTCCTTGCTCTGGTATTCGTCGAACAGGGCGACGATCCGGCGGATCAAGTCGCTCATCGGATCGTCGCCGGTTTCCTGGGTAATCGAAACGACGGCAACGCCGCATTTCATCAAGCGGCGGATATAGAATTCCAGTTGGAAGGCGTCGCGAAAGAAGCGGGAGAAGCTGTGAACCAGGATCAGATCGAAGGGCCGTTCCGGGGAACAGGCCGCTTCGATCATCTCCTGGAAGGCCGGGCGCTTGTCGTCGGTGGCGCTGGCCCCTGGCTCGACGAAATCCCGAACGATCTCCCAGCCCTTGTTGCGGCAATAGGCTTCAAGCTGGCGGCGCTGGTCGGGGATCGACAAATCCTTTTCCGCCTGCCTCGCCGTCGAGACGCGAAGATAGAGGGCCGCGCGTCGCGTCATGATTCTATCCTTTCCGATCCGTGCCGCTCTCCGGTTCAAGGAGGGCGATAACAATATCACCCAGGAAATTTGTCAAAAGTTGGACTTCATCATCGGTAATGCCCGGTTGGGGTTCCAGGCGGATTTCGCACCGCCAATTCCGTCGGTTCCGTTTAGCCGGTGTCGCTGCCACTCATGGCGCACCTCCTTTCGCTGCGATCTTGGCCTGCCCTTTCCTTTCCGGCCCAATCGAGGGCCATAAGCTCGCTTCGAAGGCCGCTATGCCCGAATTCATCGAGGGCGACGCGGCGAAAAGCCTTGAACTGTTCCGGCGGCAAGGCCGCCTGGGCAACCGTCAACACCCGGTTGAGGCGCTGGTTGATGAGGTCAAGGACAGCCTCAAGGGTTACCATTGGCCGAGCCTCAGGGCGGCATGGCGCTTGGAAACGTCCGCGTCCCATTCGACGGGGTGGTGATGTTGACCGATCAGATCGATGATCGGTCCCAAGGCCGCATCGAGGTCGGGCGGTTGATCGAGGGAATCGCGCTCCATCACCAGCGCGGTCATGCCCTTGAGATAGCCGTAGACGGATTTGCTTTGGTTCCATAGGCGCCAATCGATCGCCTTTTCGGGCTGGATATCGGCGATCAAGCCGGTCTGCGGCATCGCCGCGATGGCCTCCAGAAGGGCCTGCCAGAGGGGATGCAGGGGCCAGCGGGATCGGTTGCTGTCCGAGGATGGCTTGCATAACCGGGTATGGTGGGTGGCGATTTCCCTGAGAAGATCGGGACCGAGAAGGTTGAGGTCTTCGAGGGTGCGAATGCCAGCCCTTTTCAGGCGCTCGCCGCGAATCTGGAATTCGACCCGCCAGACGCAGCGATCCTGCCCCCAAAGGTCGAAGAACCACCCTTTTTCGCTGGCTTGTTCGATTTCGGCCACCTTGTCATAGACCCGAACCACGACGTCGCTGGTTCCGATCTGGAAGGTTTGCGCCCGGTCATGTTCGGTAAAAACCTGCTTCTTGGCAGCCGAGGTGACGAATTGCTCGCTGTCGAAATCGATCCCTTCGAGGTGGAAATCGAAAGCCCAATCGGCGCGGGATACGGTTTCGGGCCGGGTGGCGACCAGCCGCAGGGCGCGGCACCAGGCAAGAAAGCGGCTTTTGCAGAACTCAGGCCCGTCTTGCCAAAGGGCCTGGCTAAGGAATTGGACGTGGCAAGAGGGGCGAATGTTTTCTCCAAGCCGGATCAAGAAGGCCGGGTTTTTGAGTGTGTAGGAGTAGGGCTTGCCCCCATAGGGCAGGAGGGCGAAGGATTCGCCGCCAAGTCGGATTTCGTCGAAATCGCTTCCCTGCCCATGGTGAAGCTGTTCCTTGCGATAGGCGAGATCATCGAAATCGAGCCCGCTTCCGCTGGGGTCGAGGAAGTAGGCGATATAGAGGCTGTCCAGCCCACACAGGAGCAAGCGAGGTGATTTTCTGCCCGCTTCCGAAACCATGCCCGCATTCATCGCCATCACTCCTTGCCAATCCGAGTCGCGAGGGATGATGGCCGGTAAGTCGTGCCGGCTCTTTCACGTATACGTGAAAAATCACGTATACGTACCGGGACAGGTAAATTTGCGCCGATGAAAATTTCTGTGGATAACTTTGCGTATACGTGGAAACGGGCGTCCTTGCCGCCCTTCAAGCCCGCAACGCAACGGCGCCTGTCGCGCCGAAGGGGGCATCCCCGGTCGGTCGCGTCAAGGCCAAGCCGCGCCAAGGCGCGGCGGGCAAGCCCGGCCTTGACCCGCCCGCCCTATGGGGATGCAAAGGGCTCTCCATGCGCCGTTGCTGATCCCCAGGCCGCCAAGGCGGCCTGGGGGGTATGGGGGAAGGCGGCAACGCCTCGGGGGCCGGGTTGCGCCTTTTCAGGCGTCTGCTACTATCCCAGGCATGTATTTTGAGCCCCCCGTGTTACCAAGATGGGGGTAGAACCGCTGATGATTTTACTACCACTGAGGTTCGGCAAGTAAAGTCAGGGAAAAACGAGGGCGAAAGGCAAAGGCAACCAACCAGGTCACATTTGATAATTTGGGGCATAAAACTGCCCGCGAAGACGGGGCAAAATCATGACAACATCACCGATCCCATTTTCGTCTTCTCCGCCAGCCGTCGCCTGGATCGGCCTTTTCCGTGCCGAGGACCAGCCTGTAGCCAAAGAGATGCTGGACGAAATGCTGTTGGTCTCCCGCGATTCCTTTGCACAGGAAATGCGGGAGCTGGTCCTTCATCGGAAGCTCGACGGATCAGGCCCCATCGGGCTGTACGCGGAACGGGAGTTGCCGAAGCGTTTCGGTCGGCCCCACCCCCTGTTCAAGCAGTCAAGAACGAAGGTGAAGCGTGCGTTTGGCGTCGGCCCTCAGCCCGTTTGTCCAACGAGGGCCTACGACCCGGAGGTGGGTAGCGAGGGGCTCGTCGCTCAACTGATCACTGAACTTTGCCGCGAATTCCCTAAGGATTTTCTGAACCATCCAAGCCCAGACGCGATCCGAAAACAGAAGGTGCGCCGGTTCATCCTCGTCACCGATTTCATCGGCAGTGGTCAGCGAGCCTGGACTTATCTCGAGGCCGCCTGGCGCGTTAAATCCGTCGCAAGTTGGAACTCATTGCGGAAAGGCGGCCAGAAGCTAATTCGGTTCGAGGTTGTTGCCTATTCGTCAACACCTGCGGGACAAAAGCGAGTCGAGAAGCATCCTTGCACCCCGGCGGTCCATGTGGTGAAGGCCTGCCCCACAATCGATACCGTCTTTACATCTGACGATATCAGGCAGCAGGTTCGCAGCCTTTGTATCCGCTATGACCCCGTCGATCACGATCTAACCGAGTCGTTGGGCTACAAGGGCTCGGGCGCGCTGATTGCCTTCGCGCATGGCGCTCCCAACAATTCGCCCCGGGTTCTGCATAAGCGGTCGCGGCACTGGACGCCACTCTTTCCAGCGCGGGTGACCGCCGGAACGAATGCACACTTCGTAAAGGAGGAAGATGCTGACGCAATTGCAAAGCGGCTCGAAAGAATGCGTCAGAGGCGCTTGGCCGCCGGGAATTGGCTTAATGAGGCCAATGAGGAGGTGCGCTCGCTCATCCTGGTACTTGCTTTTCTAGGGCGTGGACCGCGCGGAGACGAGGCCGTCTCGTGCAAAACCGGGCTGACCGTCCTTGAAGTGCGGCGCATGGTCTCGAATGCTTTTAATCTCGGCTGGATCGATAAACAACGCCATCTCACCGATTACGGCCAGGCCGAGCTTGCGCTTGCCCGCAAGAACAAGACCAAGAAAACACCCCTTTCAGTGGAGCCAGAAGAGCCTTATTATCCTACTTCGCTGAGGGCGCCACGCCGTGTGTCTAGTTGACGCTGGCACTGGCCAGCGGCGACAGGCGGTTTTCAGACCCCTGTCCACGGGGAGCAGATTCTGCGTCCTTTCGGAAAAGCGTCGGCTTGCGGCTAAGGCCGGTCACGCCTTATCTCGCGGCGAAGTCTGGCGGCAAGGCGCGACCGGTCTCACCCTTCGGGTGTCGAAGTAGATGACGATGTGGCGTCCTCAGTCCTATCAGCGGCGCGGCAAAGAGCTCGGAATCGAAGAAACGCTTTTGGCGCGAGCCTGCGCCATCGGCAGCGCCGTAATTGCCGTTAATCCAGCACTCCCGCCAGTCTTCACGCTGCGTCACTTGGCCTATCAGGTCGACGCCGATTATGGATTGCTTCGAGCAATAATTTCCCGCTCTCTGCGAGACCCTTACAAAGTTTTTCGGATTCGCAAACGGCCAAGCACGGTGGGAGAAAAGCGCTTTCGCGTGATCTGCGTGCCAGACCCGGAATTGATGAGGGTTCAACGCTGGATTTCGCAAAGAATTCTATCACATGCCAATCCGCATTCCGCCAGCGTTGCCTACGCGAAAGGGAGTACGATCCTTGCCGGCGCAGAGCCTCATTGCGGCTGTCGTTGGCTTATCAAATTGGACGTTCGCAATTTCTTTGAAACGATAAGCGAAATTGCCGTCTACCGGGTCTTTCGCTCTCTTGGCTACCAAGCGCTCGTGGCATTCGAACTGACGCGTCTCTGCACGCGCCTGGGCACGAAGACGCCCCTTCGCATTGGGCAGCGGTGGCAAGTCCATTTTGGTCGGCACATGGTAATCGGCGACTACAGCGCCTCACGAATGGGTCATTTACCGCAAGGCGCACCAACTAGTCCGATGCTCGCCAACTTGGCCGTCCTCGCCTTCGACGGTGAAGTGAATGAGATAGCCAATAAACATGGACTGATCTACACACGCTATGCTGATGACATAGCTCTTTCGACGACCGACAAGACATTTTCGCGCACAGTGGCTGCCAAGGTGATCGGAGAAGTCTATGCCGCCATGGGGCGCTATGGTCTTTCGCCAAATGTCACGAAGACACGGGTATCGTCTCCGGCCAGTCGCAAAGTAGTGCTTGGCCTCCTCGTTGATGGCAACGCTCCTCGGCTGACCAGAGAATTTAAAGCAAACCTGCGTAGGCACCTTCACTATTTGGGCCGTCCCGACGTCGGGCCCGCCAAACATGCGGCTGCCCGGGGATTTGCGGCAATTGCCGGTCTCCGGCACCATGTGGAGGGACTTGTGGCGTTTGCTCGCCAAATAGAACCGGAATACGGCGAGCGCAGCGCGAAGCTGCTAGTGGACCGACTCTAACGCCTCCTTCCCGCGCTTGACGGCAGCGAGGACACGGTCTGGGTCGGCGGTCCATACGAATGGCTTTGGATCGCCGTTGGTCTCGTCGATGAAGCGATTGATCGCTTCCTGGAGTTCGACG
>JACRPC010000009.1 GCA_016214125.1 Rhodospirillales bacterium | reverse complement strand
TCCTCAAAAAGGCCGCCGAGCGAACTGTCGAAGCAACCTGGCGTCGCATCGGTTCCCTTCTCAACACATTCTCACCAAAGGAATGCGCCAACTACTTTAGAAACTCCGGGTATGCGTCAACCTAATCACAGAAGACTCTAGGTTTCCCAGTTTACCGAAGGGAATGGAGATAGGCTGCGATATCCTCGATGTCCCGGGCGTTGAGATCGAGGCGCGGCATGAGCGAAGTGCGAAAGGCCGGCTTGCTTTCTTCCGCGTAGTGGGGTAGCGGCACCACGAAACCGGACGGTTCGCGGATCGATCGGCGCAAATAGCCCGGCCAGTGCAAGCCGCCGGTCAAGGAGAGGTCGGGGCCGGCGTCGGTCGGCTCGCCACCGGGCAATTGATGGCACGCCTCGCAGCCATTATTGGCGGCAAGCGCCTTGCCGCGTTCGGGCTTGCCCGCGATCGCCGCCTCGCCGGCCAGGGCGGCCAGGGTCGCCGGCTCTTCGGGTAAGCCCGCCACGCGCAGCAGGTGCCAGGCGGTCAGGCTCTTGCGCCCGGCCCGGCCTTGGTCGGCACCGTTCCAGAGCGCAATGGCAACGGGCAGCGGGCCGGTTCGGACAGGAAGCGGCCCCGCAAAGATCACCCGCCAGCTCCCGCCCTCGCGGCGGGCGACGGTTTCCGGCGGCGGGCCTTGGCGCTTGTCGAGCGTACCGAAGCCCCGCGCTGTCAGCTTTTCACTTCCCTTGCCGTTTCGCCAGAACCAGATCTCCACCGGTTTTTTCGGCTCACCCATACCAATGTAGGGCAACCGCCCGTCCCGGGCCGGGACGGCGAATTGCAGGGCAGCGGCATCGGCAAACGAGTCGGTATCGTCGGGCCGCCCGTTGTCGATCGTGCGGTCCGGCCAGGACAGTTGGATGGCGATTCGCCCCCCGCCGGCCAGGGCCTTAAGCTCGACCGCAAGCGGCGCTGCGCCTTCTCCGGCCAGACCCGGTGGCACGGCGCTTTGCGGATAGGCGACGAGCGCGATGGACGGCGTCGCGGCCCAGGCGGCATCGTCCGGATCAACGGGGACGACCGCAACCTCCTTGACCACCGACAGCCGACCGGCTCGGTGAAGGGCAGTCGCCGGATCGGCCGCCCAGGCGCTCGCGGCGGCAAAGGAAAAAGCCAGGGCGGCGAGGGCGATGTTCATGACTTTTCCCCTTGTCCCTTCGCCTTGGGTTGGGGCCGATCAAGCCGGAACATCTCGCCATGGCGGAAGGCGATCAGGAGATCGATCATCGCCGAGGGCTGGCCGGCCTGGCGGCGGGCGATTTCGGCTTCCAGCCGTGCCAGGGCCGCCTTGACCGTCGGCCCGAAAAGTCCGACCAGAACGTCCTCGGGAAGACGCGGCGCGTCGGTGGGCCGACCCTCGGCGTCGAGCGGCGGCGGGGAAAGCGGCGGCACGTAGAAGACATTGGGCTGGGTGCCGTGTTCGGGCCCGAGCGGCAGCGCGACTTTCCATTCCTCGACCAGCTTCCAGACCGCGCCCTCGCGGTCATCGCGCCAAGCGACGTGGCGGGCGCGGCCAACGCATTGGAAGGCACAGGCCTGGGGAATGCCCTTCTCCAGGCGCGGATAGCAAAAAATGCATTTCTCCGAACGCTCGGCGAGGGGATTGAAGTAGATCTTCTTGTAGGGGCAGGCGGCCACGCAGTAGCGGTATCCCCGGCAGCGTTCCGGATCGATCAGCACGATGCCGTCTTCGGCGCGTTTGTAAATGGCCTGGCGGGGGCAGGCCGCCTGACAGGCCGGTCGCGAACAGTGATTGCAAAGCCTGGGCAGATAGAAGAAGAAGCCGTTGGGGAATTCGCCGCTTCCCTGATCCTCGTCCCAGTTGGGGCCCCACAGCATCGGTTGGGTGGGACGCAGCGGTGCGTCACCTTCACGAAACAGCGCCTCGTCGTAATTGAAATCCGCCGGGAAGCCGTAATCCTCGCGAAGGCGCGGCAGGCGGCCGGGTTTCAGCCGGTCGCCGTCCCAGCCACCACCCGCCTCTCGCCAGCCGCGCGGGTAGCCCTGGCCGGGGGTGGTCTCGACATGGTTCCAGTACATGAACTGGCGGCCGTCGCGATCCGACCATTGCGACTTGCAGGCCAGCGTGCAGGTCTGGCAACCGATGCATTTGTTGAGGTCGATGACCATCGCGAGCTGGCGGGTCACGACGGCACCTTTTCGAAATCGACCGAGGATTCGTGCGCCAACATGTTGCCGTCCCAATTGGGATCGAAGGTGAGATGGCCCCAGCCGTCCACCAATTCGATCAGCGACATCAGCCCGGCCACCACGGCGTTTTTGCCGGTACGACCTTCGAACATGAACGGCTCCCAGGCATGGTCGGTGACCACCGCGCCGGGTGGCACCGCAGGCATCAGCTTGGCGCGGGCGCGAAACTCGCCGGTGTCGTTGAACACCCGAAGGCGATCGCCCTCGGCCACCGCCTTCGCCTTGGCGGTCGCCGGATTGAGCCAGACATAGGGCTCGCCGCGCTGCAAGCGGAGAAGCTGAGCGTTGGCCCGCCATTGCGAGTGGACGCCCCAGCGGGTATGCGGCGTGTAGAAGGCGAAGGGATAGGTGGACGGGCGCAGGGGATTGGTGGCGGTCGGCACCGACCAGCCCTGCTTCTTGAAGACCGGATGATCGATGAAGAACTGCTGACGACCGCTCATGGTCTTGTAGGGCTGGCGCAAATAAACATTGCGCTCGAACGAGTTGTAGGGGCGGTTGGCGTAGAGCGGCGAGGTGAACCCGGCATCGGGACTGAGCACCACGAATCCCCGTTTCCGGGCGTCCTCGGGCGTCCAAGGCGCGATCTGCGGCACGTTGGTCATCAGCCAGGCGACGACGTCGGCGTCGGTGGCAAGCTTGCCGTCCATCGTGTAGTCGGCGACGAGCCGTTTGAAGTCGCGCATCACCGGCGCGGCCTTGTCGCCTTCCTGGGCCAGGAAATCGGGATCGGGAATCGCCTCGATGTTCCGCCTTGCCGCCTCGGCGGCGATCGCCTGGGCGAGCCCGAGCCCGATTTCCCATTCGGAGCGCGCCTCGCCCACCCGGGCCAGGCCGGGCGGCGGGACCGTGACGTTGCAGAAGCGGTGGTAGCCGAGTTCGCCCCGTATGTCCCAGGCCTCGTAATGACTGGTGGCCGGAAGGACGATGTCGGCCCAAAGCGCGGTCGAGTCCATGCGATGATTGACCACGACGAAGAGATCGAGGTCCTTCAGGACCGCCTCGCGGTATTGGACCTCCGCCTTGTTGCGGCGGAACATGTTGTCGGCGAACAGCACGAGCGCGCGCGGCTTGCCGTAATACGAGCCGCCGCGTTCCAGCCTCTCTCGAACGTGGCGTTCGATATCGGTGCCGTCATAACCCGCAGCGGCCTTCAGAGGGGCCTCGGGATAATGGCGGCGCATGGTCATCGCCATGTCGCCGTTCAGCCACTCACTCAGGAAGCCCGAGGCGAAGCGGGCCGGCTTGGGGCTGGAAAGGGGGCCGATGCCGTCCAGGCTCCAATTGTTTTCGGTGTCGAGCCCGCCGCGCTCGCCGGCATGGCCGGTCAAGGCGCAGGCCAGCGCCGCCGCCCAGGTGGTCATGGTGCCGGAAACGTATTTGTGCAGGCTGAAGCCGATGTTGATGATGGCCTTGCGGGCCTTGGCGAAGTCGGTGGCCATCCGTTCAAGCTGGGCGGGGTGGACGCCGGTGACCTTGGCGGTTGCCTCGGGCGGAAACTTGGCGGCCTCGGCCCGCACCAGTTCGAGAACCGGAGCGACCGGAATCGGCTTGCCATTGGCGCCCTTGACCTCGAAACGGCCGCCCAGGGCTGGCCGGATCTCGCCCAGGCGCAGGGTTTTCTTGAAATGGCCGGGCGTTCCGGGCATGGGCGCGGCCTTGCCGCTGGCTTCGTCCCAGGCGTAGTAGAGATCGTCCTTGCCGCCCTGGCGCAGATCGCGATGGCGCAGGAGGTCGCCGGTGTCGAGGCGGACCAGGAACGGCAGATCGGTCTGCTCGCGGACGAAGGCCTCGTCGACATGGCCATCGCGCAACAGCACATGCAGCAACGACATCGCCAGGTGGGCGTCGGTGCCGGGCTTGACCGGCAGCCACTGGCTCGCCGCCTTGGCGGAGGGCGTGTAGTCGGGCGAGATGGCGTGAATGCGGGCCCCATTGTAGCGCGCCTCGGTGAGGTAATGGGCGTCGGGCATGCGGGTGACCAGCGGATTGATCCCCCAGAGTAGGATGGCATCGCATTCGAACCAGGCATCGAGGGAATGGCCGACCGTAGCCAGGCCGTAGGCGAGCGAGGCGCCGGTGAACATGTCGCCCACCGCGCTGGCAGGATAGAGCCGTTGCGCGCCAAGGAGCGAGCCCAGGCGAAGCGGGCCGGCCCGCCTTCCCTGCGAGAGGATGCCGGTGCCGCAATAGACCATCAGGGCGCCCAGGCCATGCCGGGTCATGGCCTCCACGGTTCCTTGGGCGATGGCACGCAACGCCTCGTCCCAGGAAATACGCTCCCACGCTCCCGCGCCGCGCCGACCCTTGCGCCGCAAGGGATTGAGCAGGCGGTCGCCCTGGTACATTTCCTTGGAATGGACGATGCCCTTGTTGCAGCCGCGCGGGTTGGCGTCGGGGATGCGGGGATTGACGGGCGGATAAGCCGCAACCTGTTCCTCGCGGATCACCCGGCCATTCTTGGCGAACACCCGCCAGGCGCAGTTGCCCTGGCAATTCGAGCAATGGAAGGCGAAGCCCTGGGAATCGCCCCGCGTGGTGGCGAATTCGCGGCGGTAGAGATGTTCCCAGGCCCGCGCCCCGGACGGCGTGGGTGCGGCGTGGGCGGCCAAAGCGGTGAGCGGCCCGCCGAAGGCCAGTCCCAGGCCGCAAAGCCCCGTCGACGTCAAAAATTCGCGCCGGTCCATCGGCCCCCTCAACGTTCGATGGGGCGCGACGGATCGGACGCCCATTCGATGTAGGAACCGGGATAGACCCGGACCTTGCCGTAGCCGAGCTTGGTCAGGGCCAGGAGCAGGAACGTGGAACGCCCAATTCCGGAATTGCAGTAGGCGACGATCTCCTGGTCGGGGGAAAGGCCGGCTTTCTTCAATTCCGCCCGCATGGCGTCGTCGTCCTTGAAGGTGGCGAGCGGTCCCACCAAACGATCCCAAGGGAAGCTTACGGCGCCTGGAAGGTGTCCGGCTTGGCGGGCGCCGCCATCCTCCTTGCCGGCATACTCGGCGATCGAGCGGGCGTCGACCCGCGCCGCCTTGCTCTCCCCGACCTGCGCGGTGGTCAGCGCCCAGTCGGCGCGCGGGCCGCCCACCACGTAACGGACCTTGATCGAGGAAGGAACGTCCTGGGCCACCGGGCGACCCTCCTTGACCCATTTGCGGAATCCGCCATCAAGCACCTTGATCTTGTCGTGGCCGAGATAGGCCAGCACATACCAAATCGCCGATGCGGCGCGGCCGTTGCCCGAATCGTAGACCACCACCTCGGTGGTGTTGGCGATGCCGAGTTCGCCCAATTTGCTTGCGGCCAGTTGGGGAAAGATGGGACGTCCGGTCTTGGCGTTCTCGTCGGGATCGTCGAGGGTCAAGTAAGGGAGATTCACCGCGCCGGGAATGTGGGCCCGGGCGTAGGCGGGGGCATCCTCGGCATCGATCAACACCAACCCGCTTGCGCCCCGGCGTTCCGCCAGTTCGCCGGTGCCGATCAGAAGGTCGGCCGCCGACGCCGGACTCCACCCGATCAGGGCCGCCAGGGCAAGGCCCATCATCCGCCATGCGATCATGATTTTCTCCCCTCGATCAGCCGGCGCACCAGCGCCCGCACCGCCTGGGCATCCCAATCATGCGCCCCGCTTTTACCGGCCACCAGGCGGCCCTCGCGGTTGAGAAGATAGGCCACCGGTACGCCGGCGGCTTTGAATTCGAGCGAAGGAAACTCGGTCTTGCAGGGCGGACACCAACTGGCCCAGAAACTGAGCACGATCACCCGGCCCTTGAAGTCGTCGTTGGTCTGGGTGGTTCCGTTGAGATCCGGCAAGCGAAAGGCGGGGGCTCGAAGCGGCGCCGGATAGGGATCAAGGCCAGCCGCGACGGCAAGCGCGGCGACCGAAGGCGGCGCTTCCGCCGCCTGGGCGCCCACCACCAGAAGCGCCATCAGGAGCGCTGCGGCGCTAGAGGCAGCCCTTGAAGAACTTCTTCTCACCGACCGCCTCCAGCAGATCCAGGCGCACCGCCGCAATCACGCCGTCCTCGATCGGGCCCAGGAAGCGCACTTTGCGGCCGTAGGCGGCGTCGATGTCGGTCTCCTTGACGGGCGCCTTGTCGCCGTAGCGGAAGACGAGATGGCGCCCATCCTCCATCAAGAGAACCGGATCGCCGACCAGGCTAAGCGGGCAATCGACGATGCGCAGTTCGGCCACGCAGGGCCGGCCGACGATCCAGCCGTCCCACTGGTCGGGTTCGGCCGCGCCGGCGTTCCCGGCGAGGAGCGTGGCCGCCGCCAAGCCGACCATCAGGCGGGCGCGGGCGCCCATCACGGCACCGTCTTGATCTGCTGTTTGAGGGCCTCGAATCGCGGATTGACGTCGGCGTCCAGCAAACGGCCCTTGACGTCCTGCTTGGGCGCGTCCTCGATCTCGAGGACGTCCGCGACCTGAGTGAACGAGATCATGCCGTTGCCCGGACCGCCATCTTCGGCGATCAGATCCTTGCCGTACCAAACGGTGGGCGCCTTGGTGCCCGGCTTGGCGAAGGTCACCGGCACGACGACGACCGGGATCTTGTAGATGTTGGCGAGTTCCGCCGCCACCTGCATGTTGTTGTTGCAGCGCAGGGCGGGCGGGTCGCGGCTGATCAGCGTCAGGACCTTCTGGCCGCCGATCACCGTCGGACCCGGCGGCTCGGCCGCCAGTCCGGACGCCGAAACGGAAAGCGCGAGACCGCCGGCCACCAGAAGCGAAAAGACGCCCGGACGGACGCCACCCAAGGACAAGCGCATGAAAAACCTCCCCTCGACGATCGCCGAACCTCGCCCACCCAATTATCTTGGTATTCTAATGAATGCTTGAATATAGAGTCAAGACGGTTGCGGCGACAAGCGCGGCCTGCCCCCGCCTTACCCGAGCCGGCGCCCGAACGGCCGCGTCAGCGGCTTCCGCTTGCCACCGGCAAATGGTCGGCACGCCATTCTGGGAGGCCGTCGGCCAGGCGGCGCGCCCGGTAACCTTTACGTCGGAGCTGCTGCACCGCGTCGAAGGCCAGCAGGCAGTAGGGGCCCCGACAATAGGCGACGATTTCCTTGTCCTTGGGCAACGCGGCAAGGTGGCGCGACAGTTGGGCGGCCGGCACGTTGATGGCGCCGGGAATGTGGCCGGCGGCGAATTCCTCGGGCGGGCGCACGTCGATCACCGTCACCTCGCCCTTTTGCATCCGCCGTCTCAGGTCTTCGCGGCCGACCGGCTCCAGGTTGTCGCGGCTTGCGAATTCCTCGCGAAGGACGCGGTCGACCGCCGCAATCTGGCGCTCGGCCACCCGTCCCAGGGTCGCCAGAACGACCGTCACCTCGTCATCGGACGGGCGGTAGAATTTCTGCACCCCCTCGCGGCGGAAAACGACCAGACCGGCGTTGCGCAGAACCTGAAGATGGTTGGAGGTGTTGGCCACCGAGAGGCCGGTCCGGCGCGCCAGATCCTCGACGCTGCGCTCGCCCTGCGCGACGGCTTCCAGCAACTCGATGCGATTCGTGCTGCCCATCGCCTTGGCCATGAGGGCCAGCGAGTCGAAGATCTGCTTCTTGGGAGAGGCTTTTTTCATTCTCCAACCCTCTTAATTCAAGGGGCCATTTGAATGTTGGCGCGACCAAATGTCAATTCCACGAAGCGACCTTGAGGCGCCGAAGCTGGGAATCCTGCCAAAAAACCCAGCCGAGCGCCGGCCTTGGACCGTGGGTGCCGCCCGGTCTTCAGAATCCATAACGGACGGATGCATATACATTGTTGCCATCCTTGAATTGGCCGAAAAACGTATGCGTGTTTTCCCCGAGGAAAATGTTGGCGCCGGCTTCGAGCGTGATATGGTCGTCGACCTTGTACTTCACCCGCGGCCGGAAATGAACGTCCTTATCGGTGGGCGAAACGAAGGTGAAAAGCGACCACTCGAGGGTCTGGCTCAAGGTTAGCCAGGTCAGCCTTTCGGCCAGAAGGTGGCGGTTCTCATCCCGCGCCCGCGCCCTTGCGGGAAGCGACGCCTCGTAGGCGTTATGGTGGCGCATGTGTTCGAGGTAATATTGAAGACCGAGTATGACCTCGGGCGCCACCTCCCGCTCGTAACCGACAAGGGCACGCACCTCGCTGTTGCGGACATTGGGGTCGGTTCCGGCGGCGTCCTGTCCCGAGTGGTAGTAGCCGAACTCGCCGCTGGCGATGCCGCCCGCCAGCGGCCCGCGCAACGACCCGCCGAAGGCCGACAGGCGGGGAAAGGTGGCGCGACCGCTGTGCGAATCCGAACCGGCGGGGCTCTTCCAAAAGCCGTCATAGGCATAGAGTGCCCCTTCAACGGCTTCGAAATTGCGGGAAATCCGGATCGCCCATTCGTCGTCGCCCCAGGCATTCGGGCGGTCCTCCTGCATGACGGCATCGCGGCCGGCAATTCGCCCCTGGGCCGCGTTGAAATACGACAGGCGGCGGCCATCGACGAAGCGGTCGGCGCCGAAGCGGGGCACGTAGATCAGATCGAGATTCACCACCTCGGAAAAGGCCGATATCTTAAGAGCGTCGGACGGCGCCTTCAGATATTGCTCGCCACGCCCAAGGAGGAACGAGTTCCAGTCTTTGGGGAACAGGTCGTTGACGAACAGCAGGTCGCCGGTGCCCCAGGTGAGAATCTGGCGGCCGAACCGGACATCGAGAAAGGCGGCGGGCGAAAAGGTCGCATGCGCCTCGCGCAGGTCGAGCGCGCCGGTGCCCTTCGCCAAATCGATCGCCGGGCCATCGGCCAGGGGATCGTAAAGAAGATCGGCGGCAATCCGGAACGAGGCCAACATCACCCGCCGATCGGCCTCGAGTTGCAGACGCGATTCCGATAGCGCCGCGTGCTGCTGGCGGGGATCGCGGTCCTCCCAAACGCCGCCTCGGGCTTCCACGAATCCACGAAGCCGAAAGCCGGATTCGGACCGCGCTGTGTCTTCAGCGTTGCCGGCCCGGGCGGGACCGGCCAACCCTTCGGGCATGGTGGGTTCTCCGGGCGGCAGCCCGGGCGGAAGGACCGGTTCTTCGGCGCCGGCCCGAACGGCCAACAGTGCGGCGATGCCCGCGACGAGCAGCCGCCTTCCCGTCATCGCAATTGCTCCGTCGGCGCTCGGCGCAGAAACCGTTCGGTGAAGATGTCCTCGGGCAGTGCGATGTCGTAAGCGACGTCTCGATAGGTAACGATGGTGGCGCCGCCCTTTTTGAGATCGGTCATGCTGGCCCTGGTCACCGTCGGCCGCCCCTGGATGGTCTCGACCGCCAGAGCCTTGTAGACGCGATATTTGGCGCCGGCCCGGTCGAAATACTCGGCCTGGATCGGCAGGAACGTGCCTTTGTGGATGTGCATGTCGTAGTAAGAGAATTCGACCGCGCCCGAATCCTTTGGGCGGTGGCGCAGGACGAAATAGTTTTCGGTCGTTCCGATCAATTCGTGCACGTCGGCGTCGACCGAACGGCCCGAGACGTCCTCGTAGAAGAAATCCGAACCGGCGAAGCTGGTGCGCTTGTCCGAGGCGGCGATGCGCCGGACCAAGTCTAGAGCCGGCAGAAAAAGCCAGCGGTCGTCGTCGCCGGCCTGGTGCTTCCAAACCAGCAGCGCCATCCGGGCGACATCGGCGGGCTCGTGGAAATAGACATAGTATTTTTGGTCGCCACGATAGGCGTTGCCCGCGAGGTCGTCGGTTGGCGAATCGTCGCGCCTAAGAATCGTCACGTCGCGCTCGCGCACCCGCCCTTGCGCGTCCCGGATCTCCAGGTGGACGCGGGCCCGTCCGTCCCGCCCCTGGAAGTAGGCGGCGCGATTGGCGCGGTGGACAATCTCGTCCACCGTCGGCGGCGCTTGCGCGACGGCCGGTTCGGCGGCGACCGCAAGCAAGCCGACCAAAGCGGCCGCCCGCGCCGCCGCCTTTCCGGGGCGGAACAACCAGGGCTCAAACAGCGTCAGCAAGGCCGGGAGCAGCACGAGGGTGGCAAGACCGCCGACCAGGGCGATGGTCGCCATGAAAAAGCCCACCGTCTGGTAGGGCATCAGGGGCGCAGCCAGAAGCGGCGTGAAGCCGACACCCAGGACCACGGCGTTGCGCACAATGGCGCGGGCCGGTTCGGCGAACACCTGTCGGGTGGCCTCCCGCCACGAACCGGACTCGGCATGGGCTTCCCTGGCCCGCGACAGGAAATGGATCGCGTAGTCGACGGTAAGACCGAGGCTCAAGGAACTTAGAACGGCGATCGGCATGTCGACATCCTTGCCGACCAAGCCGACGACGCCGTAGCTGAGCGCGATGGTGACGGTCAAGGGTACCATGCACAGCAGCCCCCACAGCAGGGAGCGGAACAGGACGGTCATCATCACAAGCACGGTGACGAAACTGCCCAGCAGGGAATTCACCATGCCGCTCACCATCTTGTCTTGCCATTCGAGGTTGACATAGTTGAGGCCGAACCAGCGCGCCGTCAGCCCGGCCGGGGGCGGGTTGCCGGCCATGAAGCGCTCGACGGAGCGAACCACCCTCGCCATGTCCCGATTGTCGCCGCTTTTCAGTTGGACCCAAATGTTGGCCTTGCGGAAATCCGGCACGACGAAATGCCAAAGATCGTGCGGCCGGTGGCCGCTCTCGAACGTCAAGAGCGTCTGGGCGACGGCCGCGGCGCTATCGGGAACGCGGAACTGCGCCGGTTCGCCAAGCAGCAACTCGCGATGGACCGTCTTGACGATGTCGGTGAGCGAGGTGGTCTTGCCGACGTCGCCATCCTCCTCCAGCGCCCGTTGCAGGCGTTCGACATAGCCGAGCACCTCGGGTCGCTTGAACGCATCCGCCTCGCCGGCTTCGAGCGCGAGATGCGCCATGTAGGTCCCGCCAAAATGCTGGTTGAGCACGCGGTCGGCGACCCGAATGGCATGGGTCTTCTCGAACCAGTCGACCGGATTGTCATTGATGACGATCCGGCTGATTCCATAGGCGGCGACCGCCGAAACCACCGCCATGACCGCCAGAGCGGCCGGCGCCCGCGCCGCCATAACCGGCCCCAACCACGCCAGCGGGCGGCCCAACAACGTGCGGTCGCCGGTTGCGGCATCTTCGGCGGCGCGGCCGAACCCGGACAGGCGGTGTTCGGGAAGCAATATGATGTAGGCCGGGATGAAAGTTACCGTCCACAGCCAAGCCAGACCGACGCCGATCGCCACGAAGACGCCGAAAACCTGGAAGGGAGGAATCGGCGTCAGCGCCAGTGAGGCGAATCCCACCATGGTGGTGAGCGAGGTGTTGAGCATCGGCGCGAACAGATGGTCCATGACCTCGGCGACGGTTCGGCGGCGGTCGCGCGTCCGCTGGTAACGGTCGAAGAACTCCGACAGGATGTGGACGGCGTCAAGAACCGCGATCGGCATCAGGAACACCGGGATCATCGAACTCATGATATGAACGGTGCTGCCCGAGATGACCAAAAGCGCCATCGTCGCCATCGGCACCACCATGGCGATGATCATCGGGGCGGCGATGAGACGCAGATGGCGAAAGAACAGCCACATCACGGCGAGAATTGTCAGCATCGCCAGCGGCGCCGAAATGGCCATCTGCACGAACATCTCGACCCCGAAGGTATCCTCGGCCACCGGCAGTCCGGTGATGTGGATTTGATCGCCGCTGCCCTTCCAATCCCGGGTCCTGGTCAGCAAGGCGTCCCGGATCCGGTTGCTGACATCCTTGGCGGTGACCGGAAGGTAGAGCGCGATCGCCTTGCCGTCGCCGCTAACCAGGGTGTTGGCAAGCATGGGCAATTTCATTACCCGTTCGCGGACCGCCAAAGCTTCGTCGCGGTTGGCCGGCGGCGCTGCCATTAGCCAATTGAAGCGCACCTCCCCGGGTCCGGCCTGTTCGATGTTGTCGACCGTCGACGGGGCCAGCATGTCGATGTCGACAACACCCTTGATCCGCTCGGGATCGGCGGCGTCGGGCCACCGCAAGGTGCGTGCGAATTCGGTAAGCTCATGAATGCGCCGCAACGAATCGACGTTGAACACGCCGTCGGGGTGGGTTTCGTTAACAACCCCCACCACAATGACGTCGTGGAGGGCGAATTCCCGCTTCATCGCGGTATGGAACAAGCGCACCGGCTCGTCGGCCGACAGCATGTTCTCGGGATCGGTGTCGATCGCCAGCGGGTGAAGCATGCGGAAGATGTCGGGCCGGACCGACGGCAAGGCGGCGATCGCCAGGAAGGCCAGGGTCGACAGGAGCATCGCCCAGACCACCGTTTTTGGATGGTCGCAGGAATACCGAACGAGCGCCGCGCCGAATTTCTGCATGGTCGCCGTCCTCTTACCCCAGCAATCCGCTGGCCGGCCCCGCCCATCCCCGCTTGAGGCGCCATAGGCAATAGCGCTCGTAGGCCCTCTTGGCCCACAGCCAGCGCCGGCCGATGCTCATCTCCGAGCGGTTGCGGGGTGGACGAATGGGGTCGGCGAACATGTGCGCCCCGCGGTCGCCCATGTCGAGGATGCACTCGGCGCTGAGCGTGCGGGTGACCGGGGCCCCGCCCAGGATGTCGGCGGCCAGATTGTGAGCGGCGACTGCCGCCATCTGCCGGGTCATGTTGCTGGTCTTGGGGAAATTCACCGGTACCGGCGTCTCTTCCACCGGCGGCAGAGCCACCGCCACGCCGACGGCGTAGATCGCCGGATGGTCCTTATGGCGGTAATGGGCGTCGACGGGAATGAAGCCTTTGGGGTTGCCGAGTCCGGATTCCGCCACCGCGCGCACGCCGGACAATGCCGGCAGGATCATCGAATAACGGGAAGGAAGGGACGGGCCGTCGACGAGCTGCACCGCCTCGGCGGAAATGGACGCAATGGCGGCCGAGGTCCGATAGCGGATGTCGCGGGCTTCGAACTCGCCTTCCAGGAATTGGCGCGCCTTGCCGAATCCCCCAACCCCGAAATGCCCGAGATGGGGCTCGGGCGTGACGAACACGATCGGCACCTTGTGGCGTAAGCCACGCCGCGCCAGCGCATGGTGGACCTCGAAAGCGAATTCGTAGGCGGGGCCGATGCAGCTTGCGCCCGGCGCGCAGCCAATCACCATCGGCCCGGGAGAATCAAGAAAGGCGGTCCATGCCTCGCGCGCCTCCTCGGCTTCGGGCGGGGACATCAGCGAATGACCGGGACCGTCGAACGGTCCCAGCCCCGGCACCGCCTCGTTGGCGCTGCGATGGCCGGTGGCGATGACGAGATAATCGTAGTCCAGGGTCTCGACGGCCGTATGGACCTGCTTCTTCGCCGGATCGATGCGGATGACCGCCGCTTCGACGAAGCCGACCTTCCAACGGGAAAGGACCGGCGCCAGATCAAACGAGATGTCGGCCATCCGGCGCCAGCCCATCGCCACCCAGGGCAGCGACGGGATGAAGGTGAATCGCGCCTCCTTCGAAACCAGCACAATTTCGTGCCGGGCGCCCAGTTTCTGGCGCAACGAAAAGGCCACCGTCAAGCCGCCGAACGATCCCCCGATCACCAGAATGCGCATTTCGACCTCCCCTTCCGCCATCGTGCTTGACAGCGTGCCATCCGCAGGTCAAATATTCAATAGATTTCTTGAGGAAACGCCATAGCCGCGCTCGGATGGACGACAATCGGGTCATCGGGCCAACGAGATAGGAGATTGAAACGATGAAAGCCTTGCTTATTCTCAACGAGCCGCCCTACGGCAACGAACGTTCTTATAACGGCCTACGGCTGGCCCATGCGCTAAAAAAGAACGCGCCGGAGGCCGAGGTCACCGTCTTCCTGATGGCCGACGCGGTGTTGTGCGCCAAGGCCGGGCAAAAAACGCCCGAGGGTTTCTACAACATTGAAAAGATGGTGCGCCGCGTGGTGAGCAGCGGCGGACGGGTGCTGTTGTGCGGGACCTGCATGGATGCAAGGGGCCTATTGGAGACCGAGCTGACCGAAGGGGTCGGGCGCGGCACAATGGATATTCTTGCGGCCGCCACGCTGGCAGCCGACAAGGTGGTGGTGTTCTGACTGGAGTGCATCTTCAGAGTAAGACCGCGATTAAGGGGGCGGTTCTCGAGAGACGAGAGCGAATGACGAAAGCGATTGCCGAAGCCCTGGGCGTCGGGCATCTAACTGCCGTGAATAATCTACCCGACGCTCTTGACCGCTCCGCCGTCAACGCCCCGCGGGAATCCTAAGGCGAAGAACAGGGCGAATCTCGGGCGAAGGACCTACGCTTTCCGGTGTCACTTGAGCGGATCTTCGGGCGCCGGCGCCGTACGCCCTCATGCGGGAATGAGTCTCTGGCGGATGGCCCCCTGAGGGCCCTCCATGGCGGGCAGGTGGTCGAGACTCCCGATGGGGTCCGCGTCGAGTTCGCGGTCCGCGACGGGGCGGTGATCGCCTGGATGCGCGACGACGGCGACAGGCCGATTCCGTCTTCGGCCGTTACCGGCAAGGCCACCTTGCTGGTCGGGGCGAAGAAGTTGGAAATGCCCCTGCAACCCGAGGGCGACGGGCTGATCGGTCAAGGCGACGTCACCGGACGCGACAAGCTGACCGCCGTTCTTAATCTCGCGGTGAACGGCAAGCCGGTCGTCGTGCGCTTCGTCCGGCCGCCCGGTTGAAGGACGATGCGGCGGGGCGCCTATCGACTTTGACACGGGCGCCACCAGCAGCATCGCCGGCGAAAAGCATCGACGGTCTCATCGACGCCTTTGCGGAAATCGAGTGTGCTTGGGGCGTGGGGAGTTTCCTACCCCTGAGCTCGCCGCCCGCATGCGGATCGGCGGCAAGAACAAAAAGACCCGCACATCCGATGATGCACGGGTCTCGTTGGTTGCGGGGACACAATACAAAATTACAACGATTTCCAAAATAAATTGGTTGCGGGGACACAATACAAATTTACAACGATTGCCAAAATAAATCAATATGTTATAAAGACATTTCGGCCTAATAACCCACTGCGAGCGCGGCACAGCCAGCCGGTGTGGCCAAGACAAGCGAACCGCCAGGGCACGAAGACGCCTAGGCGCATCGAATGATCTTCGTGCCTTCGTGTCTTTGGGGTTCAATTCTTCTTGCACCGCGGACGCGCAGCCCGGCCCCACCGCAACACGGCGCCCCAACACGAACCGACCAATCCGCAAGACACCGCCTGTCCCTGACCCGTCTAGGCAGCCGGCAGAGTGACGGTGAAGGTGGTGCCCTGGCCGGGTCCGGCCGAGGCCACCGCGATCCGCCCGCCATGGCGCTCGACCACCTTCTTGCAGACGGCGAGGCCGATGCCGGTGCCGCCGCCATGCGCGCCCCTTGCGTGCAGACGCTGGAAGATGCGGAAGACCCGCTCGGCATGCTCGGCGGCGATGCCGATGCCGTTGTCGGCGATGGCGATCGCCCATTCGGCCTCCTGGCGGGTGGCGCGGATGCGGATGTTGGGGGTGAGGTCGTTGCGCCGGTATTTGATGGCGTTGTCGATCAGGTTCTGGAACAGGCGCGTCAGATCCTCGGGCCAGCCGGGCAGGGTGGGCAAGGGGGTCTCCAGGGTCAGCACGGCGCCGCTGGCCTCGAAGGCCGGGCGCAGGATGTTGCGCACCGTCTCGATCACGTGGGCGAGGTCGACCGGGCGGGCCGGTTCGGGATCGTGGCCCACCCGTGCGTAGTCGAGCAGATCGAGGACGAGCTGGTTCATGCGGTGGGCGGCGTCGCGCACGAACGCGATGTCGCCCCGGCTCTCGGTGTCCAACCGGTCGGCCAAGCGGCGCTCGACCAGGGTGAGGTAGCTGATGATGGTGCGCAAGGGTTCGCGCAGATCGTGGCTGGCCACCGAGGCGAATTGTTCGAGTTCGGCGTTCGAACGCGCCAGGGCCTCGTTCTTCTCCTTGAGCGCCGCCTCGGCCCGTTTGCGGTCGGCGATGTCGAGCCCCATGCCCACCACATGCGCCTCGCCCTCGTCGATGAAACGGCGGCCGGTAAACACATAGGGCCGCGCCCGACCGTCCTTGCCGACCAGATCGGCCTCGAGGCTGGCGAAGCCGCTCTTGAGAATCTGGCCGATGGCGCTCCGCACCCGCTCGACATCGTTGCCTCGGAACAGATCGCCCGGCTGCAGGCGGGCCAACTCGTCGGCGCCAAAGCCGGTGGCGGTCTCGAAGCTGCGGTTCCACAGCTTGAGCCGACCCTGGGAATCGAAGAGATAGAAGATCCCGGGCAAGCCCTCGAAGGCCGCCTGGACGAAGTCCTGGCGCCGCCGCTGCTCGATCTCGCGCGCCAGCGAACCGAGCAGGCGATGCAGCATCAAGCCCAGCCCGATCATCAACACGGTGCCGGCCAGGCCGATGCCGAAAAAAAAGCCGGCCCGCGTTCGCCAAGGCCCCAACACCGGCTTTTCGTCGAGCGACACGGCAACAAAGAAGGGTTGGGCCGCCGAAACCCGGAAGCTCACATAGCGGTATTGTCCATCGAGCGGCGAAAGGCCGGAAAAGCTGCCCTCGGCCTGGCCGCGAAAGGCCCGATAGGCCGGCGTGTCGGCCAGCGAGCGCCCGGCCAGAACGGTGTGGTTGGGGTGGTTGGCGTAGACGAGGCCGTCAAGCCGGGCCACCGTCACCCCCAGCCCGCGCTGGTGAGCGGCAAAGGTGGCCAACCCTTGCGCCACCTGCTCAAGATCGATCGAGGCGGTGACGAGGCCGCGGAAGCGGCCATCCGGATAGCTCAAGGGCCAGGCGGCAATCATCACCCAGCGCTGGTCGGCCTTGCTTTGGATGGGCTCGCTCAGGAAAAGCTCGGGCTTGGCCTGGCCCTGGTAATGGCGGAAATAATCGCGTTCCGCCATGTCGAAGGTCTTGTAGGGATCGTCGAGATGGGTGGCGTAAAGGGTCTTGCCGGTGCGGTCGATGATGGTCAGGCCGCGCGACAAGGTGGTTTTCTCCAGCCGGCGAACCAGAAACTGCAGAATCTCGGGATTGCGCGCCAGCCGCGCGTCGGGCACGGTCTGCAGCACGCCGTCGATGCCGATGAACAAGTGCTCGATGTTGCCCAGGCGAAGCGTGAAGGAATTCTCGATCAGCCGGGCCAGGGTGAGCGTGGTCGTTTCCGCGCCGGCGACCGCTTGGCGGCGTTCGGCCAGGGCGAGATAGAAAAGCAGCCCGTCCAGGACCAGCACGGCGGCGAGCACCAGGGCCACCAGCACGCCGCGCAGGCGCTGGCCACTGCTCAAGCGGGCGCTGGCGTCGGGCGATGGCTGGGGGTTATCCCTGGACGGCATGGGTCCCCTGTTCCCTATGGGCGCGATCCGGGCGCAACCTTAATCCATTCGCTTAGGCGGCGCTACACGCTCTGGGCCAGCTCGATGCCTTCGAAAATGGCGCGCATCGCGTCAAGCCCAAGGGCCTCGCGGGCGCCGCCGATGCGCGAGGCGTCGATCCCCATTTGGCCCAGTTCCATCGCCAGTTCGTCGGCCGGTCGCTGGCCCGCCGCCACCACCACCGTGTCGGCGCCGATCAGCTTCTCCTCGCCCTTGAGAACGATGTGCAAGCCGGCGTCGTCGATCTTGCGGTAGCTCGCTCCGGCCAGCATCTCGACCCCCATCCGGGCCAGATGGGCCTTGTGAATCCAACCGGTGGTCTTGCCCAGATCGGCGCCCGGCCGCGTCGTCTTTCGCTGCAGCATGACGATCCGGCGCCGCGGGGTGGGCGGCTCGGCCGGCTTGGCCAGCAAGCCGCCGGCGCCGGCAAAGGCGCGATCGACGCCCCAGGCGGCGTAGAAATCCTCGCGGACCTGGCCTTCGGCCACCAGGAAGGCGGCGACGTCGAAGCCGATGCCGCCCGAACCGATGATCGCCACCCTTTGCCCGGCCCGACGTTTGCCCGACAGGATGTCCTCGTAAGAGGCGACCATCGGATGATCGGCGCCCGCAAGATCGAGCGGGCGCGGCACCGCGCCGGTCGCCAGCACCACCCGATCGAAACCGCGAAGATCCTGGGCGGTGGCGGGCCGGCCCAGCCGGACCTCGACCGCGAGCCTTGCCAGTTCGTGGGCGAAATAGCTGGGTGTCGCCAGATAGCCTTCCTTGCCGGGCACGGCGCGGGCCAGCAGGAACTGGCCGCCCAGTTCCGATTGGGCCTCGAACAAGGTGACCCGATGGCCGCGTGCCTGCGCCTCGACGGCGAAGGCGAGACCGGCCGGGCCGCCGCCCACCACGGCGATGCGCTTGGGTTGGGCGGCCGGCCGGGCGACGAGTTCGGTTTCCCGACAGGCCTTGGGATTGACCAGGCACGAGCAGATGCCGCCCGAAAAGATGCCGTCGAGACAACCCTGGTTGCAGCCAATGCACAGATTGATGCGGCCGCGTTCGCCCCGCCTGGCCTTGGCCGCCAGTTCGGGATCGGCCAGAAGCGGGCGCGCCATCGACACCAGATCGGCCTCGCCGCGCGCCAAGATTCCCTCGGCGGTCTCCGGACTGTCGATGCGGTTGCTCGCCATCACCGGAATCGCCACCGCCGCCTTCACCCGGCCGGTGGCCCAGCTCCAGGCGGCCGGCGGCACCATGGCGGCGATGGTCGGCACCTTGGCCTCGTGCCAGCCGATGCCGGAATTGAGGATGTCGGTCCCGGCGCGCTCCAGGGCCCGGGCAAGCTCGGCAATTTCCGCCGCCGTGCTGCCCTCGTCGACCAGATCGATCATGCTCAAGCGGAACATGACGATGAAATCCTCGGGCACCTGGGCGCGCACCGCGCGCACCGCCTCGACGGCGAAGCGCATGCGGTTGGCGTAGGCGCCGCCCCAGTCGTCGTCGCGCTTGTTGGTTCGGGTGACCAGGAAGGAATTGATCAGATAGCCTTCCGAACCCATGATCTCGACGCCGTCATAGCCGGCGCTGACCGCCAGGGCGGCGGCGCGGCCGTACTCGGCCAGGGTGCGCCGGATGTCGTCCGCGCTCATGGCGCGCGGCGTGAAGGAGTTGATCGGCGCCCGGATCGCCGACGGCGCCACGATCGCCTCGTGCTTGCCGTAGCGGCCGGTGTGCAGGATCTGCATCAGGATCCGCCCGCCCGCCTTGTGCACCGCCTCGGTGATCGCCAGATGCGGCGCCGCGTCGGCCTGATCGACCATCAGCGGTCCGCCCGGCCCGAAGGCGCCCTCGGCGTTGGGCGCGAACCCGCCGGTCACCATCAGGGCGGCGCCGCCCCGGGCGCGGGCGGCGTAGAATTCGGCCATGCGGGCGAAGCCGCCGGGCAGGGTTTCGACGCCGGTGTGCATCGAGCCCATGACGATGCGGTTGGGCAGGACCTGGCCGCGCACCCGAAGGGGCGCCAGCAGTTTCGGATAGGCGCTCATGATCTACACCCGTTCCAAAAGAACCGAGATGCCCTGGCCGACCCCGATGCACATCGAGCACAGCGCGTAACGCTTGTTGGCCAGCGTCAATTCCAGCGCCGCCGTGCCGGCCAGCCTTGCGCCGCTCATTCCCAGCGGATGACCAAGGGCGATGGCGCCGCCATTCGGGTTGACGCGCGGATCGTCGTCGGCCAGCCCGAGCGCCCGGGTGCAGGACAGGGCCTGGGCGGCGAAGGCCTCGTTCAATTCGATGACGTCGATCTGGTCGAGGCCGATCTTCAGCCGCTCGAGCAGCTTCTGGGTCGCCGGCACCGGCCCGAAGCCCATGATGCGCGGCTCGACCCCGGCGGTCGCCATGCCCAAGACGCGCGCCTTGGGGGTAAGCCCTTGCGCCTTTGCCGCCTTCTCCGAGGCCAGGATCAGCGCCGCCGCGCCGTCATTGACGCCCGACGCGTTGCCCGCCGTCACCGAGCCGCCGGCGCGAAACGGCGCCTTCAGCTTGGCGAGGCTTTCCAGCGACGTGTCCGGGCGCGGATGCTCGTCGGCGGTCACCATCACCGGCTCGCCCTTGCGCGACGGGATCGCCACCGGCACGATCTCCTGGCCGAAGCGGCCCGACGCCATCGCCTTGCCGGCCTTGATCTGGCTGGCTTGGGCGAAGCGGTCCTGATCGGCGCGCGCGATCTGGTGCATCTCGGCCAGATTCTCGGCGGTCTCGCCCATCGCGTCGATGCCGTACTGCTTCTCGATCAGCTTGTTGACGAAACGCCAGCCGATGGTGGTGTCGTAGATGGCGGTGTCGCGCGACCAGGCGGCATCGGCCTTGGGCATGACGAAGGGGGCGCGCGACATGCTTTCGACGCCGCCGGCGATCGCCAGCTCGATCTCGCCCAAACGGATGGCGCGCGCCGCGCTGCCCACCGCGTCCAGCCCCGATCCGCACAGCCGGTTGATCGTGGCGGCGCCGGCCGAGACCGGCAGGCCCGAAAGCAGCACGGCCATGCGCGCCACGTTGCGGTTGTCCTCGCCGGCTTGGTTGGCGCAGCCGAAGATCACCTCGTCCAAGCGGCTCCAATCGACCGCGGCGTTTCGGGCCATCAGCGCCTTGATGGGGATGGCCGCCAGATCGTCGGTGCGCACCGGGGCGAGCGCGCCGGCGTGGCGGCCGATCGGCGTGCGGGCGAAATCGCAAAGAAAGGCGTCGTGCATGGTCGCGTCTCCTGACTGAAAAATTAGCGGCCCTGGAACTTGGGCGGGCGCTTGGCGGCGAAGGCCTCGACCGCCTCGGAAAAATCGGCGCTGGCCGCCGCGATGCGCTGGCAGTCGCGCTCGAGATCGAGCTGCTCGTCCAAACTGTTGGTGGCCTGGGCGTCGAGCATGGTCTTGATCAGCCTTTGCGCCACCGCCGGCCCGTCGGCCAGACGCCGTGCCACCGCCATCGCTTCGGCCAGCAGGCGATCGTCCTCGACCGCCTTCCAGATCAGGCCCCATTCGGCGGCCTGGTCGGCCGACAGCTTGTCGCCCAGCAGCATCAGCGCCCGGGCGCGGGCCTCGCCCACCCGGCGCGGCAGGAACCACGAGCCGCCGGTGTCGGGGGTGGCGCCGATCTTGACGAAGGCCTGCACGAAGCTGGCGCTTCGGGCGGCCAGCACGATGTCGCCCACCAGGGCGAAGCTCGATCCCGCCCCGGCCGCCACCCCGTTCACCGCCACCACGATCGGCTGCGGCAGCGCGCGCAGGCCGCGCACGACGCGGTTGTAGTAGCGGTCGATGACCTGGGACAGGCGATCGCCGGCGTCGGGCCCCGGCTGGGCGGCGTCCTCGGAAAGGTCCTGGCCGGCGCAAAAGCCGCGCCCGGCGCCGGTGATCAGCAGCACGCGGGCTTCCGAATCGGGCGCCGCCAATTGGGCGATGACGTCCAGCAGATCGGTGTGCATCGCCACCGTGAAGCTGTTGAGCCGGTCGGGGCGGTTGAGGGTGAGGGTGGCGACGCCGCGCTCGAGGGCGAAGGTGACGTTCTTAGGGCTCATGGCGCCGATCCGATGATTCCTCTTGCCGGTGGGGCGGGTATGATACAGTCGCCAACGCAACGACGTCGAGAGAGGACTCATGCCCATCGTTTACGCCCTGGATGGTCTGGTGCCGGTGGTCGATCCCACGGCTTACGTTCACCCCACCGCCGTCCTGATCGGCGATGTCATCGTCGGCCCCCAATGCTACATCGGCCCCGGCGCCGCTTTGCGCGGCGATTTCGGTCGCCTGATCATCGGCGCCGGCAGCAACATCCAGGATTGCTGCGTCGTCCACACCCATCCTGATTGGGACACCATCGTCGAGGAGAACGGCCATGTCGGCCATTGCTCGATCCTGCATTGCTGCATCCTGCGCAAGAACGTGCTGATCGGCATGAACGCGGTGGTGATGGACGGCGCCGAGGTGGGCGAATCGGCGATGATCGGCGCCATGGCCTTCGTCAAGGTGGGCGCCAAAATACCGCCGCGCACCCTGGCGACCGGCATTCCGGCCAAGGTGGTGCGCGATCTGACGCAAGACGAGCTGGAGGGAAAGATGGGCAACACCGGCGATTATCAGAAGCTGGCAAGGCGCAGCCTAGCCACCTCGCGGCCGGTCGAGGCCTTGACGGCGATCGAGGCCAACCGGGGCCGCTATTCCTCGAACCCGGCCGATCCGCTGTTTTCGATGCGGACCAAGAAGACGCCGCAATACTAAGGGGGCGGGCGGCGCCGGCGGCGGAGCGGGGGGAAGCGGAGAGGGCGCCGAGGCGAGGCCGGGGTGGGTGTTTGACGCAGCCAGTCCTTAATTACGCTGTCTCACCCATGGGGTGCGGTCCTAACGGCCACCCTTTTTCTGTTTCATTCTAGGGGCGCACTCCCGTCCTCGCCATGCACCCACCATGCTCAGACCGTTCGACCCAAAGGCTCGGCGATCTCGTCGACCAGAAAATCGACAAAGGCCCGAACCTTGGGGCTCAGTCCCCGGCTGCTGGGAAAGAGGGCATGGAATTCGGTTGCCGGCGGCGCCCAATCGGCCAGCAGCCTGATCAGGCGCCCCTGCCGAACATCCTCGGCGACCAGCAGCGGTGGCAACCAAGCCAATCCGACCCCAGCCAGCACGGAGTCTCGCAGCACGCCGGGATCGTTGACGGCAAGGCGGGGATTGAAGGTGATCGACAGGTTGCCCTCGGGACCGCTGAGTGGCCGAGTGACCGCTCCGACGGCGGCGGTCAGTTCGAGCATGTCATAGCCCGGCAGTTCGCGGGGATGAGAGGGCGGCATTGCCCCCTTCAGATAGGCTGGGCTGGCGCACAGCCAGGGGCGATTGCGGCCAAGTTGGCGAACCACCAGGCTCGACGGAACCAGCGGCCCGACGCGCAAGGCCAAGTCGAACCCCTCCTCGACCAGGTCCACCATGCGGCCGGTGAGGTCGAGGACCACCTGGACTTCCGGATGACGGCTGAGGAAGCGGGGCAAGGCCGGCCCCAGAAACAGCATGCCAAGGGTGTAGGGAGCGGTCACCCGAAGCAATCCGCGCGGCTGGCCATGGAAGGCGGCAAGATCCCGCTCGGCCTCCTCGACGTCGGAAACGATGCGCTGGGCGTGACGAAGAAAGGTTTGGCCTTCGCCGGTCAGCGACATCCCGCGGGTGGTCCGATGGACCAGACGCAGTCCAAGTCGATCCTCCAGTTGGGACAGAGTCCGGCTGACGGTGGATTTGGGAAGCGCCAAGGCCCGCGCCGCCGCCGAGACGCCTTTCATTTCCGCAACCTTGACGAAAACGCGAATGGCGCTCAGCTCCACGATATCGTTCCATATTTGCTAACACATATGCCCATTCTAGCCAGATAGTGCATCAAATGGAACGATATTACGGTATCGGTGAGCCCAGAGATTCCTTGGGCCTCCCGAACACGGAGCAACGACCATGACCAAAAAGCTCTTCCAGCCCCTGCGCCTGGGTGACTTGACGCTGCCGAACCGCATCGTCATGGCCCCGATGACCCGTTCGCGCGCCGATGACGAAGGCGTGCAGCCCGAAATCGCCGCCACCTATTACGGCCAGCGCGCCGGTGCCGGCCTGATCATCACCGAGGGCATCTACCCCTCGGCGATGGGCAAGGGCTATGTCCGCACCCCGGGCATCCATACCGACGCCCAGGTGGCGGCGTGGAGCAAGGTCACCAAAGCGGTGCATGACCGTGGCGGGCGCATGTTTGCCCAGATCATGCATACCGGGCGGGTCGCCGTTCCCGCCTTCCTGCCGGGTGGCGTGCTGCCCGTGGCCCCCTCGGCGATTGGCGCCAACGGCCAAGCCTACACCGATCAAGGCATGACGCCGATGGTTACGCCGCGAGCCTTGGAGACCGCCGAGGTCGCCGGCGTCATTGGCGAATACCGCGACGCGGCCCGCCGCGCGCTGGACGCCGGATTCGACGGGGTCGAACTGCACGCGGCGTCGGGCTATCTGCCCGAGCAATTCCTGTCCTCCAAGACCAACCGACGCACCGATGCCTATGGCGGGTCGATCGCCAACCGCGCCCGCTTCGTGGTCGAGGTGTTGGAGGCCATGGCATCGGTGGCGGGGGCCGGTCGCGTCGGCATCAAGATTTCGCCGGAGATGAACTTCAACGACGTGGCGGACGACACCCCGGCGGAGACCTATCGCCATCTGGTCGAGCGCATCGCGCCCATGAACCTCGCCTACTTGCATGTGGCGCTGTTCGGAGCGCCCACCGACTATCACGGCCTGCTGCGCCCCCTGTTCCGAGGGGCCTATCTGGCCGGCGGCGGCTTCACCGGCGACAGCGCCGAGGCCGCCCTCAGCCAGGGCCGCGCCGACGCCATCGTCTTCGGCACCGCCTTCATCGCCAATCCCGACCTGCCCAGACGGCTGGCCGATGGGCGGTCGCTGGCCGAGCCCGACAAGACGACCTTCTACGCGCCGGGACCGAAGGGCTATATCGATTACCCGGCGGCGATGTGAGAAACGCCTACCGACCGCCTGCGACGGTTGCGCAGGCGGTCGCGTTTAATTCGGGGACACAATACGAATTTAGCAAAAAAAATTAAATATATCAAATAGATAAAAATCTATTAAAACCGCCGAGATCGCCGCGAGCGCGGAGCGAGAACGCCAAGGGGCGAGGGGGGCGCCCGAAGTTTAAACGCCAAAGTCGTCAAAGCCGCCAAGGCTTTGGGGCGTTTCGCGCCCTTTTTCCTTGGCGCCAATCCGCATCCCCGCGCTCGCCGCGCGCTCCGCGTTTCCATCCATCCCCGTTCTTTTGCCCTTTCACACGCGCCTTCACCCAGACGCCTCGGGGGGGCCGAGCCAATGTTTTTGTTATATTCATCAAAGATTTATAAAAAGTTCTTGACAGCCTTGTCGCCCTTGGGCAGCCTATCGAGGATGCCTTTTTGTGCCTGGGCGCCAAGGGGCGGGTGGACGATGCGAGCGATTCTCGGAATCAGCGAAATCCGCCTGTCCGTTCAAGGCGCTAGGCTCAAAAATGCTAAATGAATGGGCCGGATTCGGGGGTGAATTCTGTAAGATCAAAGGGCTAGTTGAGTCAAAGCGGCGCCAAACGGGCGCTTACCGGCACCAGACCGGCTCCAATCGGGCGCAAACCGGCGCAAACCGGCGCAAATCGGCGCAAACCGGGTGCGGATCGGACGCAGATCGGGCGGGTGCGGGTACCGATCGGGCGGAGATCGGGCGAGGCCCCGACCCCTGCCCCGGCCCCAGCCCCGACCCCGGCTCCGGCCCCGGCCCCGGCCCCGGCCCCGACCCCGACAAAGTTCAGCCGATCTTGACGGGCAGGCGCTGGCGGCCCCAGCGTCCGGGCGGTCCTTGGAAGACACCCGCAAGCGGGCTCTGGCAGAAGCGGCAGCGGCCTTGGGCGTCCAGGTTCCATTCGCCCAGCTCGTACCAGTCGCGCGCGATCACCATTTTGCCGCAGCCGGCGCAAAAGCTGCTGCCGCCCTCGGGGTCGTGAACGTTGCCGGTGTAGACATGCTTCAAGCCCTGGGCCAGGGCCAGGCGGCGGGCCTGGGCCAAGGTGGCGGGCGGCGTCGGCGGCGCCTGGTCGAATTTCCAGGCCGGATGGTAGGCGCTGAAATGGAGCGGCGTCTGGGGCCCCATATTGGCGGCAATCCAACGGGCCAGGGCCTCGATCTCGGGCGGGCCGTCATTCTCGCCCGGGATGAGCAAGGTCGTCACCTCGACCCAGGTTTTCCCTTGGCGCGCCAGCCAGGCCAGCGTGTCCAGAACCGGGTCGAGATGGCCGGTGCAAAGCCGGTGGTAGAAATCCTCGCTGAAGGCCTTGAGATCGACATTGGCCGCGTCCATGTGGGCGAAGAATTCGGCCCTGGGTTCGGGCGCGATGTAGCCCGCCGTTACCGCCACCGTCTTGATCCCAAGCTTGTGGCATTCGATGGCGGTGTCGATAGCGTATTCGAGGAAGATCACCGGGTCGTTGTAGGTGAAGGCGACGCTGGCGCAATCGAGCCGCTTGGCGGCCTGGGCGATCGCCGGGGGGCTGGCCCGTTCGGTCAGGCGGTCGAACTCGCGCGCCTTGCTGATGTCCCAGTTCTGGCAGAACTTGCAGGTGAGGTTGCAGCCCGCCGTGCCGAACGAAAGCACCGATGTGCCGGGCAGGAAATGGTTGAGAGGCTTCTTCTCGATCGGATCGACGCAGAAGCCCGACGAGCGGCCATAGGTGGTGAGCACCAATTGATCGCCCTGGCGGGCGCGCACGAAGCACAGCGCCCGCTGGCCGTCCTTAAGGGCGCAGTGGCGGGGACAGACGTCGCATTGCAGCCGCCCGTCTTCCAGGGCGTGCCAATAGCGGGCCGGGTGCGGATTGTCGATCCTGGTGTCCATTCTGTGAATCTAGTGACAAAACCCGCCCACCGGTAGGGGTTGATGGAAAGGAGGCGGAAGGTGGATAATTGACGGGCAGCATGGAGGGGTCAGGCTATGGGTGCCGTGCGCCAACCCGCCGTGGCGGGCATGTTCTATCCGGGCGAGCCGGGCGAGTTGTCGCGGGTCGTCGCGGGCTATCTCGGCCAGGCCGATCCGGCGCCCGCCCCGGGGCCGGCGCCCAAGGCGCTGATCGTGCCCCATGCCGGTTACATCTATTCCGGCCCCATCGCCGCCAGCGCCTACGCGCTGCTGGCGCCCTTGCAGGGGCGGATCGATCGGGTGGTGCTGATCGGGCCCTCGCATCGGGTGGCCTTTCGCGGCCTGGCGGTCAGCTCGGCCGCCGCCTACGCCATGCCCGGCGGCGCGATCGCGCTCGATCGGGCGGCCATCGATGTGGTGCTGCGCCTGCCGGGCGTCGGCACGCTCGATCCGGCGCACACCCAGGAGCACAGCCTGGAAGTCCATCTGCCCTTCCTGCAGGCCGTGCTGGGCGAGTTCGCCCTGGTGCCGGTGGTGGCCGGCGACGCCGACGCCGAGACGGTGGCGGCGTTGCTCGATGCCCTGTGGGGCGGGCCGGAAACGCTGATCGTCATCAGCACCGATCTGTCCCACTATCTCGATTACGAGGCGGCGCGCCGGCTCGACGCCGCCACCGCCCAGGCGATCGAGCATCTCGACGGCCGGGCGATCGGCTCGGAACAGGCCTGCGGGCGGGTGCCGGTGCGCGGCCTCTTGGCGGTGGCCAAGCGCCGGGGCCTTGCGGTGCGACGGCTCGACCTGCGCAACTCCGGCGACACCGCCGGCCCACGCGACCGGGTGGTCGGCTACGGCGCCTGGGCCTTCTACGAGGGCAAGGGCGATGGTTGAACCAGGCGATGCGCGGCTGCTCGATCTCGCCGCTCGCTCGATCCGCCACGGGCTGGCGACCGGGCGGTCCTTGCCGGCCTCGGAGCTTGAGGTGCCCGAGGATCTGCGCCGGCCGGGCGCGGTCTTCGTCACCTTGAAGCGCCAAGGCGAGCTGCGCGGCTGCATCGGCTCGCCGATCGCCTGGCGGCCCTTGATCGACGACATCCTCGACAACGCCCACAAGGCGGCCTTCCAGGACCCGCGCTTTCCGCCGCTGGCCGCCCGCGAGTGGGAGGAGGGGGTCGAGCTTTCCGTCTCGGTCCTCACGCCGCCCCAGCCGATGCGCTTCAAGGACGAAGCCGATCTCTTGGCGCAGATTCGCCCCGGCATCGACGGCCTGATCTTTGAAGACCAGGGCCGGCGCGGCCTGTTTCTGCCCGCCGTCTGGGAGGCCCTGCCCGATCCCAAGCAGTTTCTCCTCCACCTCAAGCAGAAGGCTGGGCTACCCGCCCATCACTGGTCGGCCAGCGTCAAGGTCCATCGCTTCGAGGCCCGCGAGATCAAACCCCAAGATGGACGTGCCGCATGAAACCGAGTCTCCTCGCGCTGGCCCTGGCGCTTCTCCTGCCGCCCGGCCTGGCGTCGGCGCAAACCACGCGGCCGATCGATCTGGCGTCCGCCACCTACGAGAATTACGGCCTGCTGGCGCGCGGTCAGGCGAAGGGGCCGATGACCATCAAGGCCACGCTCGACCTGCCGGCGGGCGAGGGTCCCTTCGGCGCGGTGGTGGTGAGCCATTCCTGCGGCGGCTGGATCGATTCCGGCAAGAGCGAAAAGGTGATCCTTGATGCCTTCCTGAAGGCCGGCTGGGCGACGCTCATCTATGACAGCTTCGTGGTCCGCGATTGGCGCAATGTCTGTGCCGGCGCGGCGGGCCCGGCCGGCGGACCCTCGATGATCGCCGACGCCTACGCCGCCCTGGCGGCGCTGGCCCAGCATCCGAAGATACGCCCCGACCGCATCGTCAACGCCGGCGCTTCGATGGGCGGCATGACCGCGCACGACACCGCGTTCGAGGCTTACCGGCAGCGTCTGGCCCCCCAGGCCCGCTTCGCCGCCCATGTCGCCTATTACCCGGCGGTGGGCACCGGTATCGCGCGCCCCGACGCCTACAGCGGCGCGCCGATCCTGGTGCTTCTGGGCGGCGCCGACGATTGGACTCCGGCCGAGCGAACCCTTCGCTTTCTCGATTTGCAGAAGCGCTACGCCGGCCAAGCGCCCGAGATCGCCGTCATCACCTATCCCGACGCCCAGCACGCCTGGCTCAATCTCGGCATGGCGGGCCGGGTGCGCATTAACACCGGGCGCAACGCGCAGGCCTGCCCGCTGACCTTTCTCACCGGCGGGCCGGACATGCTTCTGGTGATGGCCGACGGCTCGGAACGCCGCGCCCAGGGCCGCGACGCCATCATGAGCCATTTCGGCAGTTGCTGGACCTATGGGGTGACGATGGAGGCGAGCGACGACGTCACCCGCCAATCGCTGGCCGACAGCTTCGCCTTCCTGGGGCGGGTGCTGGGGAAGTAGGTCGGCCTAGAGCGTCGTGCGTTTAATCGGAATCGGCTTAAGGGATTGGTTACGAATTTGTGATTCATCTTGATTGGAGGTGGATCATGGGACGAGCCTATTCGAACGATCTTCGCAGCCGGATTTACGGCGATATCTCCAA
>JACRPC010000020.1 GCA_016214125.1 Rhodospirillales bacterium | reverse complement strand
GATCATCACCTTCTTGATGTGATGCAGGTCCTTGGCGACCTGGACGTGATCCCAGAACGCCTTGCCCCAATCCGGCTTCTTGTCGGTGAGCGCGCCCAGGCTGGCGCCGGCCAGAATGACATGGTCGTACTGGTTGGTGAGTTTGCGCCCATCCATGTAATGGACGATGTCATCGACCAGCCGGTAATCCATACAAGACAGCAATAGCACCTCGACCGAGCCGGCGGCGCGCGCGCCAAGCGGCAACATCGGGGTCAGAAGCGCCGCCCCGCCAGCCAGGGCGGCCAGCTTCAGAAATTGGCGCCGGTCGGTTCGGCGGGGTTCGAGACAGTGGCAGGAAGGATGATCATGCATCTTGTTTTTCCTTTCCGTGGGCTCGCCTCGACCCGGGCATCTCCTCGAATGTCCCAGGGCGGGCGGCGGTTCAGACACGGGGCAGCGAACGAACTTCCCCTCGCCCCGAGCAGAGCCTTGATTTTGATGTTGGTCAAGCCTCGTAGGAATGCGTATTGAAATATATCGTTTTATAACAATCAATTATGAATATCGTGCGCTATCTGGCCAGGAGTTGCGGGCACGATCTTCAACCGGGAATTATTGCGGTGCAATATCGTTTTGGAGGGCGGGCGGTTCCGCCGCCTCGCCGACACGCCCGAGGCGATTCCAGTCCCCATTTTATTGAATGTAAGCGGTGCCGCATGCGGTATAAATACCGGCAACGGACGGGTGCTGAGGCCCCTTCCCAAGAACGATGCCGCAAGGTCGGCCATGCGAACAGGAATAGGGAGGAACGGAAATGCGTTTGAAGACAATCGGGCTTGCCACGCTTGTTGGCGCCGCCATGGCCCTCGCCCAGCCGGCCAAGGCCGACATCACCATCGGTCTCAGCATGGGCGTCACCGGTCCCACGGCGTCGCTGGGCCAGCTCTACAAGCGGGTGTTCGACAACATTCCGGACACGCTGGGCGGCCAGAAGGTGAAGTTTGTCTTCTTGGACGACGCCGGCGATCCCTCGAACGCGGTCAAGAATTTCCGCAAGCTGGCCGACGAGGAGAAGGTCGACATCGTCATCGGCCCCACCAACACCCCGCCCTGCCTGGCGGTGGCGCCGGTGGCCAACGAATTGAAGCTGGCCCAGATCTGCCTGTCGCCGGTCGAAGTGGCCGACGACAAGCGGCCTTATGTCTTTGGCGTCGCCCAGCCGGTGCCGCTGATGATGAGCATCCTGGTCGAGCACATGAAGAAGAACGGCGTCAAGACCCTGGCCTTCATCGGCTACGCCGACGGCTGGGGCGATCTGTGCTGGAAGGCGATCGAAAAGCTGGCGGCCGACAACGGCATCCAGATCGTCGCGCATGAGCGTTTCAACCGGCCCGACACCTCGGTCACCGCCCAGGTCTTGAAGATCATCGCCGCCAAGCCCGATGCGGTGTTCGTCGGCGCGTCTTCGACCCCGGCCACCCTGCCGCACATCACGCTCAAGGAGCGCGGCTTTGCCGGCAACATCTACCACACCCACGGCGTCATCGGTCCCGACTTCATCCG
Organism: Rhodospirillales bacterium; assembly: GCA_016214125.1. Lineage (GTDB taxonomy): Bacteria > Pseudomonadota > Alphaproteobacteria > Rhodospirillales > WMHbin7 > JACRPC01. The sequence goes on along the minus strand of JACRPC010000020.1, from coordinate 43,772 downwards.
CAACGGCGGCAAGGCGGTGGAAGGGGCGTTCGCCACTTCGGGGCCTCTGGTGGTGGCGCGCGACCTTCCGGATTCCAATCCGATCAAGAAGGTGTCGCTCGATTTCCTGAAGGCGATGGAGACCGGCTATCCGCAGGCGGCGAACATGTTCGCCGGCTGCTCGCACGACGCCCTGAAGCTGATCGAAACCGCCCTACCGGCGGCGCTCAAGAAGGCCAAGCCGGGCACGCCCGAATTCCGGGTGGCCTTGCGCGACGCGCTTGAAGGCATCAAGGATCTGGTCGGCACGCTGGGCGTCTACAACATGACGCCCGCCGACCATAACGGCGTCGATCAACGGGCCCGCGTGCTGGTGACCGTCGCCAACGGCGCCTTCAAGCTGGTGCCATAACGGTGGGAATCGGGAGCGGGACCCGATCCCGCTCCCGCCTCGGCTTTCCAAGGGCAAACCGGCATGAACATCGCCCGCTGGATCGATCGCTGGGCCGGCATGGAGCCCGGCCGGGTGGCGTTGGATTATGAGGATCGCCGCCTCACCTACGCCGATCTGGCGGATCGGATCGCTAGGCTGTCCGGTCTGCTCGCCGACCGGCTGGGCATCCGCCAAGGCGATCGGATCGCCCATTTGGGCAAGAACGATCCGGAAATCCTTACCCTGGTCTTCGCCTGCGCCCGTCTGGGCGCCATCTATGTGCCGCTCAACTGGCGGCTGGCGGCGCCGGAACTCGACTACATCCTGAGCAACGCCGAACCGGCGGCCCTGTTCGCCGATGCCGAATTCGCCGCCACGGCCGAAAGTTTGAAAAACGCGCCGGGAGCGGGTCGCCGCGTCGTCTGGGGCGCCGCCCGGCCCGGCTGGCTCGAGCACGAAACCGAAATGCAGGCCGCCAGGCCGATCGGCGACGGGGCGGGGGATCGGTCGGACGCGCTGATGATCGTCTACACCTCGGGCACCACCGGGCGGCCCAAGGGTGCGGTGCTCACCCAGGACGCCATCTTTCATACCGCGATTAACGGCATGCTGGCCTTCGGCCTCACCGCCCAAGACATTTCGCTCAACGCTTTGCCGATGTTCCATGTCGGCGGCCTCAACATCCAATGTCTGCCGCTTCTGCATGCCGGCGGACGGGTGATCATTCATCGCGTCTTCGATCCCGGCCGGGCCTTGCAGACCATCGCCCAGCGCCGCGTCACCCTCTTCATCGCCGTGCCGGCGATGCTGGCGGCGCTCTTGGCCCATCCCGATTGGGCCGGCGCCGATCTATCCTCGCTGCGCAATCTGTGCACCGGCGCCTCGACCGTTCCCGAGCCGATGGTTCAAGCGGTGCTGGCGCGCGGCTTGGCGATCAATCAGGTCTACGGCACCACCGAAACGGCGCCCACCGTGGCCTACACGCTGCCCGGCGTCACCGGCAAACGCGCCGCCAGTTGCGGCCAACCGGCGATGCACGCCGCGCTCAAGGTGGTCGACGATCGGGGCCGCGAGCTGGGGGTGGGCCAAACCGGCGAGCTGTGGGCCAAGGGGCCCAACATCATGCGCGAATATTGGCGCGATCCCGCCGCCACCGCCGAGGCGTTGGTCGACGGTTGGTTCCGCACCGGTGATCTGGCGCACCGCGACCAGGATGGCTTCTACTACATCGATGATCGTCTTAAGGACGTGATCATCTCGGGCGGCGAGAACATCTATTCGGCCGAACTCGAGCAGGTGCTGGCCGAATGCCCGAAAATCGCCGAATCGGCGGTGGTGGCCGGCCCTGATCCCCGCTGGACCGAAGTGCCGGTGGCGGTGATCGTCGCCAAGCCGGGCCAGAAATTGGCGGCCGACGAGGTCTTGGCCCTGTTCGAGGGCCGGCTGGCGCGCTACAAACATCCCAAGCGCGTCGTCTTCGTCCAGGCCCTGCCACGCAACGCCATGGGCAAGGTCCTGAAATACATGCTGCGCGATCAGGTGAAGGAAGCCCATTCGTGACCGCCCAAGCGGACAACCCGATGGAACAGGCCAAAGCGGCGATCAAGGCTTACGTCTTGTCGCGCGGCGCGGTGGCGGTCGGCATTATCGATGCCGACACCGTCGAGCGCATCGCGCCGCCCGGTTTCGGCCCCAAGGCGCTGTTGCCCCAGGCGCGCTCGGTGATCGCCATCGGCGTGCCCGGTTGCACCCGCGGCACCTGGCGCTCGACCGCCAAGGTGATGACCTTCATCGGCAATTCGGTGGGGCCGATCTATCGCGCCGCCTTCGGCCTCTCCTTTTTCCTCGAGCAGACTTATGGTCAGCCGTCTTTGTTCGTGCCGCCGCACATCGATCCCGAATACGGCAACCGCATCCCCCTGCAAAGCCTCAAGCTGCATGCCGAACTGGCGGGCATCGGCGCCCGCTCGCTGGCCGGCGACATCCTCCTCCATCCCGAATTCGGCCTGCTCTATTACGGCTCGGTGCTGACCGAGATGGACTTGCCGCCCGATCGGCCGATGGACTCCAACCCCTGTCCGTCGCCGGCCTGCGTCAAGCTCTACCGGGCCGAGGGCCAGACGCCCTGCCAGAAATTCTGTCCGGTCGAATGTCTGTCGGGCAGCCTGGACGAGGCGGGCCAGATCGACGAAATGGTCTGCGACATGTATCGCTGCGCCGAAATGTGCCAGCGCTACGAGACGATGGGCGATCTCATCCATGACGGCATCGTCGCGCCCACGGAACTCGACCGCGAGGAGATTCTCTACGGCGCCGAGGCGCAGGGCTTTCTCTACCGCGTCACCTCGGGCATCGGCGCCACCCACGCCCAATGCTTCGAATGCATGCGCGCCTGCCCGGTGGTGACCGGCGCGCCCTTGGCCGATCCCATCCGCATGGGCGAGGCCAAGCGCAAAGCCGCCAAGGCGAAGGCTTAGCCCATGCCCCACGGCGTCACCGAACGGATGATCCGCACCTACGCCCCGGCGATCTTCGAGCTGGGGCTCAACATCCAGCGTCGCAAGGGCGACGCGGTGCGCAAACTCGATTGGGCGGCGATCGCCGCTCAACGCGACGGCACCGGCCGCACCGATGCCGAAATCGCCGAGCGCCTGGGCCTGGCCGAGGAGCAGGTGACCTTCATCCGCGTCGTCGCCGAACGCCGGGTCTTTCGCCGCGACCAGTACCGCAAGCTGTTCGGGCTGGGCGCCGGCAAACGCTACCGGGCCGGGGATGGGCTGGCGGCGCCGGGCCTGCCGGAGCTGGACGCCGAGGCGATGCTGGTTCGCCAGGCCATGCATTTCGATCCCGAGCAGGTCGCCCATTTTGCCGCCGAGGGCCTGTGGGGTGGCGAGACTCTGGAGGGTTGGGTGCGCGCCCGCGCCAAGGCCGATCCCCAGCGCGTCGCTCTAAAGGCCGGATCGGTTTCGATCGATTGGCAAACGCTGGATCGGCGGGTGTCCCATCGCGCCGCCCGGCTGGCCGAGGCGGGCTTGGAGAGGGGCCGCGTCGCCTCGGTCGAGGCGACGGCGGCGCCGGAGGCCGTTGTCGCTTGGCTGGCGATCGCCCGGCTGGGCGCGGTGGCGCTGCTTCTGCCGCCGGGCCAGGCGATGCTGGAACGGCGCCTGTGCCTGGCCAAGGCGCGGCCGCAGATCGATCTGACCGCGACGCCCTTGGCCGATTCCGATGCCGAACCGCCGCTGATTCTGCCTCGGTCGGGCTTGGCCTCCGATCCGGTCGCCTTGCTGGTGGCCGAGGGCGGGGGCGAGCCGAAGCTGGCCCTGCACACCCATCAGACCCTGGCGGCGGCGGCGCGGGCGCTGGCCGGCGCCTTGACCATCGGAAGCGGCGACACGATTACGGCCTCGGGCAGTCTGGCGCAGCCGCCGGCCTTGCTGGCCTTGTTGCTGGCGCTGGCGACCGGAGCGCGCCTCGATCTGGCGGGTGACACCCAGTCAAGCTGGCATCTGACGGCGGCGGGCGAGGCGGGCGTTCTCGGCCAGGCGCGCCTTGTTGTGGTTGGACCGCCATCCTTCGAGTCTCTGCCGGCCGGAGCGATCGGTCTTTGGGGTCGGCCCGAGGCCTTGGCGATCGCGCTCGGTCATCCCCTGGTGGCTTTGCCCGGCATGACGCTCCGCCAGGAAGGCGGGGTGATTTCGGCCCGTGGGGCCTGCGGTTTTGCGGGCTGGCTGGGTGAAATGCCGGCGGCGCCGGTCGGGCCGGCCGATGGCGGATGGATCGCCCATGGCTGATTGTCGGCGTCGGCGCGCATGAATTTCGACATCGCCCTCCTGCTCATTCAAGACGGGATCGTCAACGGCGCCCTCTACGCCCTCTTGGCGCTGGCGCTGTTGCTGGTTTTCGCGGTCAGCCGGGTGATGTTCGTCGCCCAAGGCGAATTCGTCACCTTCGGTGCCCTGTCGCTGGCCGTTCTTCAGCAAGGCAGCATGCCGGGCACGGTCTGGCTGCTGCTGATTCTGGGCGGGCTGGCCTTCCTGGCCGATCTGGCGGTCGCCTGGAAGACCAAGCGATGGGAGGGGCTGCGCGGTTCGGCGTTGCTCAATCTGGCGCTGCCGATCCTGCTGGGCGGCCTCGCCTATTGGCTGGCGCCCTTGAAGCCGCCCTTGGCGGTGCAGGTCATTCTCGCGGTGGCGCTGGTGGTACCCTTGGGGCCGATCGTCTACCGCCTGGCCTTCCAACCGCTGGCCAACGCTTCGGTGCTGGTGCTGCTCTTCGTGGCGGTGGCGGTCCATTACGCCTTGCTGGGGCTGGGGCTCCTGTTCTTCGGCGCCGAAGGCTGGCGGACCCCCGCCTTCACCAGCTTCCGCGTCTCGGTGGGGCCGATGCTGGTGAGCGGCCAAAGCCTCTTGGTCATCGGTTCCTCGGCGGTGCTGATCTTGCTGCTCACCTTGTTCTTCAACCGTACCCTTTGGGGCAAGGCGCTACGCGCCACCGCCGTCAACCGGGTGGGCGCCCGTCTGGTCGGCATCCGCACCGAGGCGGCCGGGCGGCTGGCCTTTGCGCTCACCGCCCTGTTCGGGGCGTTGTCGGGCGTGCTCATCTCGCCCATCACCACCATCTATTACGACACCGGCTTCCTGATCGCCCTCAAAGGCTTCGTCGGCACGGCGATCGGCGCCATGGTGAGCTATCCGATCGCCGCCCTGGGCGCCTTGTTCGTGGGGCTGCTCGAATCCTTCGCCTCCTTCGAGGCCAGCGCCCTGAAAGAGGTCATCGTCTTTTCGCTGCTCATTCCGGTTCTGCTCTGGCGTTCGCTGAAAACCCATCATGTCGGCGAGGAGGAGGAGGAATGAACGCCGTCCTGCTCCGTCGGGCCGTCTTGGGCCTGTTTCTGCTCGCGCTGGCGCTGGCGCCGGCATTCGGCGGCGATTTCACCATCACGCTTCTCAATTACATCGGCCTTTACAGCCTGGTGGCGCTGGGGCTGGTGCTGCTCACCGGCGTCGCCGGGCTGACCTCGTTCGGCCAGGCGGCCTTTGTCGGCGTCGGGGCCTACACCACGGCGATCCTCACCACCCGTTTCGGCATTTCGCCCTGGCTGGGCCTGCCGGCCGCCCTGGCGGCGACGGCGGTGGTGGCGCTGATCCTGGGTTGGCTCACGCTACGCCTGTCCGGCCATTATCTGGCCTTGGGCACCATCGCCTGGGGCATCAGCCTCTCCTACGTCTTCGGCAACGTCCAGGGCCTGGGCGGCTTCAACGGCATTCCCGAGGTGCCCAGCCTGTCGATCCCCGGCTACAAGTTCGAAACCACCCGCCAGTATTTCTATCTGATCTGGCTGGTCACTTTGCTGGCCTTGGCCTCGATCGTCGGCCTGCTCGATTCCCGGCCCGGCCGGGCGATCCGGGCCTTGCGCAATCCGGTGATGGCGGAAAGCTTCGGCATCGACACGGCGCGCCTCAAGATCTGGGTCTTTCTTTACGCGGCGCTGCTGGCCGGTGTCGCCGGGTGGCTGCACGCGCACTATCTGCGTTTCGTCAATCCGGGGCCTTTCGGGCTCGGCTACAGCCTGGAATATCTGTTCATGATCGTGGTCGGCGGCGCCGGCCATGTCTGGGGGGCGATCGCCGGCGCGGCCTTGATCACCGGCCTGAAGACCTGGCTGCAAGGCATCTTGCCCAAGCTCTTGGGCAGTTCCGGCCAGTTCGAGACCATCGTCTTCGGCATCCTGATCGTCCTTCTTCTCCAATACGCCAGCGACGGGCTGATGCCCTGGCTCGACCGGCTGCTGCCAAGGCGCAAGGTGAGCCGCGCCCCGGCCGAGGCCAAGGCGTTGGGCCAGGCGGCTTTCCCCGCGCGCGGCTCGGTGATCCTGGAGGTCGAGGACGCCCAGAAAGCCTTCGGCGGCCTGATGGCGGTGAATGGCTTGGGCTTCCAGATCAAGGCGGGCGAAATCCTGGGTCTGATCGGCCCCAACGGCGCCGGCAAAAGCACGATGTTCAATTTGATCACCGGCCTGTTGCCGATGAGCGGCGGCCAGGTGCGCTTCCAGGGCGAGCGGCTGGATGGTCTGCCGGCGCGGGCGATCGTCGGCAGGGGCATTGCGCGCACCTTCCAGCATGTCCATCTGCGCCCGGCGATGAGCGTGATCGAGAATGTGGCGATCGGAGCCACCCGGCGCGGCCGCAAGGGCATGGTTTCGGCGGCGCTTAGGCTGGAGCGGGCCGAGGAGCGGCAAATCCTCTTCGAGGCGGCCCGCCAAGTCCGCCGGGTCGGGCTGGCCGAGCATATGGACGACGCGGTGGGCAGCCTGGCCTTGGGCCAGCAGCGGATCGTCGAGATCGCCCGGGCGCTGGCCGCCGATCCGGTGCTGCTCTTGCTCGACGAGCCGGCGGCCGGATTGCGCCATCAGGAAAAGCAGGCCCTGGCGGCGTTGCTTCGGGGCCTGCGCGACCAAGGGATGGCGATCTTGCTGGTCGAGCACGACATCGCCTTCGTCATGGGGCTGGTCGATCGGCTGGTGGTGATGGATTTCGGCGAGAAGATCGCCGAAGGCCCGCCCGAGCGGGTGCGCCGCGATCCCAAGGTGATCGAGGCCTATCTGGGCAGCGCGGGGACCGGGCCATGACGGCAATGCTGGAAGCGCGCGATCTGGCGGTGGCCTATGGCAAGGTCGAGGCCTTGCACAAGGTGGCGCTCACCGTGCCCGAGGGCCAGATCGTCACCGTCATCGGCCCCAACGGGGCGGGCAAGACGACGCTACTGGCGGCGCTGATGGGGCTGTTGCCAGCCAAGGGCGCCATTGCCTATCAGGGCCAATCGATCGTCCAATTGCCGACCGAAGAACGGGTGGCGCTGGGCCTCTCGCTGGTGCCGGAAAAGCGCGAGCTGTTCGCGCCGATGTCGGTGGCCGACAATCTGGCCTTGGGCGGCTTCGCCCGCTACCGCCAGGGCGCCCGCGATCTCGACGCCAAGCGGGCCAAGGTCTATGAGCGCTTCCCGCGCCTTTTGGAGCGCGCCGACCAGTTGGCCGGCACGCTCTCGGGCGGCGAGCGCCAGATGCTGGCCCTGGGCCGCGCCCTGATGGCGGGGCCGAAACTGCTGATGCTCGACGAGCCCAGCCTGGGCCTGGCGCCCCGCATCGTGCAGGAAATCTTCCGCATCATCGTTGGGCTCAAGGATTTGGGCGTCTCGATCCTTCTGGTCGAGCAGAACGCGCGCGCCGCGCTTGAGGTGGCCGATTACGGCTATGTGCTGGAAATGGGCGAAATCGCGCTTGAAGGCCCGGCCGGCGATTTGGCGCAAAACCCCCGCATCGTCGAAACCTATCTTGGCTTGGCGGAAGGGCATTGAGAGCTTGAACGGTGGCGCCCGGTTCGTCACCCCGCTCTAGATTAGGCTTTGCGCCGCCCGGTTCAGGCAGTCCGCGTAATGCCGGTTGGCGTTCGCGTTGGGGTGGCCCAGGTCATAGGGATAAAGGTGCCATTCCTTTTCCACCAGCCTGATGCCCATGTCGCAGACGTGCCCGCCCAGCCCGGCGATCTTGTCGCCCAGCCGCCCGCCAAATTCGTCCCGGCTGCTGTCCATGATGGCGAAGATGAATTTGGCGCCATGCTGCAACGTTATCCGGCAAGCGGACTCCAGCAGCACCGACGTGACAAGAAAGGCGTAGAACTTGTCGTACTCGACCAACTCGGGATTCACGCGCGGCAGGTAGGGGTCGACGATCGGGATGGTCTTGATCGCGACTTCGCCCTTCGGATTGAAGTGGGCGCGCGGAATCGTCCAGCCTTCGAACAGATCGTTGCCGATCGCGCTGTAGCGCACCAGCATGCTCGGGGCGGCGACGTTGCGCCAAATATGATCGTCTTGAAAATTGAAGATCACCAGATCGGGCTTCTCGATCTGGATTTGCCGCATCAGGTGCAGAAGGTTCTGCGTCGTGCCATAGCCACCGGCCGCGAAGTTGCTGACATGCCAATGCGGATTGCGTTCCTGGAGCAGCCAAGGGAAGGTCTGCTCGTCCGCCACCGCCCAACCGAAACCGTATGAACATCCATAGGACCAAACCTTGGGACCCGATCCGGGCTCTTGCCCCAAGGGCCGGCACAGCCGGTAGCCTAGCGCGTCCAATCCGCAATCGAAGCGATAACTTTCCTCCCCTTTGACGAATCGGCAGCCTTTAAAGGCCGGATTGGTGCGAAATCCAAGCGAGGGGTGGGGCAGAAACCAATTCTCGTCCAGCAGGCACGAATAGCCGTTCGACCAGTTCTCGACGATGATGGTCATGGCGCCGGCCTCTCCCTTTCGTCAGAAGAGCGGATAAATCTGATGCCCCGCCTGAAGCCCTGCGGCGTCGGGCCGAGAGCCCAATAGCGCCGTCATGACATCGTGAAGCGCGGCCACGAGCCTCTCGCTCTCAAACCCGGTGGGAAGCCATATTAGCTCAAGCCCGATAAGAAAGGCTTCGCGTTTCGGCAAGGCTCGGCAAGCCGGGTGGGCGCCAAGGGCCTCGTCATCGGTAAAGTAGCTTTCCCGCTTTGGGTCGACGCCGGACAACGGCAAGGCGTTCGCCGCTCGCAATGCGCTCGCCAATGGAACCAGCAGGTCGAAGAAGAAGGCCGCTGCGGATGGGTCAGTCTGGCTCAAAGGCGGGCGTCCTTTTGACGATGCGAACCGACTCGGGCAATTCGGCCTTTTCGACAAGGTAGCCTTCGATCGCCAGAAGATCAATCTCGGTCGACAACAGGCACTGAATGGCGTTCTCGGGCGTGCAGACGATCGGCTCGCCCCGGACGTTGAAGGAGGTGTTCAAAAGCACCGGACAGCCGGTGAGGCGATGAAACGCCGAAATCAGACCATGAAAATCCGGGTGCTCCTCGCGGCTTACGGTCTGAACGCGGGCGCTCCAATCGACATGGGTGATGGCCGGAAGATGCGATCGCTTGCGGTTGATCGTTCGCACCAGATCGAACTCGCCGGCCTCGTCAGAAACCGGCTCGGCCTTAAGGCGAAGAGACTCGCGCAGAGGCGCCGTGAAAAGCATATAGGGGCTGTCTTGGGTCAGATCGAACAGGCTTGCCGCATGCTCCTCCAAGACCGCCGGGGCAAAGGGGCGCCAGGATTCGCGCCGCTTTATCTTCAAATTGACGCGCGATTGCGCGTCGTCCGCACGCGGGTCGGCAAGGATCGAGCGCGCCCCAAGCGCGCGCGGCCCGAATTCCATGGCCCCCTTGAAATAGCCGACGATTTTGCCCTGGGCCAGAGTGGTGGCCAAAAGGGCGTGGCGCTCCTCGTCGTTGGCGACGAATCGTCCGGCAATGCCATAATTGGCGAGCACCGATTTTACGACGTCATCGCCAAAGGCCGGCCCCAAGCGGCTTCCTTTCTGGCCGTCTCGGCCGGACGCGGCGGAGCGCGCGACGCCGACATGATGAAAGGCCGCGTAGAGCGCGGCGCCAAGAGCGCCGCCGGAATCGCCCGCCGCCGGCTGAATCCACATCCGCTCAAAAAGGCCGCTTCGCGCGATCTTGGCGTTGGCGACACAATTGAGCGCCACACCACCGGCCATGCACAGGCGGCGGCTGTTTGTCAGTCGCTGCGCCTGCGCCGACAAGCGCAGCACCGCCTCCTCCAACACGGCCTGGATGGAAGCGGCCAGATCGGCCTCGCGCCGGGTGATGGTCGATTCGGGGTCTCGTTTTGCCCCGCCGAAGAGTTCCTCGAACTTCTTGGAGGCCAGCCCTCTCGTCGAGGCCAAGTTGAAATAGCGGACGTCGAGTGCGAAGGAACCGTCGTCGCGCAGATCGATTACATGATCCAAGATCGCCTTGACGAACCGAGGTTCGCCGAAGGGGGCCAAGCCCATCAGCTTGTATTCGCCGGAATTGACCTTAAAGCCGCAGAAGTGGGTGAAGGCGGAATAAAGCAGGCCCAGGGAATGCGGGAAGTCAAGACGTCTCAGAGGTTCGATCGCCGCGCCGCGACCATGGCCGATCGTCGTGGTCGCCCATTCTCCCACGCCGTCGGCGCAGAGGATGGCGGCCTCGTCGAACGGGGACGGAAAAAAGCCCGAAGCGGCGTGGGACATATGATGGCGGACGCAAAGGATCTCGGCATCATCACCCAAGGCCTGGGCGATCCTCTCATGAAGGCCTGCCTTATTGCCGAAGATTTCCACCGCGGCCTGCTGCCAGGCGCCCAGGCCCTCCGGCGCAAAGTGCACGGCCGTTGCCAAGACGCGATCGAGGGTGAGGGCGGGATCGTCATAATAGGCCGCGAGATGAACGCGGGCGCCGGCGGGGAGTCTTGAGAGACAGTACGCGATCGCCTGCCGGGGAAAGGAACGGTCATGTTTGATGCGGGAGAACCGCTCCTCCTCGACGGCGGCCACAATGTCGTGCCCATGAAGAAGGACGGCGGCGGAATCGTGGTAGAGGGCGGAGATGCCAAGAATGTATGGCGCGCTCATTTAGGCCTCACGCTCCCCTACGCGTCGGCGTCTAAACGGTGAAGCGATTCTTGAAATCGCCGCCCGTCATCATGGTCTCCACCCAAGCGTAGGTTTCCCTCAGCCCATCGATCAGCCTCGTCGATGGCTCCCAGTTCAGAACCTGACGAATGAGAGTGTTGTCGCTGTTTCGGCCGCGAACGCCTTTGGGGGCCGCCAGGTTGTAGCGTCGCCCCAGCTTGATCTGGGCGATCGATTCGACCATGTCGACCAGTTGGTTGATCGACACCAGCTCGGACGATCCGACATTGATCGGCTCGCGCCAGTCCGAAAGCATGATGCCGATAACGCCCTTCAGGCAATCGTCGATATACATGAAGCTTCGCGTCTGCAGGCCATCGCCCCAGATTTCGATCTCGTGTTTGCCTTGAAGTTTGGCGGCGATGACCTTGCGGCAGATTGCCGCCGGCGCCTTTTCCCGCCCGCCATCATAGGTGCCCCAGGGGCCATAAACGTTATGAAACCGTACGACGCGGGTTTCCAGTTTGAAGTCTTCGGAAAAGTGCCGGCACATGCGTTCGCTGAACAGCTTTTCCCAGCCATATCCATCCTCGGGCATGGCGGGATAGGCATCCGTTTCCTTCAGGGCGGTCACCTCGGCGTCGACCTGCTTATCGGCGTTGTAGACGCACGCCGAGGACGAATAGAGATAGCGCTTCACGCCGGCTTCGCGGGCGGCCATCAGCATGTGGGTGTTGATGAGCACCGACAACATGCACTCGGCCTTATGGCTTTCGATGAACCCCATGCCTCCCATGTCGCAGGCGAAATTGAAAACGTAGTCCATGTCCTTGGTCGCGGCGCGACAATCCTCGATCTTGCGAAGATCGAGCACGCGGCTGTCGACGCCGTCGGTCCTTTGAAACCAGTGGTCCAGGGGCTTGATGTCGGCGCCGCGCAAATTCCTGAAACCCAAGCGATGGAAATGGGCCAACACATGGCCGCCGATGAAGCCGCCGGCTCCGGCAACCAGAATCGCGTCGTCTTGGCCGAATTGAAACGACCTCACGCCGGCGCCCCAAGAGTTTGATCGGTCATGAATGGACTCCGTCCGGCCTCGCTCATTGGCTCAAGAGAACGGAATGTTGGGGAGCCATTTCAACAACCATACCTCGGGCCTGTGACGAAACCGAGCACGGAACGCAACGCAAGCGGCTGAACGCCATTCGACGTCCGGGAATGCCCAATTGAGATGGATTGTTCAGAACGATATCGACCTTATAAGGGAAATCGGCCAAGGCCGGAGCGTCGCTGAAGGCAACAAGCTGCACATGATCGCCGGCTTGGCGCAGTTGGGCGACGGCGGGAATCCCGTTCACGGTCACCCCGAGATTCTGCAACAAGTCCTGGGGATCGGAAAAGACGATGTCGAGGAGAACGACGATGCCCCCGGATGACCGCAAAGGCACCAAGACGGTCATTCGGTCATCCGGCCCCAGCAAACGAGCCGACCATTCGGGGATTTCCTTGTAGAACCCCGACGGATAGGTCATAACCCCCGCCTTCAGATCGCTGTCGAAGACATCGACACCGGCCAATACACATTCGCCGATATGCTCCTCGATCACCCGATGAAGCCTTCCAATGGCTTCCGTCTCGGCAAGGCCTCGCATGGGGGTATCGGCCAGGAAACGAAAGCGGGCAATTTCGTCAAGGATGGACGTAACGGGATCGCCCAGCGCATCGGCGAGGAATTGATACGACTTCGAGTCCAGGCCGTGCCTTTGGAAAATATAGTGGAGAATGCCATCCCGGGCGCCGCGGCATCGCAGATCGACAAAGCGCGCAAATTGAAATTTCCGAAACTCGTCGATCAGGGATACGGGAACGCTGCCGGTCAGGACCACCAAATCCGGTTGCAGGGCCAGAATGTCGTCTGCGGCAAGCGTCGGGTGCGTGATGTGGAAGGTCCCGGGCGGATCGATCTCGCTGCCGAAAACCCCGACGATGGTGTCGTAATTGATGCCAAACAAATCAAGCATCAGAATTAGGTCGATTTCCTGAGGCATTCCCGCCAAAGCAATCCGCTTTGCCTTCGAGATCAAGCCGCGATGCTCTTCATTGATCGGTTTCAAACCAGGAAGAATATCGGGGTGGAAATAATTCTCGGCGGCGCCGCATTTGATGCACGAGACCTTTAGGTCAAAAAGGTTCCATGCGCTTCGCTTCGTCTTGGCCTGCAGCGGATGTCCACAGAAGCTGCATTCGCCCGAAAGGTCGATCGCATCGCCGGCAATCTCGATCCGCTGATTTTTGATCGCGAAATTCTGGGTGTTGTAGCGGCGCATCTCGCGCTCGACGACCTTGAACAGACGTTCGGTCGGCATGGCGCTGAGATTCAAGTAAGACAGGGTGCCGCCAAGATGCCCGGAAATGACCTGGATGTAATTTCGGCTGTAGAGGAGATCGAGGGATTCAATATATTTGACGGGGTCGTCGATCATTCCCTTTTTCAACGCCCAGCGATAATTGGCGGTGCCGGGGTAATTGATTGTAAGCGCCATCGGCCCGCCAATATGCTCTTCGATCAGAAAGTCCACCGTCTTGACGATGTCCTCTTCGGTTTCCGTGTAGTTTGCCATCATAAAGCTGGCCTGCAGCGAAATGCCAACCTCACGGCTCATGCGCGAAAAGCGGCGCATTTGCTCGACCGTCGTTTCCTTCAAAATGCTGGCCAGCACCCGATCGCTGCCGCTTTCCACCCCGACATTCATCAGCCGACAGCCGGCGTCGCGCATTTCTCGCAGCACCTCGGCGTCGACATCCATCCGCATCAGGCAATGCCAAATCTTATGAGGGGTGATTTTCTTGTACTCGCGGCAGAACTTGATGATGTCTTCGGGGTCTTGGAAGAAGATCTCGTTGATGAACACGAACATCGAGAAATCGTAACGGCTGTTGAGAAATTCGACTTCCTCGACAATTTGCTCGACGCTGCGCGTGATGAAGCGTCCATTGGTCGGCGAGCAAAAGCTGCAATGCCCAACGCAGCCGCGGCCGGTCAGCACGGGCCTTGCGTGCGCCCGGTCGCCGTACGCTTTGTGATCGAAGAAGTCCCACGACGGCATGTAATTTCGCTCGAGCAAGTCGAGACGGGCCCGGCGATCGGTCTTCCGAATCTCGTCGCCGGCCCGATAATAAATCCCATGAACGGACTCGATGTCGCCCGTGCCCTTGCCGGCAATGTGCAAAAGGAGTTCCGGGAAGGTGATGTCGCCCTCGCCCACGACGAGATAGTCGATAGGCATCTGCTCCATCAGCAAATTCTTGTCGACATCGCTGGTTACGTTGCCCCCCAAAATGCAGGGCATCGCCGGATCGGCCTCCTTGACGCTCAAGAAAAGAGATTTGTAGAAGGTATAGTTTCCAAGCAGGCCGCCGGTTGCGACCGCCAAATAGGAGCCCTTCCGCAGATAGCCCGCGATGTCGGGTTTCGGCGTCAGGTAGGTGTCGATGAAATCGTATTCGATTCCGTAGCGCTCGAGCGCCGCCACGACATAGGAAAAGCCAACCGGGAAATAGTAGTAATTTGGCTTTATCAGCAGAACTTTTTTGTCGATCGAACGCATGCTGTACCCGCCTGTCATGCCGAAGAAGTCGGCGTGGACTCGATTCGATTATGGCACGTCACCGCCCGACATCGGCGATGGACGCCAAGGCGAAAGGTTTGGGCATCTACGGGCCATCGCCGTCTGGAGATCCCGATCGTTAAGCAGCGGCGCGTGCCTAATCATGCGGACGTATCCGACGGCGCCAACAATGCCCATTCCCCGGCGTTCGACTTGTTCGAATAGCGCAGACCCAGGCGTTGATCGTGGCATCGCCTCGCTCTCTTCTGCAACGGACATCCCGGTAAAGCTTCGGGCGCCCTGTTCCGTCTCTGCGCCATCGTACGTGGATATGATCTCAAGGCGGCGTAACGCATCGACGTGAATTCCCCACAATATTAACATTTCACACGCCCAGTTAGAACCATGATTATTCGCGGCAGGGCCTGAACGCATCGACTCGGCCTCCCGGCAAAGGCCTATTCGGCATGAGGTTTTGCGACGAATTCGACGCTTGACCTGATCGACGCGGCAAGTCTCACGTGGCCGTCGAGGGATGCGGTGCAACGGTCAGGCGTTTTCCGCAGTCTGCGAAAGGGTATTTGGCAAGGCCTGCACCGGTCTCGATCGGCTGCAAAACGCTGTGGTCGGTTCCGCGCGCGAATGGTAGTTTGGATGGATGCGGTGCCTGGGGGCAATGGCGGTGGCGGGGTGGAATGGACAACGCAGATTTTCTCAATGCTTTGTTCGGCTTGGAGGGGATGCCGCGGTACAACGCCGATATCAAGTATTTTCTGGAATCCGATTTTCGGCCGCAAATTTTTGATCTTGAGCGCATTTGTCCGGGGCCGCGAAACCGGCATGGATACCGCTCGGACGAGTTCGAGCCGCGCGGCGATTACAACATTCTCTTTGTCGGTTGCAGTTGGACGGAGGGGCAGGGTGTGCCTCGGGGATCGATCTATCCCGACCTGGTGGCAAGGACGCTTGCGCAACGAACCGGGAAGACCGTGCGAGCTTGGAATCTCGGCAGCCTGGGCCGGGGCGCCGAATACATTGCCCGCATCGTTTCGTCCAGCGTCGATTTTCTAAGGCCCGATCTTGTCATCGCCGTCTACTCGACCGCTGACCGCCGGGAGTTCTTCGACTTGGATGGGCGTTGCTTTTGTTTTCTCAATGTCATGTCGGATTTCATGCGCCAAAATCCCAAGGCCTATACTCCGGTGACGAAGAGCCTTGTAAAGGCCTTTCACGACCTCACCAGCTCTTACAGCGACCTGGCGGTCCTGGCGATGTCGCTGCGCCTTCTTTCGGCGACCCTCGACCTTCGCAAGATACCTTGGGGCATCAGCGCCATCGCCAATCCGGCGGCGTCGCACCCGTTTCGTGACGTGATCGGCTCGGGCATCGTGGATCCCCGGCGCTACACGGGTTTCTTGTTCGATCTCCTGGACACGGTACCCGGAGATGGCGCCCACCCCTATCTGGAAAGCCATCGAGTGTTTGCCGGAAAGCTGGCCGATTGGATCGAAGCGCGCTATCTTTCGGAGCCGCACAAGGTCGGAAGCTAGGCGGCATGCGGAGTATCGGGCAATGTGGCGACGATGCCTTTCCTGGCTGGCTTATTGGCGCTACCGCTTTAAGCTGTGGCGAAAGCAGCGGCTCGTCAGCCGGCAGACCAAAGGGAACATCTATCCCTTCTGGTAATCGGGCCAAGGGCGGGTGGGCGTCGCGGCGAGGCATGCCAACACCAGACGGCGCAGATTAATGAGCGGTCATCGACTCCCATCATGTTGAGCGAAAGCGACAAGGCGGCGATCATCGGCATTCTGGGCGAGCGTCCGCAAACGGCGTCTTTGGCCGGCCAACTTCCGTTTCTCAACCCCACGGGCGGCCAGGCCGAGCCCCTCACGGCAACCGAGGACGCGATCGTCGAGGCCGTCGACGGCCTCCTGGATTTTGCCCTCCTGCATGGGCCGGGATTGGTGGTGGCGGCGCAGGAAATCCTGCAGGTTGCCATCAAGCGCTGGCCATCCAGTGGGCGCCTGCATCTGCGCATGGCGCAAACGCACGCCTGGCTCAAGGATCCGGCGCGGGAACGAAAAAGCCTTGAGATGGCGCTCATGCTCTATCGCCTCGTCGAGCAGCCCGACGACGGCATGGAGAAAGTCGAACGCGCCTTGGAGCGTCTGAACAAGGGAACCCCGGACAATTCCCATCCGGGGTCGGGCGCCCGCCGCTCGATCCTTCGGCATCTTGTCAAAGGGGTGGTCTGGTTGGGGCTGGCGACGGCCCTGGTTCTGGCCTTCAGATAGGCAAGGCCAAAGCGGTCAGGCAGGCGATCGTCGTCCACAGGGCAAAGAGCAGCATCCAGGCGATCTCGGCCATGCTGTAACCGGCGGGCCGGAACGAAAAGGCCCAGAGCAGCGGGATCGGCGCACCCATCAAGAGGAAGAAGGCGGCGAACCCGATGGCCTGCGCTACGGAGGGCGCTTGGGCGAAGTGGTAACCGGCGGGCAGGGCGGTCAGCAGGAACGACAGGGCCAAAAGGGGATGCGCCTTCAGATAGGCCGGCAAGGGCGCCATCACAAGCCCAAGGTTGCGCACCAGGGAACGGGGCTTGAGATAAAAATACAGCTTGGGCATCGTCGACAGGTTTTTCCAAAAATATTCGAAAAAGGCGATTTTGGCCGCGCGCTCGTAGACCGTCCATTTCATGCCGAAGAAGGCGCTGAGATTGAAGGAGATGAAGGGCGGCCGCAGCCCGATGACCTGGGAAGCGAGGCCGTCTTGGGCGAACGCGGGCGACGTTCGAAGAACCCTCACAACGGCGATGCAGGCGTTGAGGTCGAGAAGCTGGGGCTTTTGGAAGGGCAGCAGGTTCTTCGCAAACGTCGCCGCGTCCTCGGCAAAGCCCACATAGGCCGAATGCCACTTGGGATAGGCCATCGAAAGGTCGCGGCTGTGATGGATCGGATGAACTTTCGCGTGGCGGTGGGCCGTCATCAATTCCGATAGGCCCATGAGAAGCGCAAAGGCCCAGAGGCCGCGCAGGAAGGCGGTATCGACCGCGAGACCGAGGCCAAGGAGCGCCAAGGCAAGCGCCAAGGCGGCCATCACCAGCCAACCCGTCGAATTGCGCATCCAGAGAACCCAGGCAAACATCAATCCCTGAGCGGCGGCCAGGGCGATCTGAAAGGCGGTCGCCTCCTGCCCGGTCGCCATGATCAGCATGATGTGAAGGGCCGGAAGGACGGCAAGGATCGCCGCCAGGCGTTTGTTGGTTATGGAGCGGGCCTGAAAATCGAGAATTCCGGTGCCGAAGACGACAAAGTGAAAGGCCAGCATAAAGGCGCCAAGGGACCAAAGCAGGCCCGGCGTTTGCCAGAAAGCCATCGCCAGAAGAGCCGAGGACAGCCCCAGCATCGCACAGTAGAGCTTGAAAATCGACGCGATGCGAAGGCCGAACAGGCGAAAGGCCAGCCGCACCAGATCGACATAGCCCGGCTCGAGGCCCAACACAAAGCGGCCCGACGCCAACGCGGTGTTCCAATCCAGTTGCGAGGCTTCGCGCAGGGCCCGGTCGATATCGACGGCGTCGCGCTTTGCCGAAGGTTCGGATTCTTGAAAAATTCTCTGGCTCAAAAGGTCCTGGACGGCAATCAGCCCCGAATAGTCGCCCTTCCCGCCATAATAGAGGTCGGTGAGGGCGATCGACATGGCATCGACGTGAAAGCGGATGATCGTGCCATCAAGATCGACATCCATGCCCGTCGATCGGGCGGTCTTGAAAAAGTACACCAGAAGCAGCGCGATCGCCGACGAGGCCAGCAGCGACGACGTTGTGGCGAGCAAGGCATCAACCGTCATGGAGGCCGTCTACCAAGAATACCGCGCCAAGTCGGGAATTTCGGCGAACAGGATAGCAGAAAACGCGCCGGCCTGTCCGTTCCTTTCGGGGCGCGCTCACTCAGCCGAAGGCGGCCGCCCTGCGCCGGTCGGCTCCGGGCGGCAGGACCGTTCACGGCCCCTTGGGCGCGGTCGGTGATTGGAAGGCCAGCAAGGCGGCCGCCACCCGTTCGACGTCATCGCCGCTCATCGCCTCGTGCAACGGCACGAAGAGCGTTCTGGCCTTAAGCCGCTCGGCGTTGGGTGCCTTGAACCCCATAGCCAGGAACGCCTCTTCCGAAGCAAGGGCGCTTAGCAACATGGGGGCGCTATCGATGCCATGCCGGGCGAGATGGGCCTTGAGGGCGGCGGGGTGATCGGTCAAGAGAGGGAACAGCCACCAGCAGTTGCGGCTGCCTTCGGTTAGTCTTGGCAGAGAGAAACCGCGGGCGGGAAGAATCGCGCCCCGCAAAGCGACGGCAAGATCGATGCGCCGTTTTTCGCGCCGTTCGAAACTCGCAAGCTGGCCCAGGCCAAGCGCCGCCTGCGGCCAGGAGAACGCCTCCAGAAAGGCCTTGGGCATCGAAGCGCGCAGGGAAACGGTCCGGTTGCTCTTCTGAAAGCGGCTGAACAGATCGTTCAGGCCGGATGTCACGCGCAAGAGCGGCAGCACGACCAGGGAAAACAGGGGACGCCAGGTCGCCAAGGCGATGACGGCCTGCTTGATGGCTTCGCCGGCAAGCGACAATCGGGAAGCCTTGCCCGCCTTGGCGGCACGGCCGCGCAGCCTTTCCGCCAGGTGTGCGTCGTCGGTGGTCACGACGCCGCCGCGCATCGTCGAAACCGACTTCAGCAGACTGAGGCTATAGATTGCGGCACGGCCGAAGCTGCCCGCCCGTCGGCCTTGAAACTCGGTCGAGAAGGCCTGCGAGCAATCCTCGATCAAGACCAGTTGGCGTTCCTTGGCGAAGGCGGCCAACCGGGCCAAGTCGGGGCTGTGGCCCGACAACGGGGTAACCAACAGACAGGATGTCTTGGCGCCCGTCTTGGCCGCCAGATCCGCCATGTCGATCGAATAGCTGTCGGCCTCGAGGTCGACCACGACAGGCCGGAATCCGGCCAACCGGATCATGTTGACGAAGTCCGCCACATGCAGCCCGCTGATGGCGACATCGGACCCCGGGGGAAGATCGAGACATTGCAGGAGATGATAGAGGGCGCTCCGGGCCCGGCAAAAGGCGATGGCGTGGTGCCTATCAAACAGCGCCGCGAACCGGCGCTCGAACTCCTCGACCACCCCGCGGCCAAAGCCGTCGGGCAAGGCCAGACGGGCTAGAAACGCCGCGATCTCGGAAGGGGCAAGAGGTAGATGCAGGCGGGGAATCGACATGCTCGGTCCAAGGGCTCCCGGCCATTTGGCTTTCAGGGGGATTATGGCCGCAAACCGCGCTGGTGCCAAAGCGCGATTCTGGGCAAGATGGCACGAGCTTGATGTCAATGATGGTCATGCCCTCTTTGTCGCTTTCCCGTTTTCTGCCGGTTCCGGCGACGCGGCGTCTGGCCGGCGCAGTCCTCACCCTTGCCGCCAATCTTCTGTTCGCGCGCCTGTTCAACCGGGCTTCGCCGCGTGGTCCCCTCTTCGTCACCTGGAGCCTGACCTACGATTGCAACGCCTTCTGCGGCTTTTGCGCGACGCACAAACTGCATAAGGAGCATCCCGGCACGCTCGATCTTGAACGGGCGTTGGCGATTGCCGACGAAATCGCCGATTGCGGCTCTTGGGTAACCGGTTTCACGGGCGGGGAAGTGCTGCTCAGTCCCCTCCTGTTTCCGCTGGTCCGCCGCTTGAAGGCGCGAGGCGTGCTGACCTATCTGGTGACCAACGGTTTGTTGTTGGCCGAAAGGGCGCAAGAGATCGTTGCGAGCGGGGTGGACTATGTGGTGGTCAGCCTGGACAGCGACGACGCCGACCAGCACGACGCCATGCGACATAGCCCGGGCTTGATGGCGAAGGCGCTGAACGGTATCGAGGTCCTCAAATCCCTGCGCAAGAACGGGCGGCCTTTGATCAAGGCTTCGGCGATTGTTGGCGCTCACAATCTGTTTAGGTTCGAACGCGTGGTTGATTTCCTGGCTCGGCACGCCGACACGGTCTCGGCCCAACCGATCGTTTGGGGCTATAAGGATCATCCGCATGCCATCGAGCAGGAGCGGGTGGGCGGCTTGTTTTTTCCACCCGACAGGCGGGACGACGTCGAGCGCCAGTTCCAAAGCCTGGCGAAGCGCCACCCCATGTTTCGGAGCAGCTATTTTCGCCGCATGCCGCTTTACTGGTTCAAGCCCGAGAGTTTGATCGATACCATTCCCTGCTGGTCGCCCTTCTTGCGTCTTACCATCGGTCCCGATGGCGGGGTTACGCAGTGCAGCAACCGCTTCGGACCGGTCGGCGATTTGACGAAAGAGGGTTTGATGTCCATCTGGAACGGCTTGGAAATGCGCCGCCAGCGCGAAGTGGTGCGCCGGCGCCAGAACAAGTGCATTTGCTGGTCCCAGGACACCGCCTTCAACGACCTCATGGAGAGGCTGAAGCTGCCCAACCTTCTGCCCGTGTGGTGGAAGTTCAAGGGCTAACCTGGGCCGCCAGATAGGGGCCAAGGATCAGCCCATCCAGGCCGCAATCCTTGAACGATTTGATGGCGTCCTGGGGGCTGGCGACGATCGGTTCCTCATGGACGTTGAAGCTGGTGTTGACCAGGGTTGCGGCGCCGGTGCGTTCGAAGTAGCGCCGGATGATGGCGTGATAGCCGGGATTGTCTTCGGCGCGGACGAGCTGGGGGCGCGCGGTTCCATCGACATGCACGCAGCCCCTTTGGCGTTCGCGGCTTTCCGGGGTGCAGTCGAAGGTGATGGTCATGTAGCGGGCGCATTCCCGGGCTTTGGAAAGGTTACGGTAATAGCGGTCGGCCTGCTCGTCGAGCGTCGAGGGCGCAAAAGGCATGAATTCGGTGCGCCGCAGCTTTTTGTTCAGCCAATCATTGATCGAAGGATCGTTCGCGCTGGCCATGATCGAGCGGTTGCCCAGGGCGCGCGGGCCATACTCCATCCGGCCGGCGCAGCGGCCGACCGTCTTGCCCTCGGCCAGAAGGGCGGAAACGGCATCGGCCATGTCGGTGGGCTGCGTGAAGGGCAAACCGGCGCCGCGCAAGGCGTCCTGGCACTCCCGGTCCGAGAAGTCGCGTCCCAAATAGATGGTGTCGAGCCCGGACGGGGCGGCTCCGAAATGCTCATAGCCCGCGCCCACCGGCAGACCGCCATCGCCCATGTGGGGAAAGACGAAGATTCGTTCGACGTCCTCGATCTCGGCAAGGCGCTGGTTGAGTTTGACGTTGGCAAACACCCCGCCCGCCAACGCCAAGTGGCGCCGGCCGCTCGCCGTCAGCCAATGCCGAACATAGGCGGTGACAACCTCTTCCAGGCGGCGCTGGACGCCGGCGGCGATGTCCTCCGGGCGATGGCGCATCAATTCCGCATAGAGCGGATGGTTCGGCCGAGAAATGCGACGCGTGCGAAACCGACCGCCTTCGCAGGCCATGATCCGCCTGAACAGGGGCAACGTCGTCTCGGCATCGCCGTAAGCGGCCAGGCCGGTGATCTTGCCTTCATGGCGCGACGGCGTGAATCCCAGAAGCTGCGTGACCTGGGAATAGATGAAGGCCGGGGTCGCGAAGCCGCTGTTCTCGCCGATCGGGGTCAGGCCTCCATTGTCCCCCAGATAGACGCCCGAGGAAATGCCATCGCCCATCGCATCCATGGTCACGACCAGCGACTGATCGAAACTGGCCGCCGAGTAGGCGCAACGCGCATGAATCCTGTGGTGGTCGAAGGTCTTGCAAGGGGCCAGGATGCCAAGCTTGCGCAGCCGGCTCCTGGTGTGGGCGACGACCATCGCCGCCTCAAGTCCGATCAGCCCGCTCTTGCGGGCCAGCCACTGTTCGGCCACCACGGGGTAGAGCATGGGCGAGAACAAATTGACGCTTTCCAGCTCGTGGAATTTGGGAAACTTAAGGCTGATCCAGTTGGGCGTGATTCGGGACGCCAGCAAGACAAGCCCGATATCGCTGGGCCGAAGATTGGCCAGGCTCAGACATTCCAAGATCGAGAGCACCGGGAAGGCGCGGGTGTTCTTTTTGCGGTTCAAGCGCTCTTCGCCGACAGCGGCGATCAACTTGCCATCGACAAAGACGGCGGCGCCGGAATCGTAGGATAGGCTTAGACTGAGAACGGCGCGATCGGTGGCTTTCATCGTTCGGCCGCAAGCGGGACACGGGCGGCCAGATAGAGATGCGGCGTTTGCAGCGGGTTCATACTGGGCACCGTGCCGATATCGATATCGGTAAGGTAAGCGGCATGGGCGGCGGCTCGAAGCGCGTCGCCGCTCATCCGATGCAGAACGGGAATGGCGAGATAGCGGCTTTTGGCCCTGAGGATATCAGGGTCTTCCAGGCCCTGCTTCGAGCCGCTCTTGAAGGTCATCGCCAGCAACAGCACCCTATAGAGACGCGCGCGCAGCCATTCCGGCAGGAAACGCAAATTGAACCGCTGCAGCCGGTTGATCCAACGGCTTCCGTCGTCCGCCTCGACGGTCAGGAACAGATGCCCTCCCGGCAACACCAGCTTCGCCAGGCGGCGCAAGATGTCCTCGAAGGGCCGGCCGATGTAGTGAACGGCGGAATGGGAGACCAGCAGATGAACGGAGCGTCCCTCCCAGGGCTGGCTCACAATATCCTGGCAATAAAAGGTGGCGGCGGCGATGCCCTGGGCCTTCTGCCGCGCCGCCGCGATGGCGGGCTTGGAAATATCGAGGCCGATCAGCTCCTGCGCACCGGCCGCGATCAGGGCCAGCCCCAAATCGCCCGTGCCGCAGCCGAAATCCATCACGCAACGGCCTTCAAGAGGAAAAAGACCGGCGATCAAGCGGACCAGGGGACGAAAATGATCGGGTTCATGCCGAAGGCAGAATTTGTTAAACTCGGCGTTCAACAGGGCTTCGACATCGACCATCCCGGCCCCTCCATCGATGGCGCGAAGCCTAGCATCCAAGACTCGCGGGCGCAATCGGGATGGGGCGGAAACGGCGCTTGGAAGCAACCGGATCGGCGAAGGGCTATGGCGCGCGGATGACGTTTCAGGACAAGCCGAACAAGAAGCCGGGCCGGATCGTCATGATCTACCCGCAACAAGGCTTCTCGGGCACCTATGTCAAGCACATGCCTTTAAGCTTGCTCTACGCCGTGTCGGAGGCCGTGAAGGCGGGCTATGACGCCGTCATCCTCGACACCCGCGTGGCGCCGGATTGGAAGGGCGACCTTCGCCGTCTTCTTGCCGAAGGGACGCTGTGCGTCGGCATCAGCGTCATGTCGGGCGCGCCCATCCGCCACGCCGTCGCCATCGGGCGTTTCGTCAAATCGTTGGCGCCCGATGTTCCCGTAGTCTGGGGCGGTCCGCACGCCACCTTCGACCCCCTGTCCATCTTGTCCGGCGATCCCAATTGCGACTATGTGGTCAGCGGCTATGGGGCGCATACGTTTCATTTGCTGTGTGACGCGCTGGCGGCCCAAAAAAGCCCCTCGGACATTGCGGGCGTGTCGTGGCGCGAAGAAGGGGGGATCCGTTCCAACGCGAAGCCCGCAAAATCCTTCGAGCACATCGATTTCCGCGACATCCCCTATCGCCTCATTTCGGATTATGGTGTCTATGGCCAGCTTGGCCAGGGACGGCGCATCTTCTCGATGTACAGCGCCTATGGCTGTCCCTATCGCTGTTCCTTTTGCAGTTCGCCCGCGCAATATGCCGAGATCGACGGCAAGAAGTGGCTGGCGCTTTCGGCGACCGAGGTGGTCGATCATATCGAACATGTGGTCAAGACCTACGGCGCCAATTACATCTACTTCATCGATGACGACAGCTTTCCCAGCTTGAAGCATGTCGAGGCGGTGATCGACGAGATCGCCGCCCGCAGCCTTGCCGTCAAGCTGGGGTTCCGGGGGGCCCGCATCAACGAAATCTTGCGCATGTCGGACGAATTTCTCGACAAGCTGACCCGCGCCGGCACCGACATCTTGCATATCGGCGCGGAAAGCGGCAGCGACCGCATCCTGGCCTTGTTGCGCAAGGATTGCACATCGGAAGACATCTTGGCCTGTAACCGCAAACTGGCGCGCCACGCGGAAATCACCGCCGCCTACAACTTCATCATGGGCGTGCCCACGGAAACCCTCGACGAGCTGAAGGCGACTCGCGACCTCATGCTCCGCCTGGTCGAGGATCATCCCAACTGCCTTGTCTTTCCGCCGAACACCTTTCGCCCGCTCCCCGGGACTGAGCTTTACGAGCTTGCGACGCGCGAGTGGAAACGCCCCATGCCGGCAAGCCTTGCCGATTGGGAAAATATCGAGGTGGAGGGAAGTTTTTCGGGCGCCTGGCAAGACCGGAAAAAGCAGTCGTTCGGCCATCTGCTCCTCATTGCGTCCTATTTCGTCGACAACAAGGCGGCCCGGGTGAAGCCGGGCCTGGGTTGGTTCGGCTGGCTGGCCAAGGCGATCCACTTCGTCTATCGGCCGTTTGCCCTGTTCAGGCTTCGCCACGGGTTCGATGCCTGGCTTTGGGAATATCCGGTCTACCGCCTGCTCTCCCGCCTGCTGTCGCGCTTCAACACTTCGGCCTAGCAGGGAGGGAGGCATGTGCGGCATCGCCGGCATCGTGACGACCGCTCCGGGCGATCCGCGCCTCATGGAAGCGTCGGTCCGGCGGATGACGGATGCCCTTCTTCACCGCGGACCCGATGGCGAAGGCGTCTGGCTTGGCGATGGCGTGGCGCTTGGCCATCGTCGGCTTTCGATCATCGATCCGGCCGGGGGCGCCCAGCCGATGATTGGCGAGAGCGGCGCCGTCATCGTGTTCAACGGCGAAATCTATAACTACCGGGAATTGCGTGCCGACCTCGAGGCGCGCGGCTGCCGCTTCAAGACCGAAAGCGATACCGAGGTCTTGCTGGCGGGGTTCGAGGTTTTCGGCGAGGATATCCTTGAGCGGCTGATCGGCATGTTCGCGTTCGCCATATGGCAGCCGGACCGCAAGAGCCTGTTTCTGGCGCGCGACCGGTTGGGCAAGAAGCCGCTGGTCTATTTCGAAGGTCCAGGCTTCTTCGCCTTCGCGTCCGAGATGAAGGCGCTGCTTGCGCTCGATGAGGTGCGCCCGCGCGTCGACATCGACCCTCTGGCCCTAAGCGATTTTCTGTCGCTGGGTTATATCATGACCCCGCGCAGCATTCTGAAGGGCATTGCGAAGCTACCCGCTGGGCATTGCGGACGCTACCAGGGAAGGCAAGCCGGGTTTCGCGCGGTTCCCTACTGGCGTCTTGAGGACTTCGTCACCGCTCCCCGAGGGCGATACGACGGCAGGGCGCGCGAGGAATTCGCGGCCCTGCTCGATGACGCCGTCCGGCTGCGGTTGCGTTCCGACGTTCCCGTGGCGGGCTATTTGAGCGGCGGAATCGATTCGGCCTCGGTGATGGCCTTGGCGGCCCGCCATGGCGGGGCTTCGCTCAAGACCTTTTGCGTGAGCTTTGAGGATGCCAGTTTTGACGAATCCGAATTGGCGGGCCAGACGGCCAAGCATCTTGGTCTGGACCTAACCAAGCTGCCTTGCCCGAACTTGCAAGATGACGAGCTTGAGCATCTGGGCGACGCCTTCGACGAGCCCTTCGCCGACACCTCGCAGATTCCGACCTATCTGATGAACCGAGCGGCCAGCCGGCTGACCAAGGTCGCCCTGACCGGTGACGGGGCCGACGAATGCCTGGCCGGCTACTCCACCTACCGCGCCGATGTTTTGCATCGCCTGGTAAGCGGGTTTCCTTCGGCGGTGCTGCGCGTTGCCGATGGTCTGGCGTCGTCGTTGCTCCGACCCAGCTACCGGAAGGTAAGCTTCGATTACAAGCTGCGCCGGTTTCTCGGCGGCGCCGGCCTCGACCGGCGAAGGGCGCATTACTGGTGGCGCGGCCTGTTCAGCGAGGACGAGAAAGGGCGGATTCTCAGCCCGGATATCGTGAAAGCCTGCGCCGGGTACGATCCCTTCGAAATCTATGCCGGATATTTCGCACCCGTTCGCTCGGCCGCGTTCCTCGATCAGTGCCTGTTCGTCGACATCAAGACGTGGTTGCAGGACGATATTCTCGTCAAAGCCGACCGCATGAGCATGGCCAACAGTGTCGAAGTCCGCTCGCCGTTTCTTGATCACCGGTTGGTCGAGTTTCTGGCCGGCCTTGAGCCCCCAGCCAAAATGCTGGGGCTCAGCCAGAAGCGAATCCTCCGCCACGCGATGCAAGGCCGACTGCCGGCTTCCGTGTTGAGGCGACCGAAGCAGGGCTTCAACGCCCCGTCGCGCCCTTACGGCCTGAATGCGGCAAGCGCCCGTGACTTTCCTCAGTTCTTTCGGCATGATCTTGTTCTCGATCCCGGAGCCGAAGACGTCAGCTTCAAGTCGTTCGCCTTGCGGGTGCTCGACATCTGGTTAAGGAAACATGCCCGCGACCGCGACCACCGGAGGGAAGCATGGGAGCCGCTGAGGTAACGAACGAGGCGCCAGGCCTTTCTTTCATCATCCCGGCCTACAACGAGGAAGCGGGCGTTGCGGCGACCGTGGAACGCCTGAAGGCCGTGCTCGCTCGGACCGGGATGGACCACGAAATCATTGTCGTCAACGACGGCTCGACCGACGGCACTCTGCGGACCCTGGAGGGACTTTCGGGGATTCATATCATCAGCCTGCCCCTGAACAGCGGCTATGGCAGCGCCATCAAGACGGGAATTCTGGCCGCCCGCTATGCCTGGCTCGGCATCGTCGATGCCGACGGCACCTATGAAATCGAAATGCTGCCGCGGCTGATCGAGCGCATGGGCATGGGCTTCGACATGGTGATCGCAACCCGGCGCAACGTGCTGCAGCGCGACCGATGGCTCAAGGGCCTATTCCGGCGCGTCTTCCTAAAATTATTCGTCATCATTGCCAACAAGAAGATTCTCGACCCCAACAGCGGCTTCCGACTGTTCCGGCGCGAACTGGCGATGACCTTTTTCCCCTTTCTGTGCGACACCTTTTCGTTCACGACGACGATCACGCTGCTTGCCGTCGGCAACGCCCTGTTCGTCGACTACGTTCCCACCGACTACGCCAGCCGCAAGGGCGACAGCAAGATCAGCCATTTCCGCGACACGTTGCGCATGGTTCAACTCGTCGTCCAGGGCACAACCTTCTTCAATCCCATCAAGATCTTCGGCATCCTCGCCATTCTTCTGCTGATCTTCGTGGGGCTGCCCGCCCTCCTGATGGTCTTCGTTTCCGAGAAATTGGCTTTGATGTACGTGATTCTGGGCTGCGCCACGGCGATTCTGGCTGGGCTTGGCATCATGGGGGACATCGTGCGGGTCTCCAGCGCCAAGTTCGATCCCAAGCTGGGTCAGAGTCTGCCGGGCCGCAACTACGTCGAACGTTAACCGGCCAACACCAGGCCCTGGGCGATCCGGATCGCGTAGCGCCAACTGGTGGGATTGGCGATGTGGCGGAATTCGGCCAAGAAACGCGACGGCCTAAGATAGAAATCGCGGTAAAGGCGTCTTTGGAAGGCAAGAAGATCGTCCCGGCCAAGGCCATGCGGCAGGAAGGGAATGCCCGAGAAGGTGTTGTAATTCTCAAGATTGTCGTCGATCAACGTGCCATAGGGGGCGTAGGCCTCGGGGTTCCAATAGTAGCTTCCCGGCAAGGGCGTGAAAAAGCAGGTGCTGATGTAGGCGAGGGGCGCGTCCAGCACGAAGCGGTGCGTTTCCTCAAGCGTTTCGCGCGTTTCCCCGGGCGAGCCGATGATGAAGCTGCCATAGGCCTCGATGCCGCCCGCCACCGCCGCCTGCAGGGCTTTGGCCTGCGCCTCCACCGTGTCGTTCTTGTTGAGCAGGTCGAGTATTTTCTGTGAGCCCGACTCGATTCCGAAGCCGATCTGGCGGCAGCCGGCCTGGCTCAGCATCCGGGCGTAGTCCTCATCCATGACATTGACCCGCCCATTGCAGGACCAGTCGATCGTGTGCAGGTCGTGTTTGTGCAAGAGGGCGGTCAACGCGCGCATCGTCTTCTTGTTGACGGTAAAGAATTCGTCGGCGAACAGCATGCTGCGGATGTGATGGCGTTTGCGCGCGTGTTCGATCAGCGCGACCGTGTAATCCGGCGAGTTTTGCCGGATCTTCCGCCCCAAGATCAAGCGGCCGCAGAAATGGCAGGAGTAGGGGCAGCCGCGTCCGGTGAGGAAATAGGCCTGCGGGGTGCGGAAATAGTGGCGCGTAACGGCCGGCCGGAAGCGTTCGAAGAAGTCTGGAATAAGGTCATAGTCGGGAAAGGGCAGGGTATCCAGATCGTCGATCAAGGGGGCGGGAAGCGTCGTTTCGATGGCGCCCGCTTCGGTCCGGAAGGCAATCCCAGGCACCTCGCGCAAGTCCGAGGGGGCGAAGGCGCCGCCCTTCGTGACGTCGAGGAATTGGGGCAGGCTGATTTCGGATTCGCCCTTGAACACGGCGGTCAGAAGCGGATGGGTCGCCAGCACCGCTTCGGGGTAGATCGAAGCGTGATAGCCGCCGGCGATCAGAAGCGCCTTGGGGGCGGCGCGCTTCATGGTTTGGGTGAAGGCCTTGAGTCTTGGATAGCCCATGGTCATGAAGGTTGCGCCGATGACCTGGGGGTTGAACTCCCGGGCTAGGCCGGCCACCTCCTCCAAAGACTGATCTTCCGTCGTCAGCCGGACGTTGTGGCCCCGCCTCGTCAAGATGGTGCCGAGCAAAAGGATGTTGTAGGGGGGCGAGGCGCTTCCCAAATGCCGGAACCGGCCAAACTTGGCTTCCGCCGACATCGGAATGTCGCAAAGCAGAATATCCATGGATCGCGCCATCCGTTGAAGAGGCCCGCCCGACAGCAAAGCCCCCGCCGTGGCCAAAGGCGGGGCTCGTTCGGTTTTCATTTGACCCGATCTGGCCTCACCATGCAATCGGACTTGAGTGCCGGTGGGGTGCCGCCGCTCCGCCAATCCGGCGAATTTTGGACATTTTCACGTCGCTCCGGCGAGCGCCGCGGACTATACTAATCACGATATTCGGCTCTTGCCGGGAAAGGCGTTCGACGTTCGAAATGGGGCTCCGTGGCGCTAGTTCCCATCCCGCCCGACCCGGAACGCCGGCCGATTTGGGTAGAGGTGTGGTGGACAGAGGCCTCGGCGCTTAGGATGAGATGGACCCAATGGGCAGCACGCTTTCACCCTCGAACGATGAGCCGGTGGCCGATGCTTTTCCGGTTCACATCGACATCGACTTGAGCTCGAAATGCAATCTGCGCTGCACCTTCTGCCATCTCAGCTATTTCGATCCCCCGCAGTCGACGCAGATCACCGCCGGCCAATTCAGCGCCGCGCTCGGTCCCGATCTTCCCAAGATCAAAAAATTGACTTTGTTCAGCAAGTACGAGCCGCTCACCTGCAAGGATTTTCTGCCGATCTTCGAGCAGGTCTGCTGCCATGAGATCGAAACCTATTTCTCGACCAACGGTGTTCTTCTCGGTCCCGAAATTGCCGGAGCGCTGGTGGGGAGGCTGACTTTTCTGACCGTATCGGTCACCGGATTCGACACCGCCGCATACAAGAAACATATGGGCAGCGACGCCTTCGCGCGCGTTCAAGAGAACCTCACCCATCTGAACCAGTTGAAACGCCAGCGCCAAACCCATCTTCCGCAGTTGCGCCTTTCCACCGTCGCCATGAGCGACACCTTGAACGATTTGCCCATGGCGATCGATTTCGCCCGGCGTTTCGACATGACGGAGGGCGTTCAAGTCACTTCGCTGATCGCGTATGATGAGTTCTTCGTAAGCAAGATTCCCATCCTGAACCAAGAGGCCTTCCGCAACGCCGCCCGCTCGGCCCAGGCTTATGCCAAGGAAAGGGGCGTCAAGCTGGTTCTGCAAAGCGGCACTCTGGAAGAAAATGCGCGCGAGACCTTGGATCTCGGCCACCGCGCCTGCCATATTCCTTGGCACCGGCTCTCGATTCAGCCGAACCTCGATGTCTTTCCCTGCCCGGTGGCGTCGGTCCGCCTCGGGAACTTGGGAACGCGAACGCTGGGCGCGATCTGGAACGGACCCGAACTGGCGGCGTTTCGCCTTGGCGTTAACGATCCCGATCGCATGAATCCCGATTGCCGCGACTGCGCCCATTGCCGCACGAAATCGGTCGCCCGGATCGAGGTCAATGATCGCTCGCAATCGAACACCTGTTACGCCGGCATGACGAGAAAGCCCGCCGCGCCCAGCCCGCGTGAGGATCGTCGATGAATCGTGAAGGTCCCAGTCTCGTCTGCGCCTGTCCGCTTTGTCAGGGCACGGCGTTCGACGTCGTCATGAATTTCGTCAATTACGTCAACCAGTACAATCGGGTTAGCAAGGACATGAGCCAGTATCTGGCCATGTGCGTTTCCTGTGGGGCCATTCTTCGCCTGCCCTTGGAAATCAAGCCGCCGGCGAAGGTAAGCGATTACGGCGAGGCTTATTACGATGGCTGCGGCGAAGACCGGCTGAGCGTTCTGCGCGCCCACGTCATGGAGGGGCAGTTGCTGCACTACAAGCAACTGCATGGGATTCTGCATCGCCTGACGACGCCGACGGCCCATCGGCGCTGGCTGGATGTGGGATCGGCGGGCTGTCCCACGGCATTCGATGATTTCGAATTCACAACTCTCGAGCCCAGCATCGACGCCGTCGTCTTCGGCCAAAGCCATTTCAACAAGGACCGCGTCAAGCTGGGCGTCATCGATCACTACGCCGACGACCGACCCTTCGACGGGATCGTGTTTCTGAACAGCCTCTATTGCTCCCCGACACCCGCCCAATCGATCGCCAAGGCGGCGGCGCTTCTGCGTGACAACGGCATGCTGGTCATTTCGATCGGCAATTACTTCGTTGAAACCGTTTCCAACACGCCGGATGGACGAAACGGGCATATGGAGGACATTTGGCGTGGCGCCACCATGTGGGTCTATTACAACCGGATCAATCTGACGGCGCTTTGCGAGACCCAAGGGCTCAGCCTAAAGAGCGAATTCGTTGAGAACAGCCCGATTCACCCGCACCAAACGATCCGCTTTTGGGTTTTTGAAAAGCGTCCGCCCGCCAAGCCGGCCGGCTTCGAAGGCGGGGCGGCGAAAACGCGCGATCTGCTCGACCGGTTGTTGCGCTCCTTTACGGCGCAATCCCAGGCGGCCTTGGTGGCACTCGATCAGCCCTCCGTCGCCATCGTCGGCTGGTGGGAGGTGATCGATGACTTCTGGCGCGTCCATCCGCTTCGGCAAATTCATTATGTCGTCGACGCCCGGCAGGAGACTTTGCGCGCCACCTATTGTTTCAACGGCGTGCCGCTGACCTCGTTCGAAGAATTGGCGGCCGGCGTCCGTTCGGGGCTCATCAAGACCGTCGTCATCGCCGCCTATAGCCGGCACGACGAGGTGACGCAGGCCTTGTCCAGGCAATTCGCCGCTCATGGGGTCAATATTGGGGCGCTTACCTATCTGATGCCGATCCGCCCCTCTCCCATCGGCCGGGCCTTCGACGATTTCCTTGGGGAGAAGAGGCTGGTTCGCCTGCTGGCCTTTGAGCCTCTCTTGGACCATTTGATGCCGAAATGACCGCCGGCAAAA
The DNA here is from genome assembly GCA_016214125.1 of Rhodospirillales bacterium. GTDB lineage: Bacteria > Pseudomonadota > Alphaproteobacteria > Rhodospirillales > WMHbin7 > JACRPC01. Next base: position 11,636 of record JACRPC010000020.1, on the reverse strand, counting down.
TCCTCGTCACCTTTGCCGATCTCACGCACACCGGGCAAGTCGTTGCTGCGAACACCTTTCCCTATGGCATTTCCAGGATTGCTTCGGCGGCGCGGGCGGCGGCGGGCGAGGCGATTGAGACCGAGATCTTCAAATACCCGGCGGACTTTTCGCGCTTTCTCGCTGAAAGGCTGCCCGCCATCGCCTGCTTTTCGAATTACCTTTGGAACGTCGAATTGGCGCACGCCTACGCAACCGCGATCAAACGAGTCAGGCCGCAAACCGTTGTGGTGTTCGGCGGGCCGAATTATCCCATGGAAGAAGAAAAGCAGCGGAGCTTTCTGGCGGCGCATCCCGCCATTGATTTTTATGTGGTCAAGGAAGGGGAGATGGCCTTCGCGGGCCTGTTGAAGGCCCTTTTGGAATCCGGGCTCGACCTCACCGTGCTGACCGAAGGCGGTCGAACCTTTCCGGGCGTTCACTATTTGCGCCATGAACACTTGATAAAGGGCGATCCCTTGGCCCGGCTGAACAGCCTGGACGATGTGCCCTCGCCCTATCTTGCCGGTCTTTTGGATAAGTTCTTCGATGGCGTCCTGACGCCGATGATCGAGACCAACCGAGGCTGTCCTTTCGGCTGCACCTTTTGCATCGAGGGCAACCCCTATTTCAACAAGGTGCAGCGTTCAAGTCTGGCCCGGATTCGCCAGGATCTGGCCTATATCGCCCAACGCAACAATCCGCCCGATCTCTTGGTCACCGATTCGAATTTCGGCATGTACAAAGAGGACCTGGACACTTGCGACGCCATTGCCGAAATGCAAAAGGCGTACGGTTGGCCGAAATACGTGAGCAATTCATCGGGCAAGAATCAGAAGCAGCGCATCATCGAGGCGGCGCGCCGCCTCAACGGCGCCCTGATCTTGACCATGTCGGTGCAATCGCTTGACGCGCGCGTTCTTGAGGCCGCCAACCGGCGCAACATTTCGATCGAGCACATCATCGAGGCGGGACGCATGGCGGAAGCGCTGGGCGCCAACAGCTATTGCGAAATCGTGCTGGGCCTGCCCGGCGATTCACGGCAGGCCCACTATGACAGCATTACCGGCATGATCGATGCGGGCATCAACACGCTTCTTGCCTATCAGATGATGCTGCTACCCGGCACCGAGGCCGGGTCGGCGGAAAGCCGCGAGCGGTATGGGTTGGTCGGGCGCTATCGCGTTTTGCCGCGCTGCTATGGCGTCTACGAAATCTTGGGGAAAAACGTACCGGTGGCGGAGGTCGAGGAAATTTGCGTCGAAGGCGACCGCCTCAGCTTCGCCGATTACCTCGATTGCCGCGGCTTGAGCCTTTCCGTCGAGCTTTTCTACAATGGCGGTCTTTTTAGGGACGTGATCGAACTGCTGGCCCGCTTCGATATCAAGCCATCGCGGTTCCTCTTGCATGTCCACGCCCAGGCCTCGGCGCCGGCCTCGCCGCTCAAGGACATTTACGAAGCCTATCTGAAGGAGAATGTCGACAAGCTGTTTCCAACGTTGTCGGAGATTAAGACCTACCTGGAGACACCGGGCATCATCGAGAAGTTCGTCAACGGAGAATTGGGCGGCAGCGAACTCTATCGCGCCAAGGTCAAGGCCATCTTCGAGCGCCAGGGGCCATTGCACGAATTGGTCTATGATGCGGCCTTCTTCCTGCTGAAGGATCGAGCCGTGCCCGGGTCCGCGTTGGACGGCTATGTGCGGCAATTGAAGGCGGTCAGTCTAGCCAGGAAGGATCGCCTTCTCGACGTGGGCGAGGAACGGGTGCTTTTGCTCGATTACGATTTTTCCACTCTGGCGGCCGGCTTTTTCAAGGCCGATCCGGACGCCCACATGCTGCCCGAACCGCGCGCCTTCGCCTTCGCTCATGGCCAAGAGCAGAAGGAACTCATCGCCCTCTATGTCCGCCAATACGGAACGTCGATCGAGGGCTTGGGGCGAATTCTCCTGCGCTCGCACTACAGCAAATTCTTTCGCACAATTTCTCCAGTCGGGCCAAAACGGGAGGTGAGCCTTGCGCCCCAATAGGATTCCCACCGCGTCTCTGGCCGAGCTCTTTCCGGGCGTCGAGGACGATTTGCCGCTAACCGTCAGCAGCTATCTGTTCAAATTCCGCCCCGACCAGATGCCGGTCTTGCTGCCGCACGAACAATTGGTGCTCGCGGCGCTCATCCGGCATGTCAAGCCCGCCAAGCTGCTTGAGTTCGGCACCGCCGCCGGTCACACGACCTTCTTGCTTGCGGCCAATTCTCCGGCCAGCGCTCAGGTGTTCACGCTCGATTTGGCGCCAACGGACCGAGGTGACTACACCCTGCAATCGATGCTGGGCGACACGCGGATTGGCCAGTGCTTTTTGGGCAAACCGGAAGGGGCGAAGATACGCCAGCTCTTCCGCGCGGCGGGCGAGAGGATGACCGATGATCTTGCGCGGGTTGGGCCGTTCTTCGATTACATCCATGTCGATGCGGACCACGGCTATGCGGGCGTCAAGGCCGACAGCGAGGTGGCGCTGGCGATGATCTCCCAGGACTCCATCGTCACCTGGCACGATTTCTACGCGTTTCCCAGCTATGTCGCGCAGCCGCCCGAGACGAGGGGCGTCTATCCCTATTTGAACGAACTCGCCCAGGAAGGAACCATCGTCTTGCGCCATATCGCGGGAACGTTCTTGGTCGTCGGCTGCAAGGCGTGGCGGGACGATGCGACGCCGGGTGTGCTGTTTCAACCCGGCGACGTGGCGGCGCCCTTTGGGGCGATGAATGTCCGGCTCGCGCAGGCGGGGTGGAAGTGATGCGGTGTCAAGACGCCCATCCGATCCGCCGGGCTCTGAGTTTGTGAAGGCCCGTTCGACCGCGCGCCCGATTGCCTAGACGAAATTGGGGTGACGGCGCATCCGGTCCGGATTGAAAGCATCCCACAGCTCCCGATTGAGGGGATGAAGCCGGCAGCCCGCTGGGCATTTGAACAAGTCGATGCGCGACAGGCATTCCTTGCGTCGGGGCGAGGCCCATATCTGGGCGAACGACAGGTCGTTCACATTGCCCAGCGCAAAGCCCCGCCCCTTGAGGTTGCCGCACATCTCGACCGTGCCATCCTCGTCCAGATAGGGCGAAAGGGGCGTGGCGAGACATTTCCGATAGTGCCGGGCGTCGTTGGTCGCGTGCTCCACCACCTCGGAAAATTGCGGGTACTTCGCATAGACTTTGAAGGCGGCCGTCGAGAAGCCCTCCGCCTGCTTCATCAGCCGAAAGACCTCGGCGTTGTTGATCTCGTTCTTCGGATGGGAGGCGCTGAGGACGTTCTTGTAAGCGGGCTTGATCGACAGGTAATCGACGCCAAGCCCGCGAAACAGCTCCGCAGCCTCCGCCAACTGATGGAAATTCCACTGGTTGGTGACGAACTGAACGCCGATCGCCGGCGGCCGGCGTTCGCCCCGGATCGCCACGAGACGCCGCAAATTCCCGATTACGATATCAAAATCGTCGCTGCCATGCGTCTTTCGGTGAATGTCCGCCGTTGCCGCATCGATGCTGGCCCGGATAAAGAAACAATGTTGCACCAGCGCCGCGAGCGTTTCTTGGCTGGCCTTGCTCAGGTTGGAAAAAATGCCGATGTCCAGTTCCATCAAACCGAGGGCCGCAAGGATTTCGCCGATCCGCGGATGCAAGAGGGGCTCGCCATCGCCGACGATGGTTACGGCCTTTAGGCCAATCGCCTTCGCTTCGCCAACCGCCTCGATGATGCGCCAGTCCGCGTTCAGCCCCTTGATGACGGCCTCTTGACCGGGCTTCGTCTTGCCGGCTTGAGCCCAATTGATATAGCACCAAGGGCATTTGTGGTTGCAGTAGTTGGTAAGCCCGATGGTCATGTGGATGGGCGTGGTGTCGCCGGTCTTCCACAGTTCGTAGACCCGGTCGGGATGCGAGAAGATCTTTCCGGCATCCAGGAAGTCCTCAAGCGGGCCGGGCAAAGGCTCGTTGGCGGCGCCCTCTTCGACCGTCGAGAACCGGGTGGGGCGTTCGGTCATGAAGGGGTTCCTCGCGATGTCGCCGGGGCGCTGAGACCCCGTGCCCGGAACGCGTCGTCATGCGCCGCGATCAGGGCGTCGACTTCGTCTTCCATCATGTGCCGCGCTCGATAGGCTCGGACCCGTTCGACGCAGGCGACACGATCGAAGGCACGGATGCGTGGACCGGCGTCGCGGATTTCATGGCTGAAGAAGGTAAGCCCAAGACCATTGGTCTCGACGAAATTCGCCATGAACGGATATTCCTTGTTGACCAAGATTGGCAGGCCGGCCTCGATATAGGTATAGAGTTTGTTGGTCAGCATGAAGATGTTTTTCTCGGGCGTCGCACTTGATTTGTCGAAATCGATGTCGAACAGCAGAAGGCCGAAATCATAGCCGGCCAGCGTCCGAGCCAGCAAATCCGGGCGTACGCCCGCCATGGCTCGAAACAAGGGAAAGCGGTCCATGAGGTCGCCATAGAACCTCAGATTGGGATCTTTGAACTGAGCAATGTGCATCGGGTTTTGAAAGATATCGATCGCCATGCCTTGTTCGAGAAGCTGCTCAACGGCCTCGCCCAGATAATAGCCATCGTTGAAGTCCGGCGGACAGCTCAAGCGCCCCGGCACCTGCCCGGCCCACACCAACCGGGGCGGATCGTTGGTGGGAGACGGCTCCGGGTCCTCGGGCAGCCAGGTGGCGACCGGATGGGGTTGCATCTCGAGGACACGCGCCAATCCACCATGGCGAATTCGCCATTGGTCGGCGAATCCTTCGGCCCATTGATGCAACACGATGTCGGCATGGTTGCACGCATAGGCTTCGCACGACCAGTCGAGATCGACGACCGGCTTGCCGAAGAATCGATTGAGAGCGTCGCGCGACAGGAAATAAGAGGTGATGTCGTTAAACTCGGCGGTGCAGATCGCGTCGCCCTTCGCCTCATCGGCCATTCGTCCCAGATAATAGTAAAGCATTGCGCATTGAACGTGAAAGACATGCGGATGCAGGGACTCCAGCAGGCCCTTGAGAAGAGTCGGCACGAAGGGCAGAATCACGGCGGCGTCAAACTCCCGATGGAACAGGTCCTGAATGTCGGGGGGCTGCCGATCGAGACCGATGAAAAAGGTCCGATAGCCCTTTCGGCGAAGCGCGATCGACAGCCGGAGCGGCTTGTAGTCGGTGCGTGACGACACGAAGACGATCGTTCGCTGCTCTCGCGCCGCGCCGTTGACCGCCGCCACGAAATCCGCGTAGCGGCTTGCCGCCAGGTCGCGCATGAGCGCGTCCAGCGTTTCCGGGCCGTCAACGGCCTTGCCCAGGTCGAACGCCGCATAGGCGCGCAAATAGCGGGACAGGGCGTGCGGATCGAAGCGTTCCGCCATCAGCCTCAAGGCGATTTTGACGATCTCGCCCCGCTCGCGTTCGGAAAGCCCGGACAGAAAATGCCGGAAGGGGACCAGGCGAAAGTGCTGCGTCGCCTTGGCGAGGGCGCCATCAATGCAGTCGTCCGACGCATCCTGATCGGCGTCGCTGTCGGGCCACACTTGATGGATTCGTTGGCGGACCAGGCCTTGCGCCGCTTTGCCCAAACGGGCGAAGAACTGGCGCGGCGGCATGGTGGCGACAAAGGGCTCGAGAAAGGCCAGCGCATGGTCGATCGTGTGAAGGGGAGCATCCTCCCCGCCCATAAGCAGCTCACGATGGTAGAGCGACTCGGCGTTGTCCGCGCCCGACCCAGCTTGCATAGGGTTACCCGCCATAGCGATAGGCCGGATGATAGGGATGGGCAGGGTCCCACTCAAGGCCAAGCCGTCGCCACTGGGCGCGGCTCAGTGCGTCGTACGCCGGTCGGTCATGGATATGGCGGCCGGTAAAATAGGAAATGCGGTTGTGCGAAAAGCCGGTCTTGAAGAAGAGCAACGACGAAGAGCCGCCGCCCAGATGCAGCGTTGTGAACCCATTCTGCGCGCCCCACAAGGCAACTTCGAAAAACAGAAAATGGTTGGGATGCAGATGGAGCTGATCGGCCTGCGATGCCCCCAGGAAATAATCGAGGGTCGAGCCATAGGAAAGAAACAAGGCGCTGGCGGCGATCTGTCCGTGGCTTCGGGCCGAGAAGGTCAGCAGATTGCGATCAAGCCGCTCGGCCAGAAGGTCGAAAAAGCCGGGGCGAAAATTGAGATAGCCGGTTTGCCCGTGCTTCAGCATGGTTTCCCGGTACAGCACGGTGAATTCCTGCTTCGCCTTCAAATTGTCCTCAAGCGTAAGGGTCAGCTCGGCCCTTCGGCCCTTGCGGATGCTGCGTCGGAAGCTGGGGCGGCATTGGCCAAGCAATTCCTCTTCGCCCAAGGTGAGATCGAGAATGACGTTCTGATCGCTCAACACAAGCTGATCGAGACACAGTTCGCTGCCTTCATGATTGGCGAGCACGGGATGAAAGCGAATGAATTCCGACACAGCACCCAGCTCTTGGGCCCGTTCGTGCATGGCGCCGCGAAAGCCGGCCAAAAGCGCCCGGCGGGTTTGAACGTTGGGTGCGGTGTGAACATAGCCCCCATATCCATAAGGAGTGATCAAATCCGTTCGCCCGCTCAAGCCCGCCTCGGCTTGCAAGGAGGAATCGATGGTGCGGACGATGTAGGGGTAAAGAACGCTGCCGTTCTTGTCGCGGTACAGCAGACATTCCAGCCGGCCGTCGCCATAAGCCTCGAAGACCGACGCGTATTGAGGAAAATGGACGATATCCTTGACGGGAAAATCCACCAAGGCGGCAAGCCATTCGGATTTCTCGGCGATGCCCAACAACCGCACGGAGCCGTCACCGCTCAACGCTCATCTCCCCAGGCAAGCGCGGCAAGCAGGGCTGGGTCCTTGGCGAGCAGAAAGGGTCCGCAGGCCAGAATGTCGAGCCCCGAGCCGAAGAAGGTGCGTACGGCGTCGGCGGGACTTTCGACGATCGGCTCTCCGGCGATGTTGAAGGAGGTGTTGATGAGAACCGGCACGCCCGTCTTGTCGCCGAACGCCGCAATCAGATCGTAAAACAGGGGCGACCAGGCGCGGTCGACGGATTGCACCCGCCCCGTGCCGTCGGCATGCACCGCGGCGGGGATCAAGCCGCGCTTGGCTTCCCGCACGGGCAGGGCGCGCTCCATATAAGGTACGCCCGTGGGTGGCGCGTTTGAGAACCAGTCCGACACATCCTCGCGGCGCAGCGCCGGCGCGAAGGGGCGAAACGCCTCGCGGTATTTGACGCTGGCGTTCAGCCGTTCCTTCATGGATGGATCGCGCGGGTCGGCCAGAATCGAACGCCCGCCAAGGGCGCGCTGGCCGAACTCCATCCGCCCCTGGAACCAGCCCGTAATCTTGCCCTCGGCGAGCAGACGGGCAACGGTCTTGGCGATGGATTGGGGGCGCAGGTAAGGCAGTTTGAATTGATCCAAGACCGCCTTGATCGAAGGCTCGTCATAGTCGGGGCCAAGGTAGGGCGCCAGCGTTGCGCCAATCCTGCGCTCCCCCATCCGGTTGGCCATCCACAAGGCCGCGCCAATGCTGTTTCCGCTGTCGTCCGGCGCGAAGGGAATATAGACCTCGTCGAACAGGCCTTCGGCGGCCAGTCGGCCGTTGAAAAGCGAATTCATGAGAACGCCGCCCGACAGGCACAGGCGCCGGTGGGGACTGGTCCGCGCCAGCCAGCGCAGGGCGGTCAAAAGATAGTCTTCGACGATTTTCTGAAGTCCGGCTGCGATGTTGAAGTGATGCTGCGAAAGCGCCGCGCCCGGCGCCAGGGCTGGGCCGATCAGCTCGGCGATGCGTGGCGCGAACAGGCCGGCGCGGTCGAAATTGAAGTGGTTGAAATAACGCAGATCGAGCTCGAAGCTTCCATCGTCGCCATATTCGATCAATTTGCGAAGCGCATCATGGCAAGCGCCGGCATCGCCATAGGCGGCCGCGCCCATCACCTTCCATTCGTCCAGATCCGGCCGAAAGCCCAGATGCTGGGTCACTGCCGAATAGAGCGAGCCGATGGAGTGCGGAAATTCGGTTTGGCGGACAATCGCAATCTCGCCCGCCCGGGCGCCGCCCCACGCCGTCGTCGCCCGCTCGCCATAGCCATCGCAGGAAAAGAGGGCGGCATCCGGAAAACCGGACAGAAAGTAGCTGTTGGCGCAATGGGCCAGGTGATGGTTGACGTGGGCGAACTTGGCCGCGACGCCGTCCTGGCCGAAAAAGGTCTGCTCCGTCATCGCAAAGGGGCGTCGGTCGAGTTTCGGCAGGATGTGATTCGGGTTGGCGTAAAGGCGCTCGCCGGGATGGGCCGGCCATTCGGAAAATCCGGCCCGGTACTTGTCGGCGATGTTGATGCCCGGATTCCAGGCGACGGCAAAGACGTCGACATCGGACAGCGTGGCTCCCACGGCCTTCAATCCGGCGGCGATGGCGCGATGGGGAAAATATTTGGAATATTTTTGGCGGTCGAAACGCTCTTCGGCGGCGCCGAATTCCAGCCTTCCATCCACGACGAGAGCGGCCGAGCTCAGGACGCCAGTGTTATGGATGCCGACGATCAGCGCCATGCCTGTCAGTCCCTTGCCTCGACGGATGGTTCAAGCCTGCCTGAACGGATCAGAAAAACCAAGAGGTTATTGGATTTTCGCGGGCCTCACGGTGCCGGGGATTTGGGGTTGCTCAGTCATCGCTCAAGTCTTCCGCCTCGCGTGGCCGGCAATGCCGGAAGGCCTCGACGATCTCGTCAACGATGCGCGGATCGTATTCGCTCACCGGCGACGGACGCACATGGCGAAAGAGCATGGGATGGCGGAACAGCCAGAGATTCGCCGCCGCGACCGGCCAGCGGCCGGCGACATAATTCTTCTCGACCTCGATGTTGAACGCGGCGCCGCTCTTGTGAAACTGCTTGCCGGCCGGCGCCAGGGTAATGATGCCGAAAAGATCGGAATCGTCGATTACCTTAGCCAGGGCCCAGGCCTTCGGCCCCGGCGCCAGGAATCGGGGCAAATGGCCGTCCACCGTTGCGAAGACGGGCGTTCGATAGGTCTCGAGGATGTCGGGATGGATGAATACGGGGTGCAGATTGAAGCCATGCCCGATCAAGCCCTCGGGCGTGCGCCAGAAGAGAACGCCCGGCGGCAGACTGAAATCGGCGTTCGAAGGTGAGACGATGCAATGCAAGAAAATCGCGTTGAGATGCCGGTCGCCCAGGCGCATCAGCTCGTCCGGCGCGATAACCAGCTTCTGCGGAGGGGCGCCGTCCGCTCCATAGGCGGCGTCAATTTCGGGCAAAAGGGTCTCGCTGGTGCCAACCAACCCGGTGGCGAAGATCGTCTTGAACCCTTGGCGCGCAAGATCCGCCAAGGTGGCGAACGAGCCATCCGCGACCAGAGTGTCCGCCACGAAGGGGCAGACCGCGGCTTTGATCCGCCGAGCGTATTCCAGACAAAGATGCATCGCCATCGCGTAGACGACGTACATATGCTCGGAGGGGGCGAAATATTCCTCCTTGACCACGATGGCGTTCGGAAGGTCAAGAAAATCGATCTCGGCAATCCCCGAGAAGAGATCGAAGATGCCGGATTCCTCGAGCCGTCGGCGATCCTGTTGCGTCGTAACGAACAGAAGTTTCACCGCAAAATGACGAGCCATGGCCGGCAGATTGCCCGGCGCGGCCAGGGTTCGCAAATGGTAGAGGCACATGCGGACATAGGCCTCGCCCCAAACCGCGATACCGAGCACGAAACCGGGCTTTGCCTGGACCGCCGGTTGCAGGCCGGCCAAATGGGCCGGAAGGTCCGCCAACCTCTGACGCAGCCACGCGCACATCGTGATGTAGCGGCGGGCTTCGGCGAGCAGGCCGGGAGACTCGTTTAGCGCAAGGGCGGCCTCGGCCTGCCGGACGGCCCCATCGATGTCGCCGCGTTGCAAGAGATGCCGCCAGAGAATCCGCAAGGCGTCGCCGCGCTCCGGGCATCGTCGCCGAGCTTCCTGCAAGACGGCAAAGCCGCGCTCGCTTTCTTCCTCCTTCAGCAAGGCGTATCCCTGGGCGCACAGGATGCCGTAGAAATCGTCTCCGGCCTGTTCGGAGAGGCGGACCGCAACGGCGAACGCCTGCTGGCCCTGTTCGAATCGGCGCCGATCGATCTCGGTCAAGCCGACATAGTAGTGACCGATCGCCAGGTTGGGCTGAACGTCGGCCAGGTTGCGAAAGCAAGCCAGCGCCGCGTCGTGGCGCAGCATGGCGCGGTAGCAGCAGCCCAGCAGGAACAAGGTCTGGTCGTGATCGGGCGCCAGCAGGCGCGCCTTTTCGAGGGCGACCAAAGCCTCGGCATTTTGGCCGTGTTGCATCAGATCGTAGCCCATCCCAAGGAATCGTTGGGCGGCGTTCATTCACGGCCTCCGGCGGTCGCGCGCCTGCCGGCTCTGGACAGGCCGCTGCCGATCGGAAGGGTTCGGATCGAAGGGCTGGGTGTTGCCGCCTCGGCTATTCGAAGAAGATGAAACCATGATCCCCCGTATAGCCGAACTCGGCGAACAGCCAGCGCCATTCCTCGGGCGTGAAGAACATTTCGCAAGTGAGCTGCCAAGCGAGCAGATTGGCCTTTTCGTATTCGTTGCGATACGATTCGACGCAGAGATATTTTTGTCTCGCCGCCCGCTCGATCTCGGCCAGCGCTTTTTTGAGATCGAAGATGTAGAGATTGTGGAAGACCAGGATCGAAAGGGCGAGATCGAAATGGCCGTCCGGCCAGGGAAGCGTCGTGCAATTGCCGTGCGTGAGGAAGGGGCGGATTTCCTCCTTGGCGTTGGCCAGAGCGTAGCGGGAAACATCGAGCCCAGCCACCTGCAGCCCCGGCACGGCCTGGGTCAGTTCGTAGAGCAGGAACCCCTTTCCGCAGCCGATATCGAGAACCCGCATGCCGGGCCGCAACCCATAATGCGCGGCCAATTTCTTGGCCAAAGGCAGCCATCGGCCGTCGTAGCGCATGCCCCCATAGCCATAGCGCCGGTCGCCGTCCCAGTAATCGGTGCCCCACTCCTTGGCCACCTTGGCGCAGGCGGCCTTGTCATGTTCGATCACCCTCTGGCGGTAATCGCGCTTCGTTCGGGCGTTGAATTCGGACAGGAAATCGATCTCGGCCATTCCGCTCCTACACATGCCGGCTGTGCTCGGGATCGAGCGAGAAGCAAGCGAGGATGGCAAGATTCGTCGCGCAAGTCACGCTTGGATGCGGGCCGCGCCTGGTCGGGATCGACGCGCCGGCCGGTCTCTCTTGAGGGATTTGGCGGCCTCAATCCGGCTCCCCTCAAACGAGGCGATCCCCTCTTGTGGAAGGCCGCCGGAAAACTTGAGGGGATCGAGTAGGTCATCGTCTTTCGCGGGCGTGGCGCTCTCGTTGTCCGCGCGGCGGATCGGCCCGACAACAAATCCATATATGAATTCAATGCATTAGAGTCTTCTGTGATTAGGTTGACGCATACCCGGAGTTTCTAAAGTAGTTGGCGCATTCCTTTGGTGAGAATGTGTTGAGAAGGGAACCGATGCGACGCCAGGTTGCTTCGACAGTTCGCTCGGCGGCCTTTTTGAGGAG
>JACRPC010000019.1 GCA_016214125.1 Rhodospirillales bacterium | reverse complement strand
CGTCGAACTCCAGGAAGCGATCAATCGCTTCATCGACGAGACCAACGGCGATCCAAAGCCATTCGTATGGACCGCCGACCCAGACCGTGTCCTCGCTGCCGTCAAGCGCGGGAAGGAGGCGTTAGAGTCGGTCCACTAGCGTCGCTTGAGCCGGGCGGCGAAGAAGCCGTCCATGCCGCCCCATTCGGACCAGTAATCGGGTCGGGTCGCCAGAAATCCGTCGGGCGTGATCGCCTGGGGAAGTCCGGGGATTTCCTCGGTGGCGATGGGCACCGGTTCGAAGGGCGCGCCCTCGGCCAGAACCTGGCGGACCACCGCCGATCCTTCCTCGGGCTCCAGCGAGCAGACGGCGTAGACCACCAGCCCTCCCGGCTTCACCATCTGGGCGGTCGCCACCAGCATCTGGCGTTGCGTCTGCGCCAGCTTCGCCCGGTCCAACCCGGCCCGGCGGGCCAGGATATCGGGATGGCGGCGGATGGTGCCGGTGGCCGAGCAGGGTGCGTCGAGCAGCACGGCATCGACCGGCTCCTCCGGCCGCCAAGTTGCCACGTCGGCGGTGACCCGGTGGGTGGCCAGCCCCAGCCGGGCCAAATTGATGCGCAACCGGTCAAGCCTGGCGTCGCTGCGGTCGACGGCGATCACCCGCGCATCTTGGGCCGCCAATTGGGCGGTCTTGCCGCCCGGCGCGGCGCAGAGATCGGCGACGGTCTTTCCCGCGACATTGCCCAAGAGACGGACGGGCAGGGCGGCGGCGGCGTCTTGAACCCACCAGGCCCCTTCGGCATAACCGGGCAACTCGGCCACCGACCCCGCCTTGTCGAGCCGCAAGCTGCCGGTGGGCAACAGCCGGCCCGACAGGCGCTCGGCCCAGCCGGCCGCATCCGACTTGACCGAAAGATCGAGCGGCGCTTCGGTCAGGCAGGCCTCGGCCACCCTGCGCGCCCCTTCCTCGCCGAACGCGGCCGCCCAGCCCTGCCAGAGCGGATCGGGTATGGCGGTGCGGACGCGGTCGATCGCCGCCAGTTTTTCGGCGCCTTCGCGCGCCAGACGGCGCAGCACCGCATTGGCCAGCGCCTTGAAAGGCGCCGGGGCGGATTCGACGGCGGTGGTCACGGCCGCATGCGCCGGCTGCTCCAGAAGCAGAAGCTGGGCCGCGCCCAAACGGAGGGCGTGGCGGGCGCGGGCCGCCTTGTCGGCCAAGGGGCGGTTGAGGCAGGGGTCGATCAGGGCGTCGAGCACCGGCCGATAGCGCAGTACGGTGGCGACCAAGAGCCGCGCCAACGCCCGATCGCGTCCGTCCAGCCGATGCAGCCCATGATGACTGTGCAGCGCCTCGTCCAAGGGCCGGCGCCGATCAAGCACCGCCTCCAGAAGGTCAATCGCCGCCGAGCGCGAATCCGGCTGGTGGGGGGAATGGGAGCGGTTCACACCCGATCAGCCCCAGGGGCCGCGCCGAGTAGCCCGGCCCCAAGGGCCGCTCGGTTGCGAAGCCGTGCGCGGGGTGGGCGCTGATGGGTCCAAAGCGCCCATCTCGGCCGCCAAGGCTTCCAAACGGGCGATCCGGTTGGCCATGTCGGGGTGGGTCGAAAACAGATTGTCCATGCCGCCGCCGGCCAGCGGGTTGACGATGAACAGATGGGCCGAGGCCGGATTAGCCTGGGCCGAGGGATTGGGAATCTGATGGGCGGCCTGTTCGAGCCGAGCCAGGGCCCGGGCCAGCCACAAGGGTTGGCCGCAAAGCTGGCCGCCCATCCGATCGGCTTCGTATTCGCGCCCGCGCGAAATCGCCATCTGCACCAGCATGGCGGCAAGGGGCGCCAGGATGGCAACCAGGACGGCACCGATCGCCCCCAGGGGACTGCCGCCGCCTTCTTCGTTGGAGCGGCTTCCCCCCATGAAAAAAGCCATGTTGGCCAGCATGCCGATGGCGCCGGCGATGGTGGCGGCGATGGTCATGATCAGGATGTCGCGGTTGTGGACATGGGCCAGCTCATGCGCCATCACGCCGGTAATTTCCTCGCGGCTCATGAGGGAAAGAAGGCCGGTGGTGGCGGCCACCGCGGCGTGCTCGGGGTCGCGTCCGGTGGCGAAGGCGTTGGGCTGGGGGGTGTCGATCAGATAGATCCTGGGCATCGGCAGGCGGGCGCGGGCGGCCAATTCCTCGACGATGCCGTAGAATTCCGGCGCCGTCTGACGATCGACCTCGATGGCGCCATGCATGGCCAGCACCATCTTGTCGGCGTTCCAGTAGGCGAACAGATTGGTTGCCAGGGCGAGGCCGAAGGCGATCAGCATTCCCCCTTGGCCGCCGATCAGATATCCGCCGGCCAGGAACAGGGCGGTCAGCGCGGCCAGCAAAAGGGCGGTGCGGGCGTAGGGCATGGGTCCTCGCGGCGTTGCAAACGTCTGGACTCTGAATAGTGAAGGATGGCCCCGGGTTCAAGTCCGACCTGATCCGTTGAAAATCGTTTGCATTGCGGATTGATCTGGTGGACCATGGAACGGCTCGAAACAAGTGGCGATTCAATCGCCTGAGGGAATTCCTTTGGAAGGCGGCCTGAATTTCTTTTCGGTCACGGTGATCGTCTTCATTCTGGCGCTGATTGGCGTCTTCGCCATGGCGCTGATCATGTACCTTTCCTCCCTGGTGAAAAGCGCCTATCAGATTCGCATCGAAATGCGCGCCGATCTTGACGAAGGATTGAAACGCATCGACGACGAATTGAACAAGAAAGGGCGCTGGCTCAAGCGCGACTTGTTGGAAGAGGTCGATAAAATCCGCGCCAACACCATCGCCGATTTCGCCCGCCGCCAATCCGAACTGTACGAGGAAATCCGCAAATTGATTGCTGGGGTCGATGCCGCCCTTCGTCAGGACATGTCCGGCATGGGCGAAAATGTGAAGAATCTGCTCGACCAGGCCCACGCGCTCGATCATCGAGTCAAGGGCATCCGGCGCGACCTCCAGCATGTGATGGACGCGCGATCCGGCACGCCGTCGGTACCCGCCGGTGACCCGGCCGGCGTGGTCGATTCGATCGGCGACGGCACCGTGCCGCCCAAGAAAGCGCCCTGATCCGGCATGGACAGACGTCGCTTACTTCCCCTCATCGTCGCCGCCGTGTTGATTCTGGGCGGCGGCGTGATGTTTCTCAAAAGCCGCCCCAAGGGGCCGGATTGCGGACCCTTGGGGGTGGCGGTGGCGCGGGCCGACCGCCCGGTGGTGGCGCTGGCGACGCTGGTGGGCGACGATCCCAAGACGATCGGTTTTACCGACAATCTGGCACGCGGCCTGACGGAAGCGGCCCTCATTCACCGTCAGCCCTTGCCGCAGCCCGATTTTTCGACCAAGGCCGTTCCCGAGGCGGTGGCGGCTGCGGAAGAGGCGGCGCAATTTTACCTGACCTGCGGTGCCGCCGCCGTGATCTGGGGGGTGGCCGAAAAGGAAGGCGAGGTTTTGGTCGAGGACAAGAAAAGCAAGAAGCCGGTCACCAAGGGCGTCTATTCGGCCAATTTGTGGGTAACGACCGCCGCGAAAACCTCGATCCGAGTTCCCCGGACCGTTACCGGCGAGGAGGCGAATGAGGTCATCTTTCGCCTTGTTCTTGAGCGCAGCCAATCTCGGTCAGGTCAAGCCGCTGCGGTTCCCGCGCCGGCGCCGGTACCCGACGCGCCGGCGCAGGACCCAGCCCCCGCCCCGAAACCGCCTTAGCGGTAGGGCCGATCAAATCTCGATCGCTTTGTCCGAAACATGGGCGACGCCGGTGAAGGTCGCCACCAGTGCGTCGTCGGCGCGCCGGATCTCGACCAGGTAGGTTCCGGCCCGGCGCGTTCGCGCCTGTTCGGTGGCGCGGGCGGTCAAGACGTCGCCCACCTGGACGCCCTTCACAAAGGCGATATGGGCGGAAATCGCGATCGAGACATGGGCGCGCGAATTGCACGCAAGCCCAAAAGTGGCATCGGCCATCGCAAACAGCGTGCCGCCATGACCGCCGCTGTAGATGTTGAGATGGTTCTCGGCCACGGTCAGACGGGTGACCGCTCGGCCGGGGCCGGCCTCGACCAGGGTGATGCCCAAATGCTTGGCCAGCCGATCATTGGCGAACAGGCGCCGGACCTGGGCCTCCGAATCACGGGTGGGGTTCATGACCGGGCGATCGCCTTGGCCAGCGCGCGCTGGGCGGCTTCTTCCAGTTCGAGCGCCCCCGATAGGACCTGGTCGCAATAATCGTCGATCACCTTTTCCTCCAAGGCTTGAATGCTTCGTCGCGCCAGATCGGCGGCCTGGGCGGCAATCAGTTTGGCGGCGCGGGCGCGCGGCGCCGGCCGCGACGTCTCGGCCAGTTTGGCGTGCTGGGCGATGGCGTCGGCCAGGGCCTCGATCCCCTCGTTCTTCAGCGCCACCGTCTTCAAGACCGGAATGCGCCATTCGCCATGGTCCTTGAGGCGCAGCATATCGAGCAACTGGCCGGCGGTGCGGTCGGCCAGGGGCAGATCGGCCTTGTTGACGACGAAGATGTCGGCGATTTCCAAGATGCCCGCCTTGATGGCCTGGATGTCGTCGCCCAAACCGGGCGCCGCCACCACGACCTTGGTTGGCGCGATCTCGGCCACTTCGACCTCGGACTGGCCGGCGCCCACCGTTTCCACGATCACCACGTCGCGGCCCGAAGCGTCCATGACGTCGATGACATGGGCGGCGGTGCGCGACAGGCCGCCCAGATGGCCGCGCGAGGCGAGCGAGCGGACGAAGACGCCGGGATCGCCGGAATGGCCGCCCATGCGGATGCGGTCGCCCAGAATGGCGCCGCCGGTGATCGGGCTTGAGGGATCGACCGCCACCACCCCCACGGTCTGGCCGCGCGCCCGCAAGGTTTCGATGTAGGCGTTGATCAAGGTCGATTTGCCGGCGCCGGGCGGGCCGGTGATGCCCACCACCAGCGCCTTGCCCAGATGGGGAAAGATCGCCTTCAGAACCGCGCGGGCCTCGGGCGTTTCGTTCTCGACCGCGGTGATGGCGCGCGCCAAGGTGGCGCGATCGCCGGCCCGCAGGCGCTCCAGCCAATCGCTCATGCCATCACCAGCGGATTGCCGAACCCCAGATCGCGGCGCAGCCGGCCGGTGATCTCGCCATGGGTGCAGCCGATCATGGCTGCCTCGACCACCTTGCCGAACAGGTTGATTCGGTCATCCTCGGCCGCGCGGCTGAGTTCGTCGAGGGCCTTGGCAATGGTGGCCGGCGCGCGCGCCGCCTTGAACGCGGCGAATTCCTTAAGATAGCGGTCGATGGTGGCCGGATCGGGCCGCTCTTGCGGTTTGCGCACGTCGGGCGGCTCGTCGATCTGCCAGCCATTGACGCCGACGACCTTCTGGCGCCCCGATTCGACTTCGGCTTGCCAGGCTAGGGCCGATTCGCCGCACAGCCTTTGCACCAGCCCGCCTTTCACCGCCTCGAACATGCCGCCGGCTCGGTCGACCTGCGCCAGGGTCTTCTCGATTTCGGCCTCCATCTGGTTGGTGAGGGCCTCGACATAATAGGAACCACCCAAGGGATCGACGACCTCGTCCAGATGCGCCTCCTCGCGCAGAATGTTCTGGGTGGCAACCGCGATGCGCGCCGCCTCCTCGACCGGCGAGGACAGCACTTCATCATAGGCGTCGGTGTGCATCGACTGCAACCCGCCCAGAACCCCCGCCATCGCCTGCACCGCCACCCGGACGATGTTGTTCAAGGGTTGCTGGCGGGTGAGATCGACGCCCGAGGTTTGGGCGTGGAATTTGAACCGGGCCGCGCGCGGATCGTTGATGCCCAGGCGCTCGCGCACGATCTTGGCCCACAGACGCCGACCGGCGCGGAATTTGGCGATTTCCTCGAAGACGCTGATCGAAATGTCGAAGAAGAAGGTGAAGCGCGGCAGCACGGCGGCCAGATCGAGGCCGCGCGCCCGGCAATCCTCGGCGTACTGAATGCCCGAGGCCAGGGTGAAGCCCATCGCTTGCGCCGGCGTGGCGCCGGCCTGCTGCATGTGCTGGCCCACCACCGACAGCGCGTTCCATTTCGGCGCATGCTTGGCGCACCAATCGATGTGATCGACCAGCACTCGGCGCGAGCCCTCGAGCGATAGGCGCAGGAACATATGGTTGGCGACGAAATGGGACAGATAGTCGCTCTGGTTGGACGTGCCCGAAATTTGGTCCCAGGGCGTGCCGGTCTTCTTGGCGTGCGCCAGCACGAAGGCAAACAGGGTAAAGGGGGTGGGATCGTTGAGGCCGATGGAAATCCGCTCCAGCGCAATGCCGTCAAGCGCCGTGCTCATCTGCTCGGCGGTGTTGATCACCACGCCGCAGGTCCCAAGCAACAGCGGATCGACCTCGTCCATGTCGTAGCCGCGATAGACCGAATTGCAAGGGCATAGCGACAGCGCGCTGGCGCCCGCCCCGGCCATGCGGCGCTGGCGGTCGTTGTAGTCGAAGGCGGTACCCAACCCGACCAATTGGCGCTGGCTCCAGGGCCGCCCGCGATACATTGAGGCGTAAATGCCGCGTGTCATCGGCCCCTGGCCGGGCAGGCCGAGATCGGCCTCGTGGCGGTCGCTCGTCCAGTCCTCGGGGCCGTAAAGCGGCTTGATGGGAATGCCGGAACGGTTGGTTCGCGGCCGCTGGCCTTCGGTCTGGGCGTCGAACTCGCGCTGCCATTCGGCCCGATCGCTGTTGGCGGAAACGGTCTTGCTCATCGGGGATCTCCTACAAGCCCTGCCGGCGCTGGCGGACGTTCTTGGCCAGACGATCGACGAAGGGAACGATTTCGTCCAGGCTGGCGCCCGGATGAAAAACGCGTGCCACCCCCACCGCCAGCAGGTCGCGCTCGTCGCGGTCGGGCACGATGCCGCCGACCACCACGCCGACATGGTCGAGCCCGTTCTCGCGCAGCGCCGCCATCAATTTCGGCACCAGCAGATGATCGGAAGCGAGCGAACTGATGCCGATCACGTCGACATCCTCCTCCTGGGCGGTGGCGATGACCTCGGGAATCGATTTCCAGGGTCCGGTGAACACCACCTCCATGCCGGCATCGCGCAGATAGGTGGCGACGACCCGGCCGCCGCGATCATGGCCGTCGAGCCCGATCTTGGTCATCAGCACTTTGGGGGGGCGAAGATCGGTGGTCATGGGTGATGGTCCACTCCCTGTTTCAAGAGACGAACGAACGCCGCCCCCAACTCGGCCGGCGTGTGGCGGCCGGGCCGGTACCAGGTGGGCGAGGTGTTGAGGGCTCCAAACAGCATCAGCCGCACCAGGCCCGCATCGCATTCGGGCGCCAGATCGAGGGCGCCGATTAAGCGGCGAAACAGTGCCTCATAGGCGTCGCGCAGTTGAATGAGCCGGGCGCGCAAGGGCGGATTGTCGCGCGGCAGTTCGGCAATCACCACCTGGGTGTAGTCGCCTTCGCCCAGCAAGGTTTCCAAATGGGCGCTGGCCGCCGCCTGAAGGCGCTGCCAAGGATCCTCTTGCCCGGCCAAGGCATGTTCGACCGCCCGTTCGAAATGGCGCACCCCCTCGGCATGCACTGCCACCAGCAGTTCTTCCTTCGAGGAAAAATGATAGTACATTGAGCCGGCCAACATGCCGACATCGCCGGCAATGTCGCGCATCGAGGCTCCTTCGTAGCCGTGATCGCGAAAGCGTCGTGCCGCCGCATCGAGAAGAGCTTGGCGACGATTGTCGGCCCGGCCGCCCGTACGGACGGAGGGATCGTTCTCGGCCAGCGCCTGGGGGGCGGAACCCGTCATGCTGCACATGCGAGATAAGGGTTGACCAAACAAACAGTCGTTTTGTAAGCTGAGTCCGGTCCGATTTCAAGTTCTTTCTCGGTGCAGGAGCCCGCCATGCCGTTGAGTCCTCCAAAGCCCCGCAAGCCCGTCCATAATCGAAAGATCGAGATCACCGGTTATGAACGCGACGATGGCCTGTGGGACATCGAGGGCTTTCTGGTCGACAGCAAGGCCGAAATCTTCACCAGCCACGCTCACGATCCGATACCGGCCGGGGCGCCGCTGCATGGCATGGGCATCCGGCTTACCATCGATTTCGATTTCCTGATCCATGAGGCCGAAGCGACCACCGACCACGCGCCCTTCGCCGGCTGCTTCGAGGCGGCGCCCGACATGGCCAAGCTCAAGGGGCTGCGCATCGGCAAGGGGTTCAACGAGGAGGCCCGCCGACTGTTTGCCGGCGCCGCCGGCTGCACCCATCTGGTCGAGATGCTGGTGCCGATGGCCAGCACCGCCTTCCAGACGCTGTGGCCCATCCGCCAAGAGAAGGGGCGGAACGATCAAGACGGCAAAAGGCCAAAACTGATCGATTCCTGCCACGCCCTGGCCAGCGACGGCGCGGTGATCAAGCGGGTTTGGCCGGCCTATTATACGGGACCCTGATGGCGCGATCGACGATTCGAAGCTTCTGGCTAATCCTGGCGGCGGTGATCGCCCTGGCCGGGGGCTATGGCGTGTGGTGGCTGAAGGCGGCCGATCAGGCGCGCGACACCCTGCTCGCCTGGATCGAGGCCCGCCGCGCCCAGGGTTGGACAATCGAGCATGGTGCCATCACCGCGTCCGGCTTTCCGGGCACCCTTCGTCTTGCCGTTGAGACGCCGGCCTTGGCGCGGCCCAGCGAAACGCGGCCTTGGTCCTGGCGGGGGCCGGAACGCATTTGGGTGGAAATCCGCCCATTGATGCCGAACCATATGAAAGCGATGTTTCCCGGTCGGCACCGGCTCGATCTTGGCCCCAAGGCCGCGCTCGATCTCGCTTTGCAAAGCGGCCAGATCGAGGTTGCGATGGCCGACGAGCGGCTGGAATCCGGCCACCTTACCCTTGAGGGCGTCGAATTGGCTGGTTTGCCT
The DNA here is from genome assembly GCA_016214125.1 of Rhodospirillales bacterium. Taxonomy (GTDB): domain Bacteria; phylum Pseudomonadota; class Alphaproteobacteria; order Rhodospirillales; family WMHbin7; genus JACRPC01. The sequence continues at coordinate 17,002 of JACRPC010000019.1, read as the reverse complement.
GGCGCATCGGGCAAGCTCGGTCTGGGGCGTCTCGACCTTGATCTCCAAGATCGCCGCCCGGCGCGGCCGGAAGAACTGAAACAGCCGAGTTGGACCGCGGCGCTCGAACTGGATGCCCTGCAGCTTCCGCCCGGCATCACGCCGCCTTTGGGGCCGCGCGTGGAAAGGGCGCGCTTGCGCCTGGCGCTCTATGGCGTTCCGCCCGCCAACAGCGGGCGCGAGGCCTTGCGCGCCTGGAGCGAGGCCGGCGGCACGCTGGAAGCGGAAAGGCTGGAGCTGAAATGGGATCCGCTTGACCTTGAGGGCGACGGCACGTTGGCGCTCGATCGCGATTTGGCGCCAATGGGCTCCTTCTTCGTCACCGTCAAGGGCGCCTTCGACACCGTCGATGCTCTGGTCAAGCGCGGCCTGGTCAAACCGGCCGATTCCCTGGTGGTCAAGCTGGCGTTGGCGGTGCTGGCCAAGAATCCGCCCGAGGGCGAAAGCGGTTCCTTGCGTTTGCCGATCAGCGTACAGAACCACCAGCTTCTGGTCGGTCCGGCCAGGCTGCTGCGCCTGCCCAATTGGACGGAGTAAGCACCGTGCCCCTTCTGCATGACAGCCTGAGCCACGGACCGATCGCCTTCGGCTTCTACAACATCGAAACCGACGGCCTTTTGCTCGATCGCGATTTCTTCTTCGCCACCGATTTCTGTAAGGCCGGTTTGACGCTGGCCGATCAGGGCCGCGCCGTCATGCCCGGCTGGCGCTTCGACGATCCCCGCGCCATCGGCGATTTGATGGGCGCCATTCATGGCGTGCGTCTGGTGGGCTATTTGGGCGAAGTCTACCGCCGCTGGCCGTTCCCCGAAGACGAATCGCAATTTCGTCAGAAGCTCTGTGGCGCCGACAACCGCGCCGCTGCCCAGGCGATCCTCGAGGCCCATGCCCCGGCCGTTATCATCAATCTTGAGAGCCGGCCGGACGAGACGATCGCCATCGGCGAGTACGTCTTTTCCCAACATCAGTTTCGAGCTTTGGTCCGCTATGTCCGCCGCGGCGGTGCCCCCAGTTGGGAGCGATACGAATTCGGCGAAGGTCCGAACTGGGCAAAGGATCTGGCGAAAAGGTGGCTTGGCGTGCCGTGATGGTAAAGGTGAGGCCTCGATCGCGCAATTACGCGCGGACGATAAAGCCGGCCAGAAGCCAATTGGGACAAGACCATCGCTTCATGGTCGTCCGTTAACCCAATCCCTTCCTTGCGCGAACGACCTCGATCGCTCGCGGGCCGGGGTCTTCGGGGTCGCGGATCGCCAAGGCCTTACGCTTGCCGAGTTGCCTTCATTCGACCATCAATGGCCGTCATGGCGTTCGCCGCGCCCGGCCTCGAACTCCACGGTTCCGAGCCCCCACAGGAATTCCTAGACCAACCGGCCGGTTTATGATAGGGAATCGATTTAAGAACGAAGAATCGAACTCGGGAGGCGATGGCGATGGCGGCGACGGCCGAACGTTTCGATGCGGTGGTGATTGGCGCGGGGGCGGGCGGCATGTGCGCGCTGTCGCGCCTGGCCGAAGCCGGCTTCAAGCCTCTGCTCCTCGAATCGCTGGACCGTCTGGGCGGTCGGGCGGCGACCGAGGAGATCGACGGTTTCAAGGTCAACATCGGCGCCATTGCGCTCGAACAGGGCGGGGTGTTCGAGGAGACCTTTACCCAAGCCGGCCTCCCGCTCGACATTCGCGTGCCCGAGCCGCCCAGCGCCTTCTATCTCGACGGCAAGGTCGTCGATGTCAGTCGCGGCGGCTGGGGCATGCTGCTGGGCGGCCTGACCAAGCAGGCGGCGCGCATTCTCGATACCTTCGCCGAAGCGCGCACCGGTAATCTGCCCGACGGCCGCCAATCGACCGAGGAATGGCTGTCTGGGTTTACCAAGAACGAAACCGTGCACGCGCTGTTCCGCAATCTGTGCGCGGCCATCTTTGCCTGCAACGCCGACGAATTGCCGGCCCGATCCTTCCTCACCTATTTCACCCGCAAGGGGGCCTTCAAGCGCTTCGGCTTTTGCCCGCGCGGCACCGGCGGACTTTGGGAGGATCTGGCGCGCGCCGCTAGGGCCAAGGGCGCCGACATCCGCCTTTCGGCGCCGGTCGAGCGCATTGAGATCGCCGAGGGGCGGGTACGGGGTCTTGTCGCCCGTCGAAATGGGCAGGAGATTCGGATCGAATCGCCGATCGTCATCAGCGATGTCGGGCCCAAACACACGTTGGCTCTGGCCGGCGCGGACCACTTCCCCGCCGCTTATCGCGAGCAGGTAACGACCCGCCTCAAGCCGGCGGCCAACATCGTCATCAATTTCGCCAGCCCCGAATTGTTCCTGACTGCCCCCGGCCTGGTCACCTTCGGAAAGACGCGCCGGCTCTGCAACATGGCCAACCTCACCGCCGTCTGCCCCGAGTTGGCACCCGCGGGCTGGAACCTTTACGTTGCCTACGCGGTCCCCAAGCCCGCCCTGGGCAATTTCGATGCCGAACGCGAGATCGAGGAGGGCCTGGCCGATCTGCGCGAGCAGTTTGCCGGCTTCGCCAAGGCGAAGATTCTGTCGGTGCGGGTGATGCGCGACGATTGGCCGGCCCAGCGTAGCTGCGCGGGCTACGACATGGCGCGCGAAACCGGCGTCGAAGGGCTGTGGTGCGTGGGCGATGCGGTCAAGGCCGACAGCAATGGCGGCACCCAAGCCTGCGCGGAAACGGCGAAATTGGTGGTCGAGCAGATCGTGGCGGCACGCGGCCGTAAGACGGGGTAACAAGGAGCGAACGGCCTATCGCCATGAATGCCGGCACCCTCGAAATCCGAAATCTCCAAGTCATCTATGGCGGCGCCATCGAAGCGGTGCGCGACGTCTCCCTCAAGGTCGAACCCAAACAGATCGTCGCCCTTCTGGGCGCCAACGGCGCCGGCAAGTCGACGCTTCTCAAAGCGCTGTCCGGCGTGCTCGATGACGAAGAGGGGACGATTGAATCAGGCGCCATCACCTTCGACGGCCATGATCTTGCCGGTCTCAAGCCCGTTGACATTGTCCATCGCGGCATTGTGCAAGTACCCGAAGGCCGCCGCCTGTTTCCGTCGCTGACCGTCGACGAGAATCTCGACATGGGCGGCTTCGCCGCCACGCCGGCACAATTGACCGAGCGCCGCACCGTGGTTTTCGAACTTTTTCCCCGCTTGGCGGAGCGGCGCAAGCAGATTGCCGGCTATCTCTCGGGCGGCGAGCAGCAGATGGTCGCCATCGGCCGCGCCCTGATGGGCGGCCCCCGCGTGCTGGCGCTCGACGAACCGTCGCTGGGTCTGGCGCCGATCGTCATCGACCTTATCTACGATATCGTGCGCCGCTTGAATCGCGACCTGGGCGTTACCGTGCTTCTCGTCGAACAGAACGCCCAGCGGGCGCTTGGTCTGGCCAGTTACGGCTACATCATCGAGCGCGGCCGGATCGTGCTGGACGGCCCCAGCGCTCGCCTGGTTGGCAACGCCGATGTGCGCGAATTCTATCTGGGTGTCACCGGGGCCGATCGCAAGAGCCTGCGCGAGGTCAAGCACTACAAACGGCGCAAGCGGTGGCTGTCATGACCGCGCTTCTCGGGGTCGAGGCCCTGACCAAAACCTTCCGCGGCCTGGTGGCGGTCAATCAGATCAGCCTGACGGTAGCGCCGGGCGAGGTGTGCAGCGTCATCGGCCCCAACGGCGCCGGCAAGACCACCCTGTTCAACCTGATCACCGGCGTCTTGCGGCCAAGCTCGGGACGCATCGTGCTCGCCGGTCGGGATATGGCCGGTGTGCCCTCTTGGCGTTTCGCCGAATGCGGCATCGGCCGCACCTTCCAGAATCTGGCGCTGTTCAAACATGGCACGGTGGTCGAGAACATCCTGGTCGGCTGCCACACCCATCTCAAATCCGGGATCTTGGAGGGCGCCGTCTTCTTCGGGCGCACCCGGCGCGAGGAGATCGCCGCCCGCGCCTGGGTCGAGGACATCATCGACTTCCTGGAGATCGAAGACATTCGCGACAAGGTCGTGGGCACCCTGTCCTACGGCCAGCAAAAGCGAGTCGAACTCGGCCGCGCCTTGGCCAGCCGGCCGAAGCTGTTGCTGCTCGACGAAATGGTGTCCGGCATGAACCAGGAGGAAACCGAGGACATCGCCCGTTTCATCCTCGACATCCGCGACGATTTCGGCATCGCGGTGCTCATGATCGAGCACAACATGCGGATCGTCATGGACATTTCCGACCGCGTGCATGTGCTCGATTTCGGCCAGAAGATCGCCGAAGGAACGCCAGCCGAAATCTCCCGCGACACCGCGGTCGCCCGCGCCTATTTCGGCGCGGCCGGCTTGGAAGCGAGACCCGCCGAGGTGGCCCATGTCGGCCCTTGAGCCCAGCCCGGTGATGCCGGACGTCTTCGATCGATCCGCGAGCCCGGCTCCGCTGCCGGTGCTCGACGACGAAACATTGCCGGCCGTTCTGTTCGCCGGCGACACCACGGTGCCCCGCCTGCTGCGCCACCGCGCCGTCGCCCTGGGCAACCAATTGGCCCTGCGCGAAAAGGATCGCGGCATCTGGCGGCGCTACAGTTGGGTGCATTACTACCGAACCGTTCGCCGGGTGGCGCTGGGACTGATGGCCCTCGGCATCCGGCGCGGCGACCGCATCGCGATCGCCAGCGAAAACACGCCGGAATGGTTCTACGCCGATCTTGCCGGTCAGGCGATCGGCGCCATCGTGGTCGGCGTCTATCCGACCAATCCTTGGCCGGAATTGCAGTACATCGTCGGCCATTGCGGCGCCAAAGTGGTGTTCGCCGGCGATCAGGAGCAGACCGACAAGATTCTCGACGCCCTGCGCGAGAGCCCGGGTCTTCCCGAGGTCGAGCGCATCGTCGGCGTCGACATGAAGGGCATGCGCCATTACCGGCAGGACACCTTGATGTCGTTCGCGGCGCTGTTGGAGTTGGGAGACCGGTGGTCCGCCGAGCATCCACCCGCCGAGGCCGAACTGGACGTGCGGATCGAAGCGGGGCGGCCCGACGACATCGCCATCATGGTCTACACCTCGGGCACCACCGGGCCGCCCAAGGGGTCGATGATCACCCATCGCAACCTCCTTTGGTCGGCCTACGCCTACGCCGAGGCGTGCGATTTGTTTTCCAAGCCGTTCGAAGCGGTCTGCTATCTGCCGCTCTGCCACATGGCCGAGCGTTTGAATTCGACCATCATGCAGTTGGTGTTGAAGGGGCGGATCAATTTCGCCGAGAGCATCGACACCGTGGCCGCCAACGTGCGCGAGATCGCGCCCTCCTATTTCATCGGCGTGCCCCGCATCTACGAGAAGCTTCAGCAGGGCTTCATGTTCAAGCTCGACGAAAGCGGCCCCCTTCAGCGTTGGGGCTTCGGTCTGGCCATGCGGCTGGGCCGGTGGCTTTCCGACCGCCGTCAGGCCGCCAAGGTGGGTTGGCCGGACCGCCTGCTTTTTGCCCTTCTTTATTGGCTGATGTTTCGCAACCTGCACCGGGCGATGGGGCTTAACCGCACCCATCACCGGCTCTGCGCCGGGGCCGCCATCTCGCCCGAAATGGTCCGCTTCTTCGACATCATCGGCTTGCCCTTGAGCCAGGGCTATGGCCTGACCGAATGCGCCGGCGTCGCCTTCATCCAGCGTGACACCCACCGGCGGATCGGCGGCACCGGTTTGCCGATCCACGGCGTCGAATGGCGGCTTCAGGCCGATAACGAGGTGCTCCTTCGCAGCCCCGGCGTCTTCAAGGGCTATTTCAAGGACGACGCGGCCAGCGGCGCCACCATCGATGCCGAGGGCTGGCTGCATTCGGGCGACATCGTCGAGGTCCTCGACAACGGCGAGATCGCGGTCGTCGACCGCAAGAAGGCGATCATCATCACCTCGGGCGGCAAGAACATCGCGCCGTCCGAGCTGGAAAACGCCTTGAAGGACAGCCCTTACATCCGCGAAGCGATCGTGGTGGGCGAGGCGCGCAAATTCGTGGGCGCCCTGATTCAGATCGACGTCGACACCGTCGGCCGCTGGGCGCGCGAGCAGGGCCTGGCCTACACCACCTACAAGTCGCTCACCCTGCTGCCCGAGGTGCGGGCGCTGGTCGACGGCGTGGTCAAGGAGGTCAACGCCCGCTTCGCAAGGGTCGAGAACATCCGCCGCTTCGTGCTCTTGGAAAAGGAGCTCGATCACGACGACGGCGAGCTGACGGCGACGCAAAAGGTGCGCCGCGGCATCATCAACACCAAGTTCGCCAAGGAACTGGTCGAGATTTACGGAGAGTGAGGCCATGCAGTATCTCGTTGATCAGATCGTCTCGGGCATCGCGGTGGGCGCCATCTACGGCCTGATCGCCATGGGCTTGGCGCTGATCTACAAATCGACCGGCTTGGCCAATTTCGCGCAGGGCGAGATGGCCATGCTGATCGCCTACATCGCCTGGACCCTGGCCGGCCTGATGCCCGGCCATCCCTGGCTGGTGGTGGGCGGAGCGTTGGTTGCCTCGGTGGTGTTGGGGCTGGCAATCGAGCGCCTGATCATGCGGCCCATGCTGGGCGAGCCGGTCTTTGCCACCGTCATGGTGACGATCGCCCTGGCGGTGATCCTGCGTGCCGGCGCGATGCTGATCTGGGACCCCTATCCCCATGCGCTCGACATCGGGATCGGCCGTGGCGTCGTCATGCTCGGGGCCACCGGTCTGCGCGAAGCGCAATTGGCCGCCATCCTAACGCTGATGGCCGCCCTTGCCGGCTTCTGGGCCTTCTTCCGCTACAGCCGCATCGGCAAGGCAATGCGCGCCGTCGCCGCCGACAGCCGCGCCGCCCAACTGATGGGCATCAGCGCGGCGCGCATCCACGCCATCGCCTGGACCGCCTCGGCGGTGATCGCCGGCCTGGCCGGCATCTTCTTCGCCCTGCTCTACGACGTCTCGCCCAACCTTTACCATGTCGGGCTGAAGTCCTTCCCCGCCACCATTCTGGGCGGGCTCGATTCGGTGCTGGGCTCCGGCTTCGGTGGCGTTCTCATCGGCGTCGCCGAAAATCTGGCCGGCGGCTACCTCGCCTCCAGCATCAAGGAGATCGCCGGCTTCATCGTCATCATCGCCGTTCTGATGATCCGGCCCTTCGGCCTGTTCGGCGAACGCGACATCGAGAGGGTGTGATGCGCAGCGGCCATTTCAAGGAAAGCATCCCGGGACTGATCATGCTCTCCGATTCGGTGCCGGTCTGGGTATGGAGCGGCCTGCTGTTGGTCGCGCTGGCGCTGGCGCCCTATGCAATGAACGCCTACGCGCTTTCCTTTCTCATCCTCATTCTGATCACCGGCACCGGCGCGCTCGGCCTGCATGTCCTCACCGGCTGCACGGGCCTGATCTCGCTCGGCCATGTCGGTTTTCTGCTGCTCGGCGCCTACGCCTATGCGGTGCCAGTGGCGAAGTTCGGGTTGCCGCCGCTCCTGGGCTTTTTCTTTGCCGGGGCCGTTCCCGCCTTGGCCGGTCTGGTGGTTGGCCTGCCCTCGCTCCGCCTCAAGGGGCTTTACCTGGCCATCACCACCCTGGCCTTCGCCTTCATCATCAGCCATCTCATCATCGAGATGAGCTGGCTCACCGACGGCACCCGCGGCATCACCGTGCCGCGCCCGCGCTTGCTGGGTCTCGATTTCGATTCCGACGCCCGCTTTGCCAATCTCTGCCTGCTGGTCGCCGTCCTCACCCTGTTTGCCGTCCTCAATCTCGGCCGCAGCCGAGTCGGCCGTGCCCTGATCGCCGTGCGCGACAACGACATCGCCGCCCGCGCCATGGGCATCAATCTCGAGGCCTATAAGCTGAAGGCCTTCCTCACCAGCGCCTTCGTCACCGGCATCGCCGGCGCCCTGTTCGGCATTTATCTTAGCTTTGTCTCCATCGAGGGCTTTCCGTTCCTGATGAGCATCGAGGCCTTGGCGATCTTGATCGTCGGCGGTCTGGGATCGGCCTTGGGCACCGTACTGGGCACCGTCTTCATTGTGCTCCTGCCCGAAGCAAGCCGAATCGCCTTCGGCCTGCTGGGCAGCCAGGCCGAACGGCTCTTTTCGTTGGGGGCGCACGAAATTCGCAGCGTGCTTTACGGCGTCGTGATCATTCTCTTTCTGCGCTTCGAGCCACGCGGCCTGTTGGGTCTCTGGCACGACGTCCGCCGCCTGTGGGTCAACTGGCCGCTTCGTTACTGAATCACAACACAAGGGAGGACACCATGCATTTCCGAACATTGATGGCCGCGCTTCTCGTCATGGCTTCGACCGCCGCCATGGCGCAACAACAGGGCGTCACCGACAAGGAGATCCTGTTGGGCGAGGTCGAGCCCTTGACCGGTCCGCCGGCCCTGCTCGGCATCGCCTACAATGTCGGCACCAAGATCGCTATTGCCGAGGCAAACAAGGCCGGTGGCGTCAACGGCCGCATGCTGAAACTGATTGTCGAGGATGACGGCTACGTCTCCGCCCGCACGCTTCAGGCGCTGCGCAAGCTGATCGAGGTCGACAAGATCTTCGCGCTTACCTCGCTTTCGGGATCCGGCGCCAGCGTCGCCGCCTTGCCGGTCGTCGAGAAGGCCGGCCTGCCCACTATGGCGTCGATTGCGCCGATCAGCCAGCTCTTCCAGCCACCGCGCAAAAACGTCTTTGCGGTGGGGCAGACCTACGAAGAAGGGATGTATCAGCTCACCCGCTATCTCGCCATGAAGTTCCCCGACAAGAAGTGGGGCATTCTCACCCAGGACGACGATTATGGCGCCACGCTCAAGGGCGGCTTCGGCATGACCGCCCGCGAAAGCAAGCTCAACGTCGTCTATCAGGCCGATTACAAGAAGGGCCAGCAGGATTTTTCGTCCGAAATGCTGAAGGTCCGTTCCTCGGGCGCCGAAATTTTCCTGGCCGGCGGCGTGATCGCCGAAACGGTAGGCATGGTGCGCGAGCTGGAAAAGCTCAACGCCAAGCCGGTCACCGCCATGTTCTGGCCGGGACGGGTTTCGGCGACGCTCAAACTGATGGGGCCGGCCGGCGACGGCATCTATGCGGTCGATTACGTCGAGGCCGAGGACAGCGCCGCCTACAAGGCCTTCCTCGAAAAGGCGAAGACCTTGGTCGGCGAGGCCGAGATCAAGGCGATCAACCGCTACACCATCGCCTCTTACGTCAGCACCCGGGTGCTGATCGAGGCGATGCGCCGCTGCGGCAAGGCGCTGACCTGGGAGTGCACGATCGCCGAAATCGAGAAGACCGAAAACTTCAAGACCGGCCTGATGGGTCCGGTGAATTTCGGCAAGGGCGTGCGCTTCTCGTCGCAGGCGGTGCGCATCATGAGGGCCGACTTCGCGACCCTGTCGTACAAGCCGGTCGAGTAAGGAGAACTGGGCGCGCGATCCCGGCCTGTCCGGGTTCGCGCCGCCCGGATCGTTGAACACGCGAGAGGAGGCGCCGATGACGCGCAAAACCGATTACGGCTACGTGATCAAGCCGGCCTACGCGCCCAAGGATTTGGATGGATTCGATTACCAGCGCGATCTGGGCGATCCCGGCGCCTATCCCTTCACGCGCGGCTATCATCCGCAGGGCTACCGCAGCCGGATGTGGACGCAGCGGATGACGGCGGGGCTCGGCTCGTCGCGCGAGGCCAATCAGGTTCTCAAACGCTACCGCGAGATGGGCCAGCGCGGCGGCATGCAGGTCATTCACGACCGCGTCTCCTGCTCGAACATCGATTCCGATCATCCTTTGGGCCGGCGCGAGGCCGGCGTGCTGGGTTGGCCGGGTTCGTCGCTGCTCGAGTTCGAGGAATTGATGGCGGACCTTCCGCTCACCGGCCAGTCGATCACCATTCTCGGCTCCTGCGCGCCCTCGGCATTGCGTCTGGCCTACATCATCGCGCTGGCCGAGAAGCGGGGCGTCGACCTCGGCGAGATTCACGGCAGCGTCATGGAATCGCCGTTCGAGAACTATATGGGCCAGACCGATATCCAGCCGCTGGAACTCAATCTCAAGCTCTTTCTTGACGCCTGCGAATACGTGATTCGCAACAAGATACGGATGCGGGCGGCGGTGATCAGCCAGCATTTCCAGGAATCGGGCGGCAACAACGCCCAGGCGCTGGGTGTGGTGCTGGCGATGCTGCGCGAGGTCTGCGGCCTCTTGGTCAATGAACGCGGCCTTGATTTCGACGAGGTCGCCACCCTGCCTTACGAGCTGGTCTCGGTCGGCTCCCGCTTCTTCGAGGAAATCGCCAAGATTCGGGCGCTGCGCCGCATGTGGGCGAAAATGGCCCGCGAGGAATTCAAGGCCAAGAAGGAAAAGTCCTGCCAGTTGCTGATTGCCGTGCACACGTCGGGCCGCACCATGACCTACCAGCAGCCGCTCAACAATCTGGTGCGCTCGGCCATCCAGACGCTGGCCGGCGTGATCGGCGGCTGCACGGCGCTCGACAACGCCACGCTCGACAACGCTCACGCCGAACCCTCGACCCTGGCGGCCCGGATGTCGCTCAACACCCAGCACATCGTCGCCCATGAGACCGGCGCCGCCGATGTCGTCGATCCGCTGGCCGGTTCCTACTTCGTCGAGGCGCTCACCAACGCCATCGAGGCCGAGGGTTACAAGGTGCTGAAGAAGATCGAGAAGATCGGCGGCATGCTGGCCGCCGTCCGCTCAGGCTTCATCGAAGAGATGATCTACGAGGAGGCGAACAGGAAGTTTCGGGCGATCGACAGCGGCGAGCAGAAGATCGTCGGCGTCAATCATCTCGTGATTCCCGAGGAGGACGACTTCGAGATTCCGATCATGGAAGTTCACGCCGAGGCATCCGAGGCCATCGCCGACCGCATGGCGGAGTGGAAGAAAACCCGCGACTGGTCGGCGATCGAGGCCCGCCTACGCCAACTTCACGCCGACGCCGGCAAGGGCGAGCGGTTCAACCTGATGCCGTCGATCATCGCGGCGGTCAAGGTCTACGCCACCGCCGGCGAGATCATGGGGGTCATCCGCCTCGGGCGCGGCCTTTCCTACGATCCGCTCAACATGATCGAGTGCCCGTTCGCGCTCGATCCCGTGGCCGCGTGACGGAAAGGACCCAGCGATGCAATCGGGACGCGGAATCAAGATTATCGTTTCCATGATCGGGCTCGATGGTCACACCACCGGCGGCGAAGTGGTGGCGCGCATGCTGCGCGATGCTGGCTTCGAGGTCGTCTATCTGGGGCCAAACCAGACGCCCGAGAGGATCGTCCATGCCGCCCTGCAAGAAGATGTCGACGCCGTCGGCATCAGCTCGCACGCCTCCAATTACGGCCAGATCGTCGCCCTGGTCGATATGCTGCGCCAAAAGGGCCTGACCAACGTGCCGGTCGTCTGCGGCGGCAACATTCCCAAGCACCAGGCGCGGCGTTTGAGGGAGCAAGGGGTGGCGGAAATCTTCCCCCCCGGCAGCTCCAGCGCGGCGATTGTCGACTTTCTAGTCGGCACCGCCCGCAAGAACCGGGGCGGCTTGGCTTTGGCCGCCGCCGGTGGGTGAGGGAAGAATGGCCCCCGCCCTAGAAACCGGTGAAGCGCGGCGGCCGCTTTTCTTGGAAGGCGCGAAAGCCCTCGACGCCGTCGTGGGTCTTGATGTTGAGACCTTGGGCGACGGCTTCGGCGTCCAAAGTGGCGGCGAAGCCGGCATCCGACTGCAAGATGCGCTTCGATTCGCGAAAGGCCAAGGTCGGTCCTTGGGCGATCGTCGCCGCCATCTTGCGCGCCTCGGCCAACAGGCGGTCGGGCGGAAGAGCGGCGTTGATCAGCCCCCGTTCGGCGGCTTCGCGGCCGGACAGCATTCGGCCGGTGTAGATCAGCTCCGAGGCCATATGGTGGCCCAGCCGCTGGCGCAGATGATAGTGGGTGGCGGAATCGGCCACGCAGCCGATCTTGCCGAAAGGGCTGCCGAAAAAGGCGTCCTCGGCGGCCAGCACGATGTCGCAGGCAAAGGCCAGACCGAAGCCGCCGCCGACGCAATGGCCCTGAACGGCGGCGATCGTCGGCACCGGTATGGCGTACACCGCCTCGATCGCGCGGTTGACGCCCTCGCGCATCAGGCGTTCGGCGTCGGTGGCGGATGGGTCCAGGCTGGCGATATCTTGGCCGGTGCAAAAGGCGCGGCCCTCGCCGCGCAGGATCGCTGCCCGCGCCCCACTTTGCCCCACGGCCACGGCCAAGGCGGCCAAAGCCTGGAATTCCGAATTACCAAGCGCATTCATCTTGTCGGGGCGATTCAAGATGATTTCCTGCACCGCGCCGTCGGCGATGCGGTCGATGGCCTGCATGGGCGTCTCCCGCTCCAAGGGTGGCAACCGGCGTCGCGCCTTGACGCCCGGTCGGCCGATATTAAAATAAACCGAACGTCCGGGCTAGAAAATTAGGAGGGCGGGCATGCGAACCGGCACCATCCGCGAGCCGCAACAACGGCAATCGGCCACGCCCTATCGGCCGGCCGAACCGATGGCGCTGCCCGAGGAATTGCGCATGCTGCGCGATCAGGTGCGCCGCTTCGTCGAGACCGAGGTGACGCCCAACGGCCTGGAATGGGAACGAACGGGGCTGATCCCCCGGGCGGTCTTCCGCAAGATGGGGGCGCTGGGCTTTCTCGGCATGCGCCATCCGATCGAGTATGGCGGCACCGATTTGGGACCCTTGGCCTCAATGGTGTTCGCCGAGGAACTGGGCCGCTCCACCTTCGGCGGCTTCACCGCTTCGGTGCTTGTGCACACCGACATGTCGGCGGTGCATATCACCCGCGACGGCAGCCCCGCGCAGAAGGCCCGCCATCTGCCGCCGATCATCCGCGGCGAAACCATCTGCGCCATCGCGGTGACCGAGGCGCACGCCGGCTCCGACGTCGCTGGCCTGAAAACGCGCGCGGTGCGCGACGGCGCGGGCTGGGTGCTGCGCGGCTCGAAAATGTTCATCACCAACGCAGTGCATGGCGACCTGATCATCGTTGCGGCGCGCACCGATCCCGAGGCCAAGGGCAGCCGCGGCATCTCGCTGTTCCTGGTCGATCGCCATGCCCCCGGCGTCTCGGTCACTGCGCTTGAGAAGCATGGCTGGCTTTGCTCCGACACCGCCGAAATCGTCTTCGACGATGTGCGCCTGCCGGCCGACGCCCTTTTGGGCGAGGAGAATCGCGGCTTTTACGGCATCATGGACACCTTCCAGAATGAGCGCATCTGCGTCGGCGGCATCTGCGCCGGCGAAACCGCGAAGGCGATCGAGGTGACCCTCGACTACGTGAAGACCCGCCAGGCCTTTGGAGGCACGCTTTGGGACCAACCGGTGGTGCGGCACAAGCTGGCGTCGCTCGCCTGCAAGGCGGCGGCCGCCCGGCAATTGGCCTACCAGGCGGCGACGCTGGCGGCGGAGGGGCGGGAATGCATCCGCGAGGTCTCAATGGTCAAGGCCCTGGCGCCCGAAGTGCTGCACGAAGTCGTGCATGGCTGCCTGCAGTTGCATGGCGGCACGGGCTTCATGCGCGGCACGGTGATCGAACGTATGGCGCGCGACGCCCGCATCCTCACCATTGGTGGCGGCGCCACGGAAGTCATGCTTGAGGAAGTGGCAAAGCGGATGTAGACCGCGCAGCGTGTTGGAACAGGAATCCCAAGCCCATGGCACGCACCCGATCGGCTCGTTACGACGACATCCGCAAGGCCATCCTCAAGAAGGCGGCCAAGCTGTTTGCCGACGCGGGCTATGCGCGTTCGTCGATCGCCGATCTGGTCGAGACTTGCGGCATTTCGCGCGGCGCCCTTTATCACTATTTCGATTCCAAGCAGGCCATCCTGTTCGCCATTCTCGACAATCACGTCGGCGAATTGTTCGCTCAGGTCGAGGCGGCGGTCCACTCCAAGGGCACGGTCGAGGAAATTTTGCAGCGCGTCGTCGATGTCGTGGTCTCCGTCAACGCCGGCTCGCCCAATGAGCAGCGGGTGCTGCTCAACGATCTCGATCTGCTGAGCGCCAAGAAGCAAGAAGCCATCAAGCAGCTTGAGCGCAATCTGGTCGGCGCGGTCGCCGATCTTCTTGTTCGCCTCGATCGCCACAAACGCATCACCCGGCGCACCAAGAAAATGTACGCGATGATGCTGTTCGGCATCATCAACTACACCTACATCTGGTACGACCCCCAAGGGCCGGTTCCGCCATCCGAATTCGCCCGGCTAGCGGTCGAGATCTTTCTCGACGGCTTCGAAACGGCGCCACGACCGTCGGTCCGATCCCGATTGTCTTGAGACCGGTCAGGCGAGCACCCGACGTCGCATCCGGCATCGTTTGCGCGCTCGCGGCGAACGGGCCATGCCCGCCAATGTCGGCTCGGGTCGGGGAATGTTGGAAGTGTCGGCTTCCCGCCTAATCACGCGGGAGTGGGGGCGATTCATGTCATAGGTACGGTCCGTTACCGATGTCTCCGGGCCGGACAGGCCCGCAAATGGCGTGCCGGAGGAGATGAAAGTGGGAACTTCTGGGTGCTCATCGTCAATATGACAAATAAGCCAAGCACTGAGCTAACGGGCTGGTGTTAATTTCTTAAGCAGCCTGTAGATCGGCGACCCGTTCCAGCATCCGATCAGTTGCGCCTTCTTCAATAACCTTCGCGGCACTGGCAATCAGATTCAGGCGTGTCCCGAAAGTCTTTTTGTCGTGAACGACGGCAACCCGAGCGGGGGGGCGATCAAGCTGGGAAAGATCGACGAACTTGGCAACGGCAGATGCAACGGAATTGGGATGATCGGTCACGGGTTCGAAGACAGCTTGATGATCGTCTGATTTTACGAGCGCTGCTACAGACCAGGGCGTATTAGACGCCCCATAGACTTCAGCATGGCGCGTAACCTTGGCGGGCGTGAAGACTCGGATAAGGCGTCCATAAAGTCGCTCCGAGGCATCGACAGTCTTCCTCTCGGACAGTTTCATCGCGGTAATCTGAACGGCTTCCTGCGAACAGGCCGCAACCGTCGCCACTGCACCGACCAATTGATCGCGGCTGACCTCCTTCACGATGAAGGAATGATGCTCGAACGCGATTCCTGCTTTTTCGGCTATATGGGGGGCAGTTCGGCCAAAGCTGACCTCGGCTCCCATTTGGTCGGCCTCAACAAAACCCAGGCCCATATCGGAAATCAGATAATGGCGTCCGGCCTGCTCGACGCGGACAACCACCAACGATCCGCCAGGATAAAGAATAGGCGTACGAACATAAGACGCCTCGCCCTCATGACGAACCGACGCCAGAGAGCGCGCTACTTCTTCGATGATGGCGCGGAACGCCGTATTTCTGTTTTCCATGTCGCTCATCGATCAAAAAGGCCGGGTTCCCATTTGGGAACCGCTATGCCCTTCATTCCATCCACATTGAATAACCTGCCAACCAAGTGGAGCAAGCCCTCGAAATCTCTGGGGTCCGGAACCAATGGCTCGGCAATTGGCAGATTCTCGCTCACCATGCGCTCAAAGCCAAGCGGCCAATTTGCATCGAAGGTATGGTGGTGCGACCCCTCAATAACCATCAATCTGAGGTGTGCCGGGCCAATATTCCTATTCGAATGTGGGTTTGCTGGCCGCCAATCGACTCTTGCAGCCGGTATATGCCGGAACCCTTCGGGTTTGAATTCGATTTGGAATGAAACTCGCCGATCCGGGATTGCCTTATAAGCCGTAACGCGAAGCCAAATACCATCCAAAGTCACGCCGTCTAGGTCGAGCGTCGCAACCAACCGGAACTGATCGTTCTGTAACGTCCATTCGGGAATCGTCGTAAGTGTTTTTCTGGCGGCGATCAGTGTCGGAATATCGGTCATCCGGCACCTTCCCGACACAAGACCTCGCCCAATGGGCATAGGCGGTTGAGATCATCCATTAGCGGAGAAGGGAAATAAACTATCCCGCCCCAAGCCGAAGCGCTAATCACCAAACCCGTTCGCGATACGGCCCCCAGAGTTGCCAAAAGAAGTTCCTTTGAAGATAATGCTGCCGGGACAAGCTCATCTCGTGTTCTTTGGTTTGTAGCGTTTTTTCTTTCGTCATCAGGCATCGCTTGAACATCAGTTGATGTCCAATACCGATACAACGTCGCCAGGACGATGACCTCCTCCTGGCGCAACGAAGCCAGAAGATCGGCATAATACAGAAATTCGTCGGCGACCAGATTCCCGCGCTCGGCCTGTCCGGCAACGATACGGGCCATCAGGCGAAGATTGAGCCGGGCTGCGCCTTCCCTGGCGGCGCGAAGATATCTCTCGATGATCGACAAAGCCTCGTCTTCATGACCGGCCTCGACAAGCGACCTATGGCCCAGACGGACCTCTTCAATCAGAATCTCGCGGGCCTTTTCCAGCCGCCTACCCAAAAAACCGTTGATGACTCCTGTCGTTATTTCTCCCGCTGTGCTGGCCCCGGGAACGCCGGGAAGAAGGACCGAAAAGAAATCGGCAGCGACCGCACCAGCAATGTTTCCGGTTGCGGCAGGAAGCGTCGTCATGACACGTGAATCCTGGTATCGGGATCGTCGGCAGCGAAGGCCGCCATATAGCCCAGGATCAAATCCGTCACAGTTACCTCCCGCCTCGTTTCGCCATCGGGGGGGTACTGCAAGAAATCTCCCGA
Source organism: Rhodospirillales bacterium (assembly GCA_016214125.1). GTDB lineage: Bacteria > Pseudomonadota > Alphaproteobacteria > Rhodospirillales > WMHbin7 > JACRPC01. The sequence continues at coordinate 300 of JACRPC010000019.1, read as the reverse complement.
GTGTACCCGTTCGAGAATGCAATGAGGTAACGGATCTGTGTCATTCACGGTGCGCCTTGGTCAACAAGCCAAAGTTGTGCCACAACTTTTTGTTCGGTACAAGGTGGGGTGGTGGGGGCGGCATTGCGATAGCGCGCTCAAATTGGCCAGTTGATGCCCGCTAGTGGTCTGACGCATTCATAGGATTCCCGACGGGATTGATCCGTGCGAATCTGGGCGGATGCGAACAGGTATCATGGTGAATGTTTCCGCCTTGGACCGCCGTCGATTGGAGGCGGTTGTTGGCGATCGCAACTCTCT